>JAVMKL010000164.1:0-25408 GCA_031732875.1 Candidatus Competibacter sp. | reverse complement strand
CCGAAGGCTTGGAACAGGGCGCCAAGAGCCAGGGCCATGCGATCAAGGTCGAGACTCAAGGCTCGGTCGGCGCCAAGAACACCCTGACCGCCGAGGACATCGCGTCGGCTGATCTGGTGATCATCGCCGCCGACACCCAAGTCGACAAAACCCGGTTCGCCGGCAAGCGAATCTACGAGGCCAGCACCAAAGCGGCGATCCACGACGGCGCCGCGCTGGTGCGTACGGCGATCTCGGAGGCCAAAGCCGCCACCGCGCCCTCCGGCGATCAAGCTGCTGGGCAGGCTAAAGCCCAGCAGGCCACCACCCGCACCGGCGCCTACAAACACCTGATGACCGGCGTGTCCTACATGATTCCCTTCGTAGTCGCGGGCGGCTTGCTGATCGCGGTCAGCTTCGCCATCGGCGGGATCAACGTGTTCGAGGACGCCAACAAGGGCACGCTGGGCTGGACCTTGTTCCAGATCGGTGCCAAGGCCGGCTTCACTCTGATGGTGCCGATTCTGGCTGGCTTCATCGCCTATTCCATCGCCGACCGGCCGGGCATCACGCCGGGCATGATCGGCGGCATGATCGCCAGCACCATCGGCTCCGGTTTCCTGGGGGGCATTGCGGCCGGTTTCATCGCCGGGTACACCGTCAAATTCTTGAGCGATCACATCCCGCTGCCGCGCACCTTGGCCGGCCTCAAACCGGTGCTGATCCTGCCTTTGCTCGGCACCCTCATCGTCGGCCTGTTGATGTACTACGTGGTGGGCGAACCGGTCGCCGCCGCGTTGGCCGCGATCACTACCTGGCTCAAGGGTTTGCAAGGCAGCAACGCGGTCTTCCTCGGCCTGCTGCTCGGCTCGATGATGGCCTTTGACATGGGTGGTCCGGTCAACAAGGCGGCCTATGCCTTTGCCACCGGCCTGATTACCAGTCAGGTCTACGCGCCGATGGCGGCGGTGATGGCCGCTGGCATGGTGCCGCCGCTCGGTCTGGCATTGGCTTCCGTCCTGTTCAAGAACCGCTTTTCGCTGGACGAGCGTGAGGCAGCCGGTGCGACCGCCGTGCTCGGTATTTCCTTCATTACTGAGGGCGCCATCCCCTACGCCGCCAAGGACCCGCTGCGGGTCATCCCGGCGCTGATGATCGGTTCCGCCATCGCCGGCGCGATTTCGATGGTGTTCGGCTGCGAACTGCGAGTACCGCATGGTGGCGCGTTCGTATTGTGGATTCCAAACGCGGTGACGAACCTCACTCCTTATCTGGCCGCGATCGTGGTGGGTACATTGTTCGCTACCGCCGCGCTGTTCTTCCTCAAGCGGCCCCTCGAGGCCAAAGCAACGATAAAACAGGCGAACGCATCCTGACCATTCCTGTGGTGGTGGGGCGTGTGGGAATCACCCCCCACACCTTCCCACGGACGGCGCAGACTCCGTCCGTGGGTTTTTTCCACGAGACTTGAAACCCAAGCGAGGCCATTACCGATGGACGCTCGAAAGAATATCGCGCTGGTCGCGCACGACAATCGCAAGAAGGATATGATCGAATGGGTTGAATGGAATGTCACCATTTTACTCCAGCATCGATTAACGTGTACGGGTACGACAGGCAGGCTGGTTGAGAAAGCGATTCGCTCCAAAGAGAAGTTGACGGCGTTGGAAATTCCCGACGATTTTGCGATTGTGAAACTCCGTTCGGGTCCTCTGGGGGGAGATCAGCAGTTGGGTTCCCTGATCACGGAGGGAAAAATCGACTTGATTATTTTTTTCTGGGACCCGATGCAACCCCAACCACACGATGTGGATGTCAAGGCGCTTTTGCGCATTGCGGTGTTGTATAATGTTCCGATCGCCTGCAATCGCTCGACGGCGGATTTCATCATTTCTTCGCCCCTGATGACCGAAGAATACGCACCGATTGTCAGAAATTATGACGCCTATCTTCAGAGAGAATTTATCATGGACGATAGCAAGAGTGGAACCATGGATATCGCCGGTAATAGTGAAAGCATAAACGAAGATACGGAAGGTGAAGCGATCATCGACAACAGCAAAAATGGAATTGTGGACGAAGATGGCAGGGAAGAAGCGATTTAGTCAGGGAAAATTTCCGGATCAGAGGGTGTTGGCTACCAGACTTTATAAGCCATCGCAAACACCGCGCTCGTTATGGTGGTCAAGGCCGATAGCGATATCGTATGCAATTATCCAATCTATTCTAACCCAACCCCTCACCCCGGAAGGGGCGAGGGGGATGAACGTTTATCTTTCAGGTGGCACGCCCAACCTGATTATTTACCCAGTACGTTCAGGCCATCCCAAAAGTCGCATTGCGCGGTGCGCACTCCGGTACCGGATCGTATCGGCGTCGCCAGTTCGAGGTAGGGATCGGCATCCGCCGCGTACTGGGGCCAGTTGATGGCTTGCCCGCCGTTGGGGTCGCCGGTCGCGGCGAATCGCGTCCAGTAGCCCAGCATGGCGGATTCCAACGCCTGGTCTTCGGCAGTTGGTGAGTAACTGGGATCGACGCCCATCTGCTGAAAAACGAAGAGCAAGTCCACGCCGTGCCCCGCCTCAGAAAAGCCGCCTGCAGGATTGTTCAAGCCATGGGTGAAGAAATAACGAAAGACGGGCGGATTCTGATGGTTTGCCGCGGATCGTGCGATGCGCCGGGCAGGACACACGAACTGCGCATCGGTGGTTGCGGCAACCAGGGCATCGCGCGGCGATCCATAGGCGTTGACCGGATATTGAGCCAGCACCGCATCGGTTTGCGAGGGATCAAACACCGTCTGGACGGCGAGTTGATATTCGTCCTCGGTCAGCGTGATGGGAATGCCAAACGTGCTGGTTTCATCAGCGTTGGCGCCGATGACGAATGGCACTGGATTGTGCTGGCCACTGTCGAGCGCGTCGATAGGTGCCACGGGCAATACATAGCCATCGACATTGGGACCAAAGACCGTCGTTACGATGCCCAGCGACGATACGGGTGAGGTATCGACCGCCCTGACCAGCGTGGCCGCATTGAGTTGGCGCAAGCATGCAGTCGGGTTGGCGGAACGACCGCAGCCCACCGCGGCTACAAGTAATTCACCTTCGTTGGCCCGTTCTGCGGCGGATTTGGCGTTGCAGCTACCGCTTTCCATCAAGGCCCGCGAAAACAATCCCCGGGCCAGCGGCGAGGTCACGAGCATGCAGGTGTCCAAGGCACCGGCTGATTGACCAAACAGCAACACTCGACTCGGATCCCCGCCGAAGGCGCGGATGTTGCGCTGCACCCAACCGAGCGCGGCGATTTGATCGAGCAGGCCATAGTTGCCGGACACCCGTTGCGGATTTTCGGCGGCCAAGGCGGGATGCACCAAAAACCCCAGCGCGCCCAGCCGATATTGCAAGGTGACCACCACCACCTGACCGCGCTCGGCCAAGCGTTGCCCGTCGTAAAGTGGGAATCCGTCAAGCAGTTTCGAAGCCGAACCCTGGGTGTTACCTCCGCCGTGCACGAATACCATCACCGGCAGGTTGGCGCCGGCCGATGCTGCCAGCGGCTTCCAGACATTCAAATACAGGCAGTCTTCGTTGCCGATCACAGCGCCGTTGTCATCGACTTGAGGACAAGGTGGGCTGAAGGCGGTCGCTTGGCGAGTGCCCTGCCAGATTTTGGGTTCCGTCGGAGGTTGCCAGCGAAGTGGGCCAACCGGCGGGGCAGCGAAGGGAATGCCCAGATAGGCCATGGTTTGCTGGTCCTGAAAACCACTCACCGAGCCATGATCGGTGGGTATTGCGTCGGTGATGGTGTCATCGACCGAATCGCCCTGGCCAGATCCACAGGCGCTTAGGATAGCGAGAAGGGATAAGCAAACCAAGTGGTGATAAAATCGCATGATAGCTATGCTCCTACAGCACATGGAGATACGAAAGCGATAACGGGCAGCGTTCGTCCGACTTTGTCGGCCCGCTTCGGAAGTGCGGTGGATTGAGAGACTGGGCGGTGCCGGCTATTCGTTGACCCGACTGGGAAAAGACAGTTCAAGGACCACGCACCCAATGTCAGTCCTGAAAGGTCCATGAATTTCTCCCGGTGGCCTGCTGGCATAATGCCCGCTCTCTAGCCATAGATCGAAGGCATGGTCATAAAGACGACCGCTGACAATAAAAACTTCCTCGGGATATGGATGGCTCTTCGGACCCATTGAACTTGTGTCCGCCCCCGGATGAAATCGAGTCAAGCGAGTGTATTCTCCCGTTTTTTCATCCATGCTCAAGGTCATTTCTTCCAAGATTCCCTCAAACCCTGTGATGGGTTTCCACTGCCCGCCGTTATACGGGGTCAATGGGTTCCAATAAGTGCAAGTGGATTTGGGCATATTACCTCCATCTGATCCCATGTTAGTCCAAGTAACTTTCCAGAAAATGTAATAGAAAATTACTTTTGTACTACAATACTCGTATTACAATTGTCCGGGTTATCTGAGCACAACTCTCAACCATGGAGGATATTGATCCAAGGCCAACAATCTTTGTAATACTGGAAAAACAATGCCTTAGAAGAAGGGAACTCCATGTCGCGAGCACAGGGAGATCGCCGTTTGCGGCTCACCCATTGAGTATAAGGTTTGGCGGTTGCAATCAATAACTTAATATTTTTACTGATGTGGGCTGAACGGTGGCTGAAAATGGAAAGGGATAGCTCAGTGATGGGGTGACGGATTGGATCGCCCGGCTTGCGCCCGATCGCCGGTTGCTCCGGGTCGCCGGAGTTTGATCGGCTTGGCCACCCAAGTTCGCGGATTGCCCAGGATCACCCACGCCAGCGATTTTGCCGCGAACGCCAGAAACTTTTTCACCGGTTGGTGGAACTCAAGACGAGGTTATGCGCATGAAAATCGCCGTGTTCGGTAGCAAGTCCTACGACCGTCATTCCTTGGAGCGTTACAACGCCCCGTTCGGCCACGAACTGATCTTCTTCGACGTCCGTCTGTCGCCGGAAACGGTGGCGCTGGCGCGGGGCTTTCCCGGCGTCTGCATCTTCGTCAACGACGCCTGCAACGCCGCCGTGATCGACGATCTCGCCCGGCACGGCACGAAAATCGTCGCTACTCGCAGCGCTGGTTACAACCAGATCGATCTGGCGGCGGCGGCCCGTTGCGGTATCCCGGTGGCCCGGGTGCCGGCCTACTCGCCCAACGCGGTCTCTGAATTCACCGTGGCGCTGATGCTGACCTTGGGGCGCAAGACCCACAAAGCCTACAACCGCAGCCGCGAATTCAATTTCGAAATCGCCGGACTGGAAGGCTTCGAATTGCGCGACAAGACCGTCGGCGTGTTCGGTACCGGCAAGATCGGCCAGATGGTGATCCGGAATCTGAGCGGCTTCGGCTGCCGCCTTCTGGCCTACGACAAATTCCCCAGCGAAGAAGCGAAAAAATACGCCACCTATGTGGATGGGCCGACCTTCGCCCGCGAGGCGGACATCATCACCCTGCACTGTCCGCTGACCCCGGAAACCCACCACATCCTCAACGAGGAAACCTTGCCCTATTTGAAGGACGGCGTGTTCATCGTCAACACCAGCCGGGGCGCCCTGCTGGATACGAACAAGGTGATTCAGTTCCTCAAGAACGGCAAGATCGGCCTGCTCGCCATCGACGTGTACGAGGAAGAGGCCGATTATTTCTACCGGGATCTGTCCGACAAGGTACCGACCAACGACGAGTTGGCACGGTTGCTGACTTTTCCCAACGTGCTGGTCACCTCGCACATGGCGTTTCTCACCGACCACGCCCTGCGCAACATCGCCGAGACCACTCTAAGCAATTTCACCGAGTTCGAGCGCACCGGCCAGTGCGCCAATCAGGTCAGGGAATAGCCGGGTCAGACGATCTTCATGTCATTGCCGGTTCGGGGATCCCGGGTTATCTCCCAACATAAGCGCTCACCTCCCCCCTTTCGAAAGGGGGGTCGGGGGGGGATTTCACACAGGCAACGGATCCAAAATCCCCCCTGGCACTCATTTTTTCAAAGGGGGGACTGAACGGTTATCTCCCAACAAAGCCGCGCCTCGCTTGACTATGCTTGAAGCAACCTTTCCAGTCGATCCCCGAGGCGCATTTATGAACATCACGACCCTCGGCGAACCCCGCTTCGCCTCCCCCCAGCAGCGCACGGCCAGCGACCGGGCCCGCGTGTCCTCCCATTTGATCCGCGACCCCGATGCACCTCCGACGGAAGAACTGCTGTTCGAACTCGCCGGCCCGCGCGCCCGATTGTTCTTCGATCCCCAACAGACCCGCGCCGGCATCGTCACCTGCGGCGGGCTGTGTCCCGGCCTGAACAACGTCATCCGCTCGTTGTTTCTCGAACTGCATCACGGCTACGGCGTGAATGAGGTGCTCGGCTTTCGCGGCGGCTACCAGGGACTCGACCCGGCGCGCGGCCCGGAACCGTTCGCGCTGACCCCCGAATTCGTCCACGACATTCACAACACCGGCGGCACCGTATTGGGCACCTCGCGCGGGCCGGTGGATATCGGCGTCGCCGTGGATCACCTCATCCGGCGCGGCGTGAACATCCTGTTCACCATCGGTGGCGACGGCACCCAGCGCGGCGGCAACGCCCTGTTCCAGGAAGCGCAACGGCGCGGCCACGCGCTGGCGGTGGTCGGCATCCCGAAAACCATCGACAACGACGTGGCCTTCGTTTCGCGCACCTTCGGCTACCTCACGGCGGTCGAGGAATCCGCCAAGATCCTCGATTGCGCCCACACCGAAGCGCACAGCGTCCACAATGGCATCGCCTTGGTGAAGCTGATGGGCCGCCACGCCGGCTTTATCGCCGCCGGCGCCACGATTGCCAGCCAGGACGTGAACTTCACCTTCGTCCCCGAGGTGCCGCTGCAACTCGACGGCGAGGGCGGCTTTCTTCCGGCTCTGAAGCAGCGCGTCCTCCAACGGGCGCACGCGCTCGTCGTCGTGGCCGAAGGCGCCGGCCAGGAGCTGCTGGCGGCGAGCGGCGAGGAACGCGACGCCTCGGGCAACGTCAAGCTCCAGGACATCGGCCCGTTCCTGCGCGAACGCATCGAGCGCTATTTTCAGGCGGAAGGGATTCCGGTCACGCTGCGCTATTTCGATCCGAGCTACCTGATTCGCAGCGTCCCGGCCGACGCCGAGGACTCCATCCTCTGCGATTTTTTCGCCCGCAACGCCGTTCACGCCGCAATGGCGGGCAAGACCGGCCTGGTGATCGGCCTGCTGCACGATACTTTCATCCACGTGCCGATCGAGTTGCTGGTCAGCCGCAAGAAGCGGATCGATCCGAACAGCCCGGCCTGGCGGGCGGTGCTGGCCGCGACCGGCCAGAAATAGCCGGGTGATCCCAGACCGGCAAGGTTCGACCTGCCGACGGAAACCCCGCTCCATGTCGCTTGAGTCGCGTGCCGAATCCTTCGTTCCTGGCGCGTCAAACCGCACGGGAAATCGGCATGACTCTTCCAGCCCGGTGCTCGCTGTCGCCTGCGCGCTTCAGGGCTGCCCCCCGATCAGCACATAGATGGCGCTCTCGCCCGATCCCGACATTCCGAGCCCCAGGAAGGCCGGGCCGATCCAGGTGTCCGAGCCGAAGAAGACGCTCCCGGCGTAGCCGTTCTGCTCGGGGCTCAAGATCACGTTCTGGCCCGTGTCGGGGTTGCGGACCACGCCCTCCGACAGCCAACCAGTCTCCAGGGAGGCACCCAGGTAGAGGCCGCGCCCGATGGGCGGGGGCAGCGCGGCGATCTGGCGGTAATAGGCCAGGCCGGCAAAGGCCATGTCATTGCCGCGGAACTGCTCGTTGGCGTAGCCGGAGAGATTCAGGAAGCCGCCCAAGGGGAATTGGTCGTAATAGGGCATCTGGTCGCCGAAGCTGCTTCCACCCTTGAGTTTCATGGCGAGGGTATTGGGCCCGAAGCTGTAGGCGGTGGTGGCACTGAGGAAAGCCCGGGTGTATTGAACATCGGCCCCCAAGGACTCAAGCGGATTTCGCACCTCCAGGAGGACGCGGGTCCCCGAGCGCGGGACAGCGGCGCTGTCGAGGGTGTCGTAGAGGACCTGGGCACGCACCCCGGTGTCGGTGATCCGCCCCACCGGGAGTTCGGGCGAGCCGGTATCGAGGCTGACGTTGGTCTGCCCGTAATAGGGTCCGATCCGAAGCTCGGTCCCGCGTAGCGTTGTGCCCAGGTCCGCGCCGATCCTCCCGCACACCACGTTGTAGCGCGCGACCCGCTGGTCGTCGACGAAAACACTGTCCGGGCTTAGGTTGAAGTCCAGGTAGGGGGCGACAAAGGCCGCCCGGTCGAGGCTCAGGGGCTGAAAGAATTCGGCGCGCAGGTTCGGGGCATTGCCCAGCGTCAGTTCGGCGCCAAACTCGGCCCCGAGTGGATTGATCCAGGTCTGGTCGTAAGTGGCGCGCAGGCCGAATTGGCTGTCGCCCTTGTTGTCGGTCGACAGGCCCAGTCCGAAACCCAGGTAGCCGGGGCCCCAAGCCTTCTCCATCGCGTTGACGATGAGCAGGTCGCTGCCATCCGACCGGGGTTGGAACTGGTAGCTGATGTGTTCGTAGTCGCCTTGACCGTAGGTCTTCTGGATGTCCTCCACCAACCGAGCACGATCCAGTGGCTTGCCCCGCTGGGCCTCGACCAGGCCGTCGAAGACTCCAGGGTTCACCCGCTCGAGGCCGGCGATCCGCACTTCGCCCACTCGCTGCGCCGGATGGCCCGGGCCGAAGCGCCCGCGCTGCCAGGCGGCGTACTCGGTCTCGCTCAGGCTGTAGCGGGCCAGTTGGGGAGCTATCTTGCGGGCAGCCGCCACGCCGGTGGCGATGGCCTCCGGGGCGCGGGAAAAATCGCTGGAGGTGATGTCGCCCAAGTCCGGGACGATCAACACGTCGCGCTTGGGATCGATCTGCTTGAGCGAAACCTGGACATTCTGCTCGGTCAGGATCGCGATCATCTGGCCGGTGACGCCAAGGATGCTGCCGAGTTGGTCGCGAGGGAGGTACCCGGACCCCAGGTTGACGGCGATGATGACGTCCACGCCCATGCGCCGGGCCACATCGATGGGCAGGTTGCGGACCAGGCCCCCGTCCACGTAGATGTGGTCGTCCCATTCCATGGGCGCGAACAAGCCGGGCACGGACATGCTGGCGCGCATGGCCACCGGCAGCGGCCCGCGATCGAAGACCGCCATCTCCCCGTTCTCCAGGTTGGTGGCCACGGCCCGGAAGGGAATCGGGAGGTCGTCGAAGCGTTGGACCGTCTCCACACCCTTGACCAGGTCGTTGAAGAACAACTGAACCTGCTGACCCGAAATGGCCCCCTTGGGCAGTTTGAGCTGACCGTTCCGTACCCCCACGGTGAAGTCGAAGGTCGGATTCTGGGACGCCTGCTTGCGGCGCGCGGGCCAGTCCTTGCGCGGTGGGTCGTCGTTGAAGAGGACATTCCAGTCGACCTGGGTGACCCGTTGTTCCAGCACATCCGGCGACAGCCCGGCCGCGTAGGCGCCTCCCACCAGGGAGCCCATGCTGGTGCCCACCACCACGTGGACGGGGATCCGCATCTCCTCCAGGACCTTGAGCACTCCGATATGGGCCGAGCCCCTGGCCCCGCCCCCGCTCAGCACCAGGCCGATGCGCGGGTGGGCGAGATCGGCGGCGGCCGATGGAATCCAGGGCGCCGCCAGGGACAGGGCAGCGAGCGCGGCGGCGAGCAAGGCGAACAGGGTCCGTCTCATGGGAGTCCCGGCTGAATTCAGCGGTGGTTGGCAAATTGACCGATAAAGGTACGAGATTGCACGGAAATTCCGCCAGGGAAACCGGCAGGAGAGGGCTATATAGCCGCACCAAGGTTCGAGCAACACAAGGGAGCAGCGGTTGTGCGGCGAGCACCCGGGCACCAGCATCAAGGCGGCGAAATCGCCATCCCCTCATTGCCTTTTCATGACTGGGCGACGCCGCGCGAACCGGTCTGGTCGAGCCAGTATTCCAGCCCTTGGGCGTTGAGTTCGATATCCGATTCCAGCACCGCCCGCCACTGTTCGGGTGGCAGCCGCCAGCCTTGGCGCGCGGCCTCGGCGTCCATCAGCGCCCACAGTCCGGCCAGGATGCGCGCGCCGCGCTCGGGGCCGCTGTCGCGCTCGCGCTCGGCCACCGCGATGTGGGCGTCGATGAGGCGGTGCAAGTCGGCGCCCAGCCGGGCGACGTCGCGGACCTCGGCGAAGTGGGTGAGGTAGAGAGCAGCCGGCCAATATGACAAAATCCGGTCCACGGATTCGTGCATGACCTCCGGTTCGAACTGGGTCGGCGTGGTGGTGGGAACGACCGACGGCCGCCCGTCTACATCCAGTTCGCGGAAGGACAGCCCGAACACATCGCCGGTGAACAGGCAATCGCTGCGGGTATCCAACAGACACAAATGGTGGCGGGCATGGCCGGGGGTGTCCAGGCACACCAGGGTCCGACCGGCCAGATCGAAGCTGAAGCCGTCGCCGGCCACCAGGATCCGGTCCTCGGCCACGGGCAGCAGTTCGCCGTACAGCCGGTGGGCTTCGGCCTCGCCATACACCGCCTGCACCGCGGCGAACAGTTTGGTCGGATCGGCCATGTGCCGCGCCCCGCGCGGGTGCACCACCAGCCGGGCCTCGGGGAAGGCGTGCATCATCGCCCCGGCGCCGCCGGCGTGATCCAGGTGCACGTGGGTCAGGAACACGTAATCGACGCTGGCCGGCGTCAGATCCAGCGCCCGCAAAGCTGCCAGGACGCGCGGCAGGCAGGCGTTGCTGGCGGTATCGACCACGGCGGCCCGGCCGTCCTCCACGAGGAGGTGGATGGCGGCCAGTTGGGGGCGGATGTAACCGGCGTCGACGGCGTGGATGCCATGCGCGTAGGAGAGCAGTTCGACCATGGTTCGTTCTCGTTTTTGCAGTGGAAAACAGGGAGAAATTGTAACGCATGAACCCGATCGCGACCTTGCTCGAACGATACCCGATCCTGGTTCTGGACGGCGCCATGGCCACCGAGCTGGAGCGTCGCGGTTGCGACCTGCGCGACCCGCTCTGGTCGGCCCGGGTGCTGATCGAAGCCCCCGAGTTGATCCGGCGGGTGCATCTGGATTATTTCCGGGCGGGGGCCGACGTCGCGATCACCGCCAGCTACCAGGCGACCGTCGAGGGTTTCATCCGCCGGGGTCTGGGGCGGGAGGAGGGTATCGAACTGCTGCGGCGTTCGGTCCGGCTGGCCGTGGAGGCCCGCGATGCGTTCTGGGAGGATCCCGTCAATCGGGCCGGCCGACCCCGGCCGCTGGTGGCGGCCTCGGTGGGGCCTTACGGCGCGTTTCTGGCCGACGGATCGGAATACCGGGGCGACTACGACCTGAGCGAAGCCGAACTGATGGATTTTCACCGCCCGCGGATGGCCGCTCTGCTGGAAGCCGGCCCCGACCTGCTGGCTTGCGAGACGATTCCCTGCTTCGCCGAGGCCCGGGCCCTGGCGCGGCTGTTGGCCGAATTTCCCGGCGCCGACGCCTGGATCAGCTTCAGCGCCCGCGACGAGGTCCGCGTCTGCCACGGAGAATCCCTGGCCGAATGCGCGGCGTGGCTGGACGACCGGCCGCAGGTGGTCGCTATCGGGGTGAATTGCACCGCTCCCAGCCATATCCCGGCGTTGATCGCCGCCGCCCGCGCCGCCACCGGCAAACCCATCGTGGTGTATCCCAACTCGGGCGAAACCTACGACCCTGAAAGCCATCGCTGGGAAGGCGTCGCCAGTTGCGCCGATTTTGCGGCCGAAGCCCGAATCTGGCACGAACGCGGCGCGCGGCTCATCGGGGGTTGTTGCCGCACCACGCCCGATCATATCCGGGAGATCGCCGCCTGGGCCCGACGCCTTGCCTGATGCGCCGGGCACCGGAACGGGTATGATGCGCGGATGAAACGGCATGGAATCCTCTGGACACTGATCGTGTTGGCCCTGCTGGCGGCCGGCGTCGTCGGCGCCTGGCGGTGGCTTGGTCCGCTGGCGGTGGAGGTGGCGCGGCCGACCCGGGGGCCGGCGGTGCGGGCGGTCTACGCCACCGGCACCGTGGAACCGACCGTCATGCTGCCCATTGCTCCCCGCGCGACCGGCCGCCTGCTGGAACTCAAGGCCGATGAAGGCGACGAGGTGCGCGAAGGCCAGGAACTCGCCCGGCTGGAGGATGCCGACCTGCAGCGGTCGGTGGACGAACTGGAGGCGCGGGCGAGGTTCGCCAGGCTGCAATTCGACCGGGCCCAGACGCTGCTCGACCGTGGCCTGGGCACGGTGCTGGAACGCGACCGGGCGCGCTCCGACTGGCAGGCGGCGGACGCGGCGGCGGCCCGCGCCCGCGCGCTGCGCGGCTTCATGACCCTGACGGCTCCGGCGGATGGCCAAATCCTGCGCCGCGACGGCGAGGTGGGTCAGACCATCCCGGCCAACCAGCCGATCTTCTACTTCTCCGGTCGGGATCCTCCGCGGATCGAGGCCGAGGTCGACGAGGAAGACATCCTGCTGGTGCGGCCCGGCCAACGCGTGCTGATCCGCGCCCCCGCGCTGCCGGACCGGATCATCGAGGGGAAAGTCGCCGCCATCACCCCGAAGGGCGATCCGGTCAGCCGCGGCTTCCGGGTGCGGATCGAACCTCAGGAGGATTCTCCCCTGCGGATCGGCATGACGGCCGAGGTCAACATCGTGGTGACCGAGCGGCTGGATGCGCTGCTGGTACCGGCGAGCGCCGTCGTCGACGGTCGGGTCTGGATCCTGCGCGACGGGTATCTGCGTCGCCAGCTGGTGCAAACCGGCATCCGTGGCGAGTCGAGGATCGAAATCCTCTCCGGCTTGACCGGAAGCGACGATATCGTGGTCCGTCCCGTCGCCGGGCTCGTGGAGGGACGGCGGGGGCGGGCGCTACCGATTGCGGAACCGGCCGCCAAGGGCGCGTGAGCCATGCCGTTGCCGCTGGCCATCGCCGTCACCCACCTGGTCAGCCGCAAGCGGCAGACGCTGGTGTCGCTGACCGGCATCGTCCTCGGGGTGGCGTTCTTCCTGGCGGTGTCATCGCTGATGCGCGGTTCGGAGCGGGATTTCATCAAGCGGTTGATCGACAATAGCCCGCATATCACCGTTTCCGACGAGTATCGCCATCCCCGGCCGCAGCCGGCGAGCGAGCGGTGGCCGGAAGGCGCCGTCGAACTGCGGCGGGTCAAGCCGCTGACCGAGGTGCGCGGCATCCGCGGTTACGCCCAAAAGCTGGCCTTCGTCGAATCCCTGTCCGGAGTGCGCGCGGCCCCGGTGCTGGTGGGATCGGTGGTGCTGACCTTCGCCGGCCGCATCGAGGGCGTCACCCTCAATGGTATCATTCCCGCCAAGATGAAGGGTGTGTCCACCATCGACGAGAAGCTGGTCCAGGGCTCGCTGGACGCGCTCGCGGCTAATCCGAACGGTATCGTCATTGGCGTCGGCCTGGCGAAAAAGTTCGGCTTGGCGATGGGCAGCGTGATCAACGTCGCTTTACCGGGCGGAGAAGTCCGTACCTTGAAAGTGGTCGGCATCTTCCGGACCGGCAACGCCGGCTACGACGAGACCCAGACCTTTGCCCTGCTCAAGCGGGTTCAGGGCCTGCTGGATCGGCCCGACCGGGTCAACCGCTTCGTGATCCAGCTCGACGATCCTTACGCCGCCCGCGACATCGCCGCCGCCATCGAGCGGCGCATCGACTACAAGGCGGTCTCGTGGCTGGAAGCCTCGGAAGATCTGATGAACGTGCTGCTGGTGCGCAACCTGATCATGTACAGCGTGGTTTCGGCGATTCTGGTGGTGGCGTCCTTCGGCATCTATAACACCATCTCGACCATCGTCATGGAGAAAACCCGCGACATCGCCATTCTCAAGTCGATGGGCTTCCATGCCCGCGACGTGCGCCGGATCTTTCTGGCGGAGGGCGTCATGCTCGGCCTGTTCGGCAGCCTGCTGGGCCTGGCGTGCGGCATCGGTTTGATGGCGCTGCTGGAACGGGTCGAACTCAAGCCACCCGGCGCCACCGACCTGGTCCACCTGCCGATCTACTGGGGCTGGGAGCAATACCTGCTGGCCGCGACTTTCGCGCTGGTCTCGGCGGTCGGCGCGGCTTACCTGCCGGCGCGCAAGGCCGGACGGGTCCATCCGGTCGAAATCCTGCGGGGCATGGGGTGAACAGCCCCCTCACCCCTAGATCCTCTCCTGCAAGGGAAGAAGGGAGCCTGGCCAACCTCAGCCCTCCAGCCCCTCTCCCGCAAGGAGAGAGAGGAGGCGTATCCCCCTCGCCATTGATGGAGAGGAGGGCAGGGAAGTGAGGTCGATCCTGACCGCGGAACGTTTGGGCCGCGTCCTGCCCGGCGAGGTGCCGGTGACGCTGGTGGAGGATGTTTCGCTGGAAGTTGGTCGGGGCGAGTTCGTCGCCATCATGGGGCCATCCGGGTCGGGGAAATCGTCGCTGCTGTACCTTCTCGGGCTGCTGGATCGGCCGACCTCGGGCCGGGTGCTGCTCGACGGGCGGGATACCTCGGTCTACGGCGAGGATGAACTGGCGGCGACGCGGCTCCGGCAACTCGGCTTCGTGTTCCAGTTCCACTTTCTGCTCGCCGAATTCCTGGTGCTGGACAATGTCCTGCTGCCGATGCGCCGGCTCGGCGCGCCCGATGAGGATGCCGCCCGGCGCCGGGCTCTGGATTTGCTCGATCGACTCGGCCTGCGCGAACACGCGCGTAAATACCCTCACCAACTGTCCGGCGGGCAACGCCAACGGGTAGCGATCGCCCGCGCGCTGGCCAACGATCCGCCGATCATCCTAGCCGACGAGCCGACCGGCAACCTCGATAGTGCTTCTTCCGCCAACGTCCGCCAGATCCTGCATGACCTGAGCCGGAATCTGGGCAAGACCGTGGTGACCGTCACCCACGACCTCAACTTTGCCGGCGCCGCCGACCGGAAAATCTCGATCGTGGACGGCCGAGTCGATCCTTATTGGCGGGCGTAGCCGCCCGACCTTTTTGACACCCCCGATTTCCAATCGCCGATGGGTCGAACCTGGACGGATGTTGCGCCGAATTGGCGTGCTGCGCGACGCGGCCACGGCCCCCTTGGCCGGCCGGATGCTGGCCTCGCAAGCAATGCCTTTAGTGAAAAGTAGTCCTGTTTGGAAACCGACAGATTCGCAAGTTGACGATCTTATCGTCATATTGTATAAAAACATATGCTTGCTCGTCACCTCACCTCCACCTTGTATCGGCTTGCCGCGACGTTCCCGATCATCGCCATAACCGGACCACGGCAATCCGGTAAGACGACGCTGGCGCGCGCCATTTTTACGGAAAAGCCTTATATCAGTCTGGAAGACCCCATGGAGCGCTCGTTTGCGCAGGAAGACCCACGCGGCTTCCTGGCCCGGTTTGCGAAGGGAGCGATTTTCGACGAGGCGCAGCGTTGGCCGGATCTTTTTTCCTACCTGCAAGGCATGGTGGACGCGGATCGTTCGGCGGGACGCTTTATCCTCACTGGATCGCAACAATTTGGTCTGCTCTCCGGGGTCACTCAGTCCCTCGCCGGTCGGGTCGGGTTGACGCGTTTGCTGCCCTTGGCGCTGGACGAAATGCCGCCAGCGCTCGATCGTCCGAGAGAACTCAACGAGTTGATGGTGCGCGGCGGCTACCCCGCCTTGCACGTACTGCCCGTCTTGCCGGAAGACTGGTTCGCCAGCTATGTGGCAACCTATGTCGAACGTGACGTGCGGCAGGTGATCAACGTGCAGGATCTTTCCACCTTCCAGCGTTTCTTGCGCCTCTGCGCCGGACGCACGGGCCAGTTGCTCAACCTGAGTACGCTGGCGGGGGAAACCGGCATCGCGCACAGCACGGCGCGGGCCTGGCTATCGGTGCTGGAGGCGAGCGATCTGGTTTTGCTGTTGCCGCCGTATCACCGCAATTTTGGCAAGCGGCTGGTCAAGAGTCCCAAACTCTATTTTATTGATGTGGGACTGGCCTGTTGGTTGCTGGGGATTCGTTCGCCGGATGTGCTGGCATTGCACCCCTCGCGCGGCGAGTTGTTCGAAACCTGGGTGATTGGCGAGTTTCTCAAGGCCCGCTACAACGAAGGGCTCCCGACCGATCTCTACTTCTGGCGTGATAATAACGGCTTGGAAGCCGACCTATTGTTCGAGCACGACGGGCGACTGCAAACGGTGGAGATCAAATCCGGACAGACGGCGACCGGCGATTACATTCGCGCCGGGCGGAAATCGGCTCGCTTCGCCGGCGACGAGGCGCTACAACCCTGGTTGATCTACGGCGGAGAGCAGAGCTACGAGCGCAGCGGTGTTCAAGTAGTGGGTTGGCGGGATATCCCCACTCGCGCGAAGATCATTTCGGTTTGATCTTCAGCGGCGCGGTGGCCAACCCATCCCGCAGTACGCGGCGATACATCCGCCAGACCCCCATCAGATTGATGCCCAGCCATGCGCCGGTGATACCCAAAGCCAGCGCGGCGGGATAGGTAAGGACGGTGGGAAAAACGGCGGCGGCCAGCAGCAAGAGCAGCGCCGCCAGATAAGCCCAATACTGCCGCCGGACAAACGCATCCGGCAGCAATTGTTTCATGTTGGGTACCTTCGCCCGCTGGAACAGTTGCGCCTGCAAATGGAACCAGGCCAGGAACGGCACGATCTTGTACAACATGCCGTTAATCACCGCGACCGCGAAACCGAAGATCGGCAGAATTCCCAATAGCCATTCGGCCGGCGACGCCGGCCCCAGCGCGGAAATCCACCATGTCGCCAGCCAAAGCAACGCACCCGCCAGCAAACTGGTCATGCTGGTTCGCCAGTAGGCCAAGGTGGGATCACCGACCTTGCGCCGCCGCCGCGCCAGCAGGTACAGCGTCGTCCCGGCAAGGACGGCGAGTCCGACCGCCAGCGCCGCGCTCGCCAGCATCGCCATCCTTTCCCAACCGCCGAACGCGAACGCCGACCAGGCGACCAGCAACGCCGCCATCAGCGGCGCGAAACCACGAACGAACCATGAGGGGTAGGGTGGGGTGATCTGGAACATCGGGACCACCTGATAAGCCACCCCAGCCACCAGCAACACGGTCCAGCCCACCAGTCCCCAAGCCGCGTGCAGGTGGGTCATGGTCACGACGGGCAACGCCAATCCCCAGCCGAAGAAACCGCTCAACAGCAATCCCAATCCGACCGCGACCAGCAACGCCCCCAACGCGCAGCGCAGGGCGATCACCGTGCCGCCGGTCACCGGCGCACGCCACAAGGCGAGATGGATGGCGATCAGCGCAACGCCAAAGCCCAGGCCGAGCAATCCCAGGGCACTCTGGAACCAGGCGGGAATACCGCTCAGAAAAGCAACGGTCAAGGCCAGCGCGCCCAGCGTCAGAGGAATATGAATCAGCGCTGCCGTCAGTTGGGGACGGGGCACGACCACGCCCACCACCACCGGCAGGATTTGCAGCAGCGCACCCAGCATGACTTGCGCCATGAAGCCCAAGGTGAGCAGATGCGTCAACGCCAGCGTGGCCGGCAGCCAGCGGGTGGCGAAAATCTCCGGTCCCCGCCACAGCAGCAGCATCGCCGCCAGCACCAGAAACCAGGGTGCGGTCAGAAAAAAGCGCAGGGGTACGCTGAAAGGCGGTGCCTGCTCGAACGACAAGCCGGCTGGAATCATGGGCCGGAAATCAGAATTTCAAAATGGCCGTCCGGGAAACTCTCGGTGGAATAGCGATAGTGATAACGGCTCAGGATGTCGTAGAGCGGATAGGGCTGGCGATGGATCAGAAAACGCACCTGCTGTCCCGGTTGCAATTCGTCCAGCGCCGCCAAAACCCGCTCCATGGGTTCGGGCGGCTCCAAGCCCCGCCCATCCACCACGATCTCGGGGGGGCTCATGTCGGCTGACCCGCCGGCAGGTCGCGCATGGTCTGGATCACCGCTTCGACGGTGTTGCCCAGAAACCGATCGCACATCGGGTACAGAATCTGCTCCTCCTTGATGTTGTGCTGCTGCATCAGGATCAACAGCGTTTCGGCCTGCCCCAGAAAATCCTCCAGGTTGTCGCCGGCGAGCGCGCCATCCATCTCGGCGAGCGTTTCCCGCATTTGCTGGTGCTCCAGCCGCATCACTCGCGTCGGACCCATGGTGTTGCCGCTGGCCTGCTCGAAAGCGGGAAACAACATGGCCTCTTCCTTTTGGAAATGATGTTCCATAGCGGCCTGAAACTGCTGGAAATTCGCACGACAGCGGGCGAGATCGCCCGTTTGGGCCGCTTCTTCGGTGGCGGCGAAACTTTCATCGCAGCAGCGATGCTCGTTGGCGAGAAATTCGGCGATGGTGGCCATAGTGGGTCCTTGGTTGGGTCCACAAACATTAACGAACGGTGATTGTGCAGGGCGTAAGGTTAGGGATTCCTTGACCTTTATCAAGGAATAAAAGACGTGATTCCTGGAACATGAAAAATATTCCCGCCTAATCGAATCCGGCCAGGGCGGTTCGCATTATCGTCGAGAAGAGGTCCTCATGAGCGCGTTCTTCACCAAGTCCATGGCGCGAAACATCTTCTATGGCGGCACGCTGTTCTCGGTGCTGCTGTTTCTCGCCCTCACTTTTCATACCACCTGGAACCTGCCGCAGCGCGACCATCGCGACAATCTGACTCCGGAAGTCGTCCGTGGCAAGCATCTTTGGGAGACCCGCAACTGCATCGGTTGCCACACCCTGCTGGGCGAGGGCGCCTACTTCGCCCCGGAACTGGGTAACGTCTACATCCGGCGCGGCCCCGAGTTCATCAAGGTCTGGATCCAGGCGCAACCCACCAAGGTTCCGGGACGCCGGCAGATGCCGCAGTTCAACTTCACCGATCAGCAGCTCAACGACATCGTGGCTTTCCTGAAATGGACTTCGGAAGTCAATACCGAAAAATGGCCGCCGAACATCGAAGGCTGAACTCAGGCGCTCACCACGGAGAAAAAGCAATCATGCAATTGTTGCAATACCAATCCCAGGCGGTGGCCAAGCCCTATTTCATCGCCGCCATCGCCCTGTTCGTGGGGCAGATTCTGTTCGGCCTGGTTCTCGGCCTGCAATACGTGATCGGCGACTTCCTGTTCCCGGCGATTCCCTTCAACGTCGCCCGCATGGTGCATACCAACCTGCTGATCGTCTGGCTGCTGTTCGGTTTCATGGGCGCGGCCTATTACCTGGTGCCGGAGGAATCCGAAACCGAGTTGCACAGCCCGATGCTGGCGCACCTGTTGTTCTGGGTTTTCCTGGTGGCCGGTGCGCTGACCATCGTCGGCTATCTGGCGGTGCCCTACGCCTCGCTGGCGCACTTGACCGGTAATGAAGTGCTGGAAACCATGGGCCGCGAGTTTCTCGAGCAACCCTTGCCGACCAAGGTCGGCATCGTGGTGGTGGCGCTGGCCTTCCTGTACAACATCGGCATGACCATCCTCAAGGGCCGCAAGACCGCCATCAGCATCATTCTGTTGACCGGCCTGGTCGGATTGGCGGTGCTGTTTCTGTTCGCCTTCTACAACCCGTCCAACCTGGTCAAGGACAAATACTTCTGGTGGTGGGTGGTGCATCTTTGGGTCGAGGGCGTGTGGGAATTGATCCTGGGCGCCATCCTCGGTTTCGTGCTGCTCAAGATCACCGGCGTGGACCGCGAAGTGATCGAAAAGTGGTTGTACGTGATCATCACGCTGACCCTGGTGACCGGCATCATCGGCACCGGTCATCACTATTACTGGATCGGTACCCCAGGCTACTGGCAGTGGTGGGGTTCGATCTTCTCGGCCATGGAGCCGATCCCGTTCTTCGCCATGACCGTGTTCTGTTTCAACATGGTCAACCGCCGCCGCCGCCAGCACCCGAACAAGGCCGCCACGCTGTGGGCGCTGGGCACCGGCGTCATGGCTTTTCTCGGCGCCGGCGTGTGGGGGTTTCTCCACACCCTGGCCCCGGTCAACTACTACACCCATGGTACCCAGATCACCGCCGCGCACGGACACATGGCCTTCTACGGGGCCTACGTCATGGTGGTGCTGACCATCATCTCCTATGCCATGCCGATCCTGCGCGGGCGCGAAGCGAATCCGGAGCGGGCGCAGGTGCTGGAAATGTGGTCGTTCTGGCTGATGACGGTCTCGATGGTGTTCATCACCCTGTTCCTGACCGCCGCCGGCATCCTGCAAGTGTGGTTGCAGCGGATCATACCCAATCCGCAGGCGTTCATGGCGGTGCAAGACCAATTGGCGATGTTCTACTGGCTGCGCTGGCTGGCCGGCGTGGTGTTCTTCATCGGGCTGGCGGTGTATCTCTACAGCTTTTTCGCCAAGGACAAGCCGCAACCGGTTGAAGTTGGAGAAGCGCAACCGGCCACTACAGGTTAAGCGCCTGTACAACCCTCCTCTCCTTGCAGGGGCGGCGCGGTCGTTCCGCGAACGGGGGGCGTCAGCCCCCTGTTTCCTTCGCCAAGGGCAAGCCGCAACCGGTTGATCCGCGAGCGGGGGGTGTCAGCCCCCTGTTTCCCGGAACGCGGAACGCGGTCGGCGATATCGGCGGGCGCGGAAACAGCGGACTCACGTCCGCCGCTCGCCGACAACCTCAAGAGTCGTCATGAAGCCGCATCTTAAAACGCAACCGCTGGCAATTCCTTACTACGAGCCCTTCGGCGACGAGTGCGCCGTGTTCGAGTCGGCTTGGCGCAACCGCCTGCCGCTGCTGATCAAGGGGCCGACCGGCTGCGGCAAGACTCGCTTCGTCGCCCACATGGCCGCCCGCCTGGGCCTGCCGCTGCACACCGTCGCCTGTCACGACGACCTGTCCGCCGCCGATCTGGTGGGGCGACACCTGTTGCAGGGTGGGGCGACGATGTGGTGTGATGGGCCGCTGACCCGGGCGGTGCGGGAGGGCGGCATCTGCTATCTCGACGAAGTGGTAGAGGCGCGCAAGGACACCACGGTGGTGTTGCATCCGCTGGCCGACGACCGGCGGGTGCTGCCCATCGAACGCACCGGCGAGGTGTTGCCAGCACCGCCCTCGTTCATGCTGGTGGTCTCCTACAATCCCGGCTATCAGAATCTGCTCAAGAGTCTGAAACCCTCCACCCGCCAGCGTTTCCTTGCGCTGCGCTTCGATTTCCCCAACCCGGAGCGGGAGCGGGCCATCGTGATCGGCGAAACCGGTTGCGATGCCGCCATCGCCAGCCAACTGGTCCAACTCGCCCACGCTTTCCGCGCCCTTCGGGAGCACGACCTGGACGAGGTTCCCAGTACCCGTTTGCTGGTCTACGCCGCGCAACTGATACACGGGGGCATGGATCGGGTGACCGCCTGCCGGGTCGCGCTGGTGGAAGCGCTGACCGACGACGAGCAGACCGCCGCCGCGTTGCTGGAGGTGGTGAATGCCCGTTTTGCCTGAACCGCCGGCGTCCGACGAGGTGTCCTTTCCCGGTCAAGGTCTCGCCGTCGCGGCGGAATCGTTGTATCTGATCAATCTGCTGCTGCTGCCCGGACTGGCGTTTGCGGCGCTGCTCTGGCTCTATTTACGCCGCCGCGACGATGCTCCGCCGCTGGCGCGCGGCCATCTGCGGCAAACCCTGTCCGCCAGTTTGTGGGCGGGCGCATTGTTGGTCGTCGCCAATCTGGTCATCGTCGCCCTGGGTGGTTACGACGCGGCCTGGACCTGGGTGATCGTGATCCTGTACTTCACCACCGCCCACACCACCCTGGTCGTGCTCGGTATTCTCGGCTTGGCGCGGTCGCTGGCCGGACAGCCGTATCGCTATCCCCTGGTGGGTAATCTGCTGCCATGACTCCCTTTCAACGCAAGCGCATCCTCTATCAGAGTGGTTTCTTCATCCTGTTCCTGTTCGCTCCGATCTTCGATCTGCTGCGCTTCGATCTGACGCAGGGGCATCTGATCGTGTTCGGCCAGCCGTGGACGCTGGGGCTGGATGACTATCTGGCCGGCCGGATCGATAACACGCGGATGGCGCTCAATATTCTGCTGCGGGTCATCGCCCCGGCGCTGCTGCTTGCGGCGACGTTTCTCGGTATCGCCTGGCGCTGGGGCCGGCTGTACTGCGGCTGGTTGTGCCCGCACTTTTCGGTGGTGGAGACCATCAACCAACTGGTGCGCAAGGCCAGCGGCAAGCAGAGTATCTGGGACAGGAAACCGGGACCACCCTGGCATCCCGACGGTACTCCGGCTCCGACCGATGCTCGTTACTGGCTGCTGGCGGTTCCCTTCGCGCTGGCCTTCGCTTTTTTATGGGCGGTGGCGCTGCTGACCTATCTGCTGCCGCCGGCGGAAATCTACGCCAACCTGTTCAACCTGACCCCAACCCGCAATCAGGCTCTGTTCGTGGGCGCCGGCACGGTGGCGCTGTTCGTTGAATTCACCTTCGCCCGGCATCTGTTCTGCCGCTACGGCTGCGCGGTCGGCATGTTTCAAAGCCTGGTCTGGATGGCCAACCGTAAGGCCATGGTGGTGGGCTACCAGCGCGAGCGCGCCCGCGACTGCGCCGGTTGCCAGTCGTTTTGCGATCACGTCTGCCCGATGCGGCTCAAGCCGCGCAACATCAAGCGGTTGATGTTCGCCTGCACCCAGTGCGGGCAATGCATCGACGCTTGCCAAACCGTACAACGAAACAACCCGGAGGGCAGCCTTTTGAACTGGATCGCCGGGCAGCAGGCGCTGGAAGCGGATGGTTCGCAAGGTCTGTTGGTCGGCGAACCCGCCTCTCAAAACTCCAGGATGGCGCCCAGGCCGCTCGACATGACGGCGGGCTGTCCGCCAAGCTCGAATTCCTGAGCGGACCATGGAAGAACACCTCGGCGCGCTCTGGCATCGCCTCATCACCCGCGCGGCGCAAAGCCACTACCCAGACGCGGCGGTCACGTTGGCCGAGATCGAGAAAACCGCCGGTCTGCTGTTTCGCGCCTTTGGCGGCGACCCTGGCCTGCGGATCGCGTCCGCTTCGGCCACCCGACACGGCGCGCGCCGGCATTGGCTAGCGCGCGTCGCCGGATTGGGTGAAAAGGTCGCGCTGGCCTGTCGGGACGCGGAAACTCTGCAACTGCCGCCGGCACTGGCCCTGCTGCCTCGGCGGGAATTGAATCGCGATCTCTATCTCTGGCTCATCGCCCTGGCCGCCGCTCGCGACCAGGTCGATCCCGACGCACCGTGGTGGCGACAAAATCAGCAGGGAACACGGATCACCCTGGAACGCTATCCCGGCCTGCGACCCCGCTACCGGCGGTTGGTAAGCGCCGTGCTGGAGTTGCGGTTTTCGGCGGGACGGTTGCCGCCGGACGAGGCCGCGCAGGAAGAGCGGCTGCGGCAAGCCTTGCACGAACCCGGCAGCGTACTCGACTGGCCCGCCGCCCGCCGCCCGCCGCAACCGATGCCACTCTGGCTTTATCCTCCCCCCGCGTCGACCGTCGTCCGTTCTCGTCGGCGGGATGAGGGCGATGCCCGACCCGGTTCCGGCAAGGGGCCGACCGAGCGCGACCGCCAGCGCCGCCGTGCCGAACAGGTGGACCTGCCGGAACGCAAAAACAGCTTTCTGTTGCCGTTCCGCGCCGAGAGCCTGCTGTCCTGGGCCGAGTTCGTGCGAGTCAACCGACCCACCGACGACGACCCAGAATCGAACGCGGCGAGAGCGGCGGACGACATGGACGTGCTGAGCGTCACACGCGACGGGGCTAACACCGTTTCCCGGGTGCGCTTCGATCTCGATCTGCCTTCCGCCAGCGAGGACGACCTGCCGTTGGGACCGGGACTTAAACTGCCGGAGTGGGACTACCGCAAGCGTGTGTTATTACCGGATTACTGCTGCGTGCAGGAAATGCTGGCCCGCCGCGCCCGGCCTTGCGAGTTGCCCCCGGCATTGCGCCGCGACGCCCAGCGCCTGCGCCGCCAGTTCGAAATCCTGCGCCCCGGTCGCGGTTGGCGACGCGCCCAGCCCGACGGGGAGGAG
Source organism: Candidatus Competibacter sp. (assembly GCA_031732875.1). Taxonomy (GTDB): domain Bacteria; phylum Pseudomonadota; class Gammaproteobacteria; order Competibacterales; family Competibacteraceae; genus JAVMKJ01. The sequence continues at coordinate 1,353 of JAVMKL010000164.1, read as the reverse complement.
CTGGATCTGGACGCCTGCGTCCGCCACGCCGCTGATTGCGCCGGTGGCGGGCAGGGTCACGAACGCGGCCTTTACCGGCAACTGGCGCGGCAGGAACGCGATCTGGCCTGCCTGCTGTTGGCCGATCTGTCGCTGTCCACCGACGCCTGGGTCAACAACCAGGGTCGGGTCATCGAGGTGATCCGCGACAGTTTGTTCCTGTTCGCCGAGGCGCTGGCGGTCACGGGCGACCAGTTCGGGCTGTACGGCTTCTCCTCCCGCAAGCGCCAGCACGTGCGGGTGCATCGGATCAAGAGTTTCGGCGAGCGGTACACCGCCTCGGTGCGGGGGCGGATCGATGCGATCAAGCCCGGTTACTACACCCGAATGGGCGCCGCCGTGCGTCATGCCACCGGGCTCTTAAGCCGCCAGACCGCCGCCCGCCGGCTCCTGCTGCTGCTGACCGACGGCAAGCCCAACGATCTCGACCAGTACGAGGGGCGGTACGGCATCGAGGATACCCGGATGGCGCTGCTGGAAGCCCGCCGCGAGGGCTTGCATCCGTTCTGCGTGACCATCGACCAGGAAGCGGATGGTTACCTGCCCTACCTGTTTGGCAAGGATAGTTTCGTGCTGATTCACCATCCCGAGGATTTGCCGCGTCAGTTGTTGCGACTGTACACCCGGCTGACCCACTGAACCCAAGAGCTTCCCATGACTAATTCGCGACAATTAGCCGAGGCGGTGCGTGCCGCCTGTATCAAGGCAGCGCTGGAAGCGTATGAGGAAGGCGGCGTGCTCGGTCTGTGCGCCGAGGGCCGTTGGGAATACGCCATTTCCGCGTTGCAGAAATTGGATGTGGCGGCGGTCGCGGCAGCGTGGGTCGAGCGAGATACGGAATCCGCCCGAGGCATTTAGGCAGCATGGGTAGCCCCATCATCCCTGATGATCCACGGCAAAGCTTAATCCCGATTGGCATGGATAGTGCTTGATACCATCCCTGGAAATCGAGCAAACCAAGGCCGTCGATGAAGAAAATCGAAGTCATGCTGATCGACGCCCATTCAGGGCGGTCGGCGATTTTGGAGCAGGCGTTGAGCGATGCCGGTTACCGGATCATCGTCCGGACCGCCGGTACCCACAAGCTGTTACAACAGGTGCGGGAAACTAAGCCGGACGTGATCTTGATCGATATCGACCTGCCCGACCGCGATACCCTTGAACAGTTGCGCGAGATCGGGCAAGACCAACCCCGACCCATCGTGATGTTCGCCGAGCGCAGCGATCCCGAAACCACCGCCGCCGCCTTGCGCGCCGGAGTCAGCGCCTACGTGGTGGACGATCTCAATCCGCGCCGTCTCCAGCCGATCATGG
>JAVMKL010000163.1:0-4385 GCA_031732875.1 Candidatus Competibacter sp. | reverse complement strand
TTACTGGAACCGGATAAGGCGAAATTACGGAACGCTCGTTGAGCATTCCGCCTCTAACCAGCGTCCTGTAATTCAACCTCCTTGGCCGACGCCCTGGCGGTTCTCGGCCGCAAATCGACTTGATCATTCTGAAGGTACTCGCGATGGAATACCGATTGTTAGGCGCATCCGGGCTCAAAGTGCCCGTCCTGTCCTTCGGCACCGGCACGTTCGGCGGTCGTGGTGAATTGTTTTCGGCGTGGGGCCACACCGACGTCGCCGAAGCTAAACGCCTCGTCGATCTCTGCCTCGACGCTGGGCTGAACCTGTTCGACTCGGCCGACATCTACTCCGGCGGTGCCGCCGAGGAAATTCTTGGCGCGGCCATCAAAAATCGCCGCAACCAAGTGCTCATTTCCACCAAGGCCACCTTCCGCCACGGATCCACCGCCAACGACGTCGGTTCTTCGCGCTATGCCCTCGTTCGAGCCATCGACCGCGCCCTGCACCGTCTCGGCACAGACTACATCGACCTGTTTCAACTTCACGGCTTCGACGCCGCCACGCCGGTCGAGGAAACCCTCCGCACCCTCGACGACCTCGTCACCGCCGGCAAAATCCGCTACGTCGGCTGCTCGAACTTCTCGGGCTGGCATCTGATGAAATCGCTGGCGGCATCGGCGCGGTACGGATGGGCGCGCTACGTGGCCCACCAGGCCTATTACTCCCTCGTGGGCCGGGAGTACGAGTGGGAGCTGATGCCGCTCGCCCTCGACCAGGGCGTCGGCGGTGTCATCTGGAGCCCGCTGGGATGGGGCCGGCTGACGGGTCGCATCCGGCGCGGCCAACCGCTCCCGTCCGGTCGCCTCCAAAGTTCGGTCGCCGCCAGCATCGGCCCACAAGTTCCCGACGAACTGCTGTTCCAGGTTGTGGACGCCTTGGACGAGGTCGCCGTCGAGACCGGCAAGACCGTCCCGCAGATCGCCCTCAACTGGCTACTACAGCGCCCGTCCGTCGCGACCGTGATCGTCGGCGCCCGCGACGAGCGCCAGCTCCGCGAGAACCTGGGCGCAGTCGGGTGGAACCTCTCATCCGAACAGATCGCCAAGCTGGATCAGGCTAGCGCCGTGCCGAAAATCTATCCCTACTGGCACCAAGCCGGTTTCGCGGAGCGGAATCCGTTTCCGGCCGACTGAGGCGGCTGATCCTGCGGGCATTCGCGCGACCGGAGGCGCGATGCCGTGCCGATGGCGGACTCATCGGCCGCGTTTCGCGCTCTATCTGCCGACGTCGTACCCCCGGAACTTCCGGCATTATAGTCTTCCCAATGAAGAACCGGACAATATTTAACAATAACATTTTGATTTTTATCTTAAAACTAAAACTCAAAACTTATACTAATTCCGCATAGGTATCATACCGTTTGGCATAGGGCGTAGGTTGGGGAAAAGCGGAGCGTTGCCCAACAATAGGTCGGGATGTTGAGCCTCACTACGTTCAGCCCAACGATCATGTCGATGGGATCGACACCCCCGACGATGAAAGTCCGGTACTTTCATGGCAACCTACCAAAAGCCACCAAAAGCTCGATATCTATTCGGAAATGGTATTACAAATACTCGTAGTTTATTGCGAACGAGGCTGAGGCAGGTCGCCCAGACGCACGATCTGACCGATGGACTGAGCCTTGTCGAAGTAGCGCTGATCGGCGGTTACCAGGGTGGCTTCGGGCGCGTGCAGGGCCACGGCGTGGTAAAGGGTGTCGAACAGGTGGTGATTGAGGCGGATGGCAAGGTCGCAGGCGGTAGCGTAAACGGTGGTGTCATTGACGCGGGTGAACGCCAGCGCCCGGAGCGCCACCATCTTTTTAATTGCGGTGGCCGGGCTGATTCGGGCCAGAATCGCGGCGATTTCCGCTTCCCAGTGTGCCGGCTGATAAAGCGTGATGCCGCCATTCCTCAATGCGTCCAGCAGGACCAACGCCTGGGAAATATCCCGTTCCTCGGGACTTTCGGGAACCATCCATTTGATGGCGACGCTGGCGTCAATCACATAGCGCATCACGGCCGACCTTCCTCGCGGGCGGCGCGGATAGTTTCAGGGCTGACTGGTTCGGTTTGGGCGCGCAACGCCAGAATGCGGTCAATCGCTTCGCTCTGTTGTTCCCGCCGCCGGACGCGCTCGACCGCTTCGCGCATCAGTTCGGCGATAACGGCGCTCTTGTTCCGGTCCTTGAAGGTCTCGTTGAAGGCCTGCTTGACCTCTTCGGGAACGCTGAAATTGACGGTGGCCATGAGGATCGCTCCTGAGTATTGTTGAAGATTTCAACAATACTCTAGGTGCTTGCGAGACGGTTGTAAAGCCGTCTGAGATCGGACCTCACTCGTGCCGCAGCGCCTCGACCGGCTCGAGCAGGGCGGCCTTGCGGGCGGGATAGAAGCCGAAGAATACCCCAGTGCCGGCGGCGAACAGAAAGGCCAGGGCGATGGCGCCTCCCGTGACCACCACCGTCATCCCGGCCAACTCGCTCACCAGCCAGGACCCGCCCAGTCCTAGCAGCGCCCCGATCAAACCGCCGAACGCGCACAGCAGCATGGCTTCCAGCAGGAATTGCAGCAGGATGTCGCGGCGGTGGGCGCCGACGGCCATGCGGATGCCGATCTCGCGGGTGCGCTCGGTGACCGACACCAGCATGATGTTCATGATGCCGATGCCGCCGACCACCAGCGACACCGAGGCGATGGCGCCCAGCATCACCGCCATCGCCCGCGCCGACAGCGCGGCGGTTTCGGCCACCGCGGTCAAGTTGCGGATGGTGAAATCGTTATCCATCTCCTCCCCCAGCCGGCGGCGGGCGCGCAGCAATTGCGTCAGGTCGGCCTCGGCGTCCTCCATGTGCCCGTCGGAGCGCGCCTGAGCGATGATGAAGCGCACCGTGCCGGGGAAGGCGGTGCCGAACAGCTTGGTCTGGGCGGCGGTGATGGGAATCAGCACGGCGTCGTCCTGATCGCGTCCGTCCAAAGTCTGGCCCTTGCGCTCCAGCACTCCGACGACCTGGAACGGCAGGTTCTTGATCCGCAGAGTCTTGCCCACCGGGTCTTCACCGCCGAACAGATTGGTGACGATCTGCTGGCCGATCAGTGCCACTCGAGTCCCCCGACGCACGTCTCCGGCGGTGAACGGCTGGCCGGATTCCAGATTCCAGGAACGCACGGTCAGATATTCCGGCGTGACTCCGTAAACGGTGGTACTCCAGTTGCGGGAACCGTAGACCAGTTGCGCGCCGTTCGGGAACACCGGCGCCACCGCGCTGAGCGAGGACGAGCGATTCATGGCCTGGGCGTCGGCCAGGGTCAGGGCCGGCGCGGTGCCGGCGCCGCCGCGCATGCCGCCGATGCTGCTGGAACCGGGCGAAATCACCAGCAGCGCGCTGCCCATGGCGGTGATGGCTTGCCTGACCGTGGCCTGCGCCCCCTGCCCCACCGCCAGCATCAGCACCACCGCGCCGACGCCGATGATCATGCCGAGCATGGTCAGGGCGGTGCGGAGCCGGTTGGCGCCCAGCGCCTGCCAGGCTTCAGCGGGAGCGGCGTGCCAGCTCAAACCCGCACCTCGCCGTCGTGGACGATGCGCCCGTCCTTGAACCGCACCAGCCGGCGGGCATGGCGGGCGATGTCGGATTCGTGGGTGACCAGGATCAGGGTGATGCCCCGCTCGGCGTTGAGCTGGCCAAACAAGGCCATGATTTCTCCGCTGGTCTGGGTGTCGAGATTCCCGGTCGGCTCGTCGGCCAGAATCAGCGGCGGCTGGTTGGCCAGGGCGCGGGCGATGGCGACCCGCTGCTGCTGTCCGCCGGACAACTGGTTGGGTCGGGCGCCGGCGCGGTGACCGAGACCGACTTGCTCCAACAGTTCCCGCGCCCGCCGCCGCCGCTCCGTCCTGGCAACGCCGGCATACAACAGCGGCAGGGCCACGTTGTCCTCGATGCTGGAGCGCGGCAGCAGGTTGAAGCCCTGGAAGACGAAACCGATCCGGCGGTTGCGCAGCGCCGCCAGCTCGTCGGGGTTCAGCCGTGATACCGGGCTCCCGGCTAGTCGGTAGTCGCCGGCGTTGGGCGTGTCGAGACAACCGAGGATGTTCATGAATGTGGACTTGCCCGAGCCGGACGGACCCATGATCGCCACGAACTCCCCCGGCATGACGTGGAGATGGATATCGTGCAACACCGGCGTCGCGCCGCCGCCCGCCAGCGGATAGTGCTTGCACAAGCCGGCGACCTCGATCAACGGTTCCACGTTCACATCATCCGGAAGCGGAAACCGCTCCCGGTCCCGCCCGCATCCTGCTTGGGACGGGTTTCGCGGGTAACCACTCGGTCGCCCGGCTTGAGATCGCCGCTCGTGATT
>JAVMKL010000162.1:0-4386 GCA_031732875.1 Candidatus Competibacter sp. | reverse complement strand
CATTCGGCCGAATATCGGCACTGGCAGGGCTCGCAGCACGCCAAGGCGATGCAGCCCGCCACCGAGCAGACCGTACTCGGCGATTTCAACGACGTGCCTTTCACCTACGCGGGCATCACCTCCACCTTCTTCCGGCGCGACGGTAAGTTCATGGTTCGTACCGACGGACCGGATGGCGAGTTGCAGGACTACGAGATCGCCTACACCTTCGGCGTGTATCCCTTGCAGCAGTACCTGATCGGCTTTCCCGACGGCCGCTATCAGGCGCTGGGTATCGCCTGGGACAGCCGGCCCCGGGAGCAGGGCGGGCAGCGCTGGTTTCACCTCTATCCCGACCAGAACCTCACCCATCAGGATCCCCTGCACTGGACCGGCTACCAGCAGAACTGGAACTACATGTGCGCCGAGTGCCATTCCACCAATTTGCGCAAAAATTACGATTCGAAACTCAAACGCTTCAACACTACCTGGTCCGAAATCAACGTGTCCTGCGAAGCCTGCCACGGTCCCGGCGCCGATCACCTCGCCTGGGCCAAGAAAGAGGGGGACTGGCAAAAGCTGGACCGCACCAAGGGGCTGGCCATCGCCCTCGACGACCGGCGCGGATTGAATTCCCAGCTTCGCGTGCTGGCCATGAAGGGGTTGGATCTGGTAACCCCCGTACTGAGTCCGAAGCCCAGCGTGCTGTGGACGGCCAAGCAGGCAGCGATAGCCAATACTCCGCCGACCACTGCGCCCACCGCCAGCCGCGAACTGGAACTCTGCGCCCGCTGCCATTCGCGACGCGGGCAGTTCTGGGAAGATTACGTTTTTGGCCAACCATTGCTGGACACCCACCGGCTGGCGTTGCTGACGCCCGATCTCTATTACTCCGACGGGCAGATGAAGGACGAAGTGTTCAATCACGGCTCCTTTTTGCAAAGTAAGATGCAGGCGAAGGGGGTGAGTTGCGGCGACTGCCACGAACCGCATGGCGGCAAACTTCGCGCCGCTGGCGGCAAGGTCTGCCTGCAATGCCATATCGCGGCCAAATACGAGTCGCCGCGCCACCATTTTCACCCGGCCGATTCCAAGGGCGCGGACTGCGTCGCCTGCCACGCGCCCACCACGACCTACATGGTGGTGGACCCGCGCCACGACCACAGCTTCCGCATTCCCCGTCCGGATTTAACGGTCAAACTGGGCGTCCCCAATGCCTGCGCCCGGTGTCATGGCGACAAACCGGCCGAATGGGCGGCGGAGCAGGTCCGGAAGTGGTACGGCAACCCTCTGCCGGGCCATCAACAGTTCGCCGAGGCGCTGCACGCCGGCAGCACCGACACCCCCGGCGCGCGGGAGTTGCTGCTGGCGCTGATCAAGAATCCGGAGCAACCCAACATCGCCCGCGCCAGCGGGGCAGCTCTGCTGGGCGAACGGCTCGATCCGGCCGGGTTCGAGGCCCTCCGCCCCTTGTTGACCGACCCCGACCCGCTGTTGCGGAGCACCACGGCGCGGGCGCTGGAGGCGTTGCCGCCGGAGTTGAAGGTGCGCCACCTGTTGCCGCTGCTCCACGATCCGGTGCGGCTGGTGCGGATCGACGCGGCGCGGGCGCTGGCCGCCGTGCCGCAGGAAACGCTGACCGAGAGCCAACGCCAGGCGATCCAGCAGGGTGTCAGCGAATACCTCGCCGCCGAAATGACCAACGCCGACCGCCCCGAGTCGTATCTCAACATCGGGCTGATCCATGTCGACCAAGGTCGGTTCGAACAAGCGGAAGCCGCCTACCTCGCCGCTTTGGATCTGCAACCCACCTTCACCCAGGCGGCGGTCAATCTCGCCGACCTGTACCGGCTCCGGGGCCGCGACGCGGACGGAGAAAAGACGCTGCGCCAGGCGTTGGACCTCGATCCGCACAACGCCACCGCGCACCACGCGCTCGGGCTGTTGCTGATCCGCCAGAAAAGGCTGCCGGAGGCTATCACCGAGCTGGCCGAAGCCGCCCGGCTGGGCGGCGACAACCCCCGCTATGGCTATGTATACGCAGTGGCGTTGAGCGGCACCGGTCAGGGACCGAAGGCGATCCAGACGCTGGAAGCGGTGCTGGCGAAGCATCCCAACAACCGCGATAGCCTGCTGGCGCTGGTGGCGTTCCAGCGGGACGCCGGCAACCTCGACGCGGCACGCAATTACGCTCGCCGCCTGGCGGCGCTGGAGCCGGACAATCCCGAGGTGCGGGCGTTGTTACAAAAAATGGGCGTAACCCAATAATTCCGAGCGGGTCGGCTCTGGATTGCCGGGCGCCACGCGGGGGTGGAGACGAAGTTGCTCGGGTTCGCGAATACCCCAATAGATGGCACGCCAGCCCGCTGTCGAAGAAATGCGACTCGGGCGCCTTGACCACCTGCTTGCGGAGGTTGAGGCGTTAGGCCGGCAACGATGGATGAGGTAACGGGTTTCCAGATATGCATCGATTTGTCTGCGATTGTCGTGAAATGGCAAGAACAACCGAGCGTTTTTATCGGATAGTGTAGGATGGACATCAAACATTGTTCGCGAAACGCTGGAAGAGACCGATGAAGACCCACGACCCCATCCACGTGGAGCACGACCTCGGTGCCGCTGGCGGCGTCAGTTCCGCGCCGCCCCCCAACCGAAAGGTCTTTTCCCTGTTCCTGATCAAGCCGTCGCACTACGACGACGACGGCTACGTCATCCAGTGGGCGAAGTCTTCGATCCCGTCGAATACGCTCGCCGCGATGTACGGCCTCGCGCTCGACTGCGTCGAACGCCGGGTTCTGGGCGACGCGGTCGAGATCCGCATCACCGCATGGGACGAGACCAACACCCGCATTCGCACCGAGCGCATCCTCCGCGAGATCCAGGCGGGCAACGGTCTGGTCTGCCTGGTGGGCGTGCAGACCAACCAGTTCCCGCGCGCCGTGGATCTCGCGCGCCCCCTGCGCGCGGCGGGCGTCCCGGTGTGCATCGGCGGCTTCCACGTGAGCGGTTGCCTGGCGATGCTGCCAGCGATCCCATCGGAGATGCGCGACGCGATGGATCTCGGCATCACGCTGTTCGCGGGCGAGGCCGAGGGATGGTTCGAGCACCTGTTGCGGGCCGCCCACGCCGGGCGGCTCGAGCCGCTGTACAATTACATGAATAACCTGCCGGGGATCAAGGGTACGCCGATCCCCTTCCTCCCTGCGGATGTGGTGCGTGGGACGAGCGGGATGCGCACCAGCTTCGACGCCGGCCGCGGCTGTCCGTTTCTCTGCGGCTTCTGCACGATCATCAACGTGCAGGGACGCCAATCGCGCACGCGCAGTCCGGACGACATCGAGCATATCGTGCGGACGAACCTCGCGCAGGGCATCCACAACTTCTTCATCACCGACGACAACCTCGCGCGCAACCAGAACTGGGAGGCGATCTTCGATCGGCTCATCAAACTGCGCGAAGCGGAAGGCCAGCGCATCTACATCGTGGCGCAGGTCGACACGATGTGCCACAAGATCAAGGGTTTCATCGAGAAAGCGGCTCGCGCCGGCGTCAACCGAATATTCATCGGCCTCGAGAACATCAACCCGGACTCGCTCAAGGAGGCCCGGAAGGGCCAGAACCAGATCACCGAGTACCGGGCGCTGCTGCAGGCGTGGCATCGCCACGGCGTGCTGACTTACGCGGCCTACATTCTCGGGTTCCCGAACGACACGCCGGCATCGATCGAGCGGGACATCCGGATTATCCAGCGCGAACTACCCATCGACATCATCGAGTTCTTCATCCTCACGCCGCTGCCCGGATCGGCCGACCACCGGCGGCTTTACATCGACGGCGTCGAGATGGAGCGAGACATGAATCGATATGACCTGTTTCATGTCACCACGCGTCACCCGCACATGACGGACGATGAACTGCTCGGGATCTATCGCAAGGCCTGGGAACTCTATTACACGCCGGAGCACGTGGAAACCGTGCTGCGCCGTGCGAAGCACTGGGGCTACAATCCCCACAACATGATGTGGAAACTGCTTTCGTTCCATGCCGTGCCGCTGCTGGAAAACGTACACCCGCTGGAAGGCGGGATTTTCCGACGCAAGTATCGCGGGGACCGACGGTACGGCATGCCGCTCGAGAATCCTCTGGTTTTCCACGCGCGCCACACCTGGGAAACCTTCTCCAAGTACGCGCGCTTCCTCCGGCTCTACCTCCGGTACCGACGGACGCTGAAGCGGGTGATGCGCGACAATCACCCGTACACGGATATCGCCATGACGCCGGTCGATGCGGTTGAGTTCGAGCAATTGGAGATGTTCAAATCCACCGAGGCGGCGCGGGCGGCGGCGGAAAAGGCCCGGCGCCGCAAGGCCAGGAGCCTGGCCGGGGTTGCCCGGTTCGAGGCGGAAC
>JAVMKL010000161.1:0-4391 GCA_031732875.1 Candidatus Competibacter sp. | reverse complement strand
AATGGCATTCAGGTCGTATCGTAATACTCAATACTCGAGACCTATCCTATCTTCACTCAAACAGTTTCCACAGGAAACCTCTAAAGAACTGATTTAAATTAGAGACACCAAAATCAGCGCGTAGCGCGTAGGGCGGGTAGAGCGAAGCGAAACCCGCCATTCCCAAGACTCAACCATCTTTATCCAACATATCGGCATGAAATCGGTCTATATAGAATCATCAGTCATCAGCTACATTACGGCCCGCCCAAGCAGAGATGTCGTAATATCTGCACGGCAGGCTATAAGTATAGAATGGTGGGATATTTATAAGAATTCATTTGAAATCTTTGTTTCTGAATTGGTGCTAGAGGAAATAAGCTTCGGCGATTCGCAGGCAGCAAGTAATCGGCTGGCTATTGTTGAGGGTATTCCCGTGCTAGTGGTAACAACTAACGCCGTAGCTTTAGCCAAGTCACTGATTGCGGAGAATGCAATTCCCGCATCAAGTATGGAAGACGCGCTTCACATTAGTATTGCTGCTGTGCAGGGTATCGATTTCCTGCTTACATGGAATTTTAAACACATCAACAATGCAAACATGCGAAACAAAATAACCCAAGTCATTAACTTGTCTGGCTTTAATAGCCCAATACTTTGCTCTCCAGAGGAATTAATCGATGAAAGATGATCCAATAGTGGAAGAAATCCGTAGGGTTAGAAGCGCCCACGCTGCAAAATACGGTAATGATCTTGATCGTATTTTTGCTGCAATTAAGGAGGAAGAAAAAAAATGTGCGGCTAGATTAGTTAATCGTGAGCCAATAATGCAGCCGACACGCAATATCGGAGAACATGGGCAAACTATAGCCTAACAAGGCACTGCACCGGACTCCGCTATGCTCCGCCGGTGAGCTTTATCGTTAACGAGTAAGTTGCCCATCGGGGCTCGCCAAAATATTGAAAAATAGAAAGTATTATTTTGATACTTTCCCGTTTACCTACAGTTAATGAGAAGTTACTGTCATTCGTATCATTAGCTGCCGACTGGCGACGCCACTGGAGAGAAAGATTTATGAAGAAGGTTAATCCAAAAAATTCTGATGAATTAAGGCCGGAATATAAACGTTCGGATTTTGGTGAATTAGTACGCGGCAAGTATGCTGCACGGATCACCGAAGAAACGAATGTTGTCATCCTGGACCCCGATGTTGCGGAGGTATTTCCCAACGATAAAACTGTTAATGAGGCTCTTCGTGGTCTCCTTAAAATTATGGAAGCAACTCGCTTAGTGAAAGTTTCGAGCGAACACTCTTAATTTTGCGCCGTTGAAGCCTGACACTTGAGAGGAAACCACATACGATGGCCAGAAGAACATGGGTCTACGATCCCCAATCCGGTGGACGACAAATCCCCGATTCGATCAAACCACGGATCAATCAGCGCATCCAGGACTACGCCGAGAAGCATTACGCGGGAAAGTACGCGCGGATTGATGTTCGCTTCCACGGAAAATTCTGCTACATCGATGCTTATACCGAACCAGAGGAGCCAGAAGAATCCCTTCTGAAAATAACGGGTGAGACCCGCGAAGAATTTCTCAAGCGGATGCGCAATTCGCCGATTCATCTTTGTCGCCTGCGGTACTTCGGCGATGAAAACCGATGGTCGATGGCTTTCTACACCTATAGCCATGAGAAGTACGAGCCTTGTATTTTTCCCCACGGCAGTTGGGAAGGGACGCCGGAGGAGGCGTTCGCGACTTCCGCCGTCTATTTGCACGGCTGATGCCCGCCATGACCACCACCATCATCCGTCCCGGACAATTCGAGGTCGCCACCGGCGACATTCCCGAACTGCGCCTTCCAGACTTCCAGCCGTTCGCCCGGCGGGCGCGGCGGCTGCGCCAGCTTGCCGCCGGTCACAGCCTCGGCGATTACCTGATATTCGCCGCCGCCCTAGCGGACGCCCAGCAGAATCAACTCGATCGACTCCCGGCCCTGCCGCTGCCCGACGCCGACCTGCTCGCCCGTTGCCGCGAGCACGGCATGCCGCCGCTGGCGCCGGGAGGATGGCCGCGCGATCCGGTCTGGCGAACCGTCGTCATCCAACTGGCGGACGCATTGGACGGCATCGCCCCCGCGCCCGCCCGCGCCGCCTTCGCCCGCCTGCGCGAAGCCGGGGACGAGTGGCTGGAATCTCAGGCGGATCGGTTGCTGGAGGGTGATCGGCAGGGGCTGGATGTGGCCTGCGCGCCGGTGATCGGCGCGGCGCTACAGGTCTACTGGACCCGGCTTGCCGCCGCGCTGGATACCGCCTGGATAACGCGACCGGAGTCGCATGGCCTCTGTCCGGTATGCGGCAGTCCTCCGGTGGCCGGGGTGGTGCGTATCGGCGACGCGGACCATGGTCTGCGCTATCTCCATTGCGCCCTGTGCGGGACGGAATGGCACGTCGTCAGAGCCCAGTGCAGCCACTGCGACAACGACAAGGGCATCGTCTATTACACGGTGGAAGACCGCAAGGACCCTGTCCAGGCCGAAGCCTGTCCCGAATGCGGAAGCTACCTGAAGCTTTGTCGCATGGACCGGGACCCGGATGTGGAGCCGTCGGCCGACGATTTGGCGAGCCTCGCCCTCGACTTGCTGACGAGCGAGGAGAAATTCGCTAGGAGCGGCGTCAACTACCTGATATTTCAGGGAGAGTAGGTATCAGATATCCTGCCTGTTCCCCGATATCGAATACCTTTTTCCCAATTTGACTTTGCCCGATTCTAGTTGGAGACGTCCCAGGATCGTGATGAACGCACCCGCCATAACGGAAACTGTCCCGATCGTCACGGACGTCGATGGCGTCATTCGCATCGCCGGTACCCGCGTAACCTTGGACACGTTGGTCGATGCCTTTCAGGAAGGAGCGACCTCCACTCTCGCTGCGGGAGCGGCGCGGTCGTTCCGCGAGCGGGGGGCGTCAGCCCCCTGTTTCCCGGAACCCGGCAAGGCGTCGGCGGTCTCGGCTGGCGCGGAAACAGCGGACTCACGTTCGCCGCTCGCCGGCGACCCCAAGCGCTATCGGCGGGCGCGGCGTCGTGGGGTATGCAATGCGTATCCTACTGTTATCAATCAGTCGGTTAGTTTTTATACAGCCTCTGAATCATGCTCCGCTTTGCCGCCGATGGGTAATGGGAAGGCCAGATTCTGTATTTCCGCTGCGTTAGCGTTGGGAACCGCCAAAATCCATCCACTTTTCCCCGACCCCGATGCCCGACACCCCGATCCTCCACCATCCTCCCTCCGTTGACCGGATACTGAACTGGCCCTCGGTGGCGCCGCTGCTGGCCGAGTACGGCCGGCCGGTGGTGCTGGCGGCGGCGCGCGGCCTACTGGAGGAACTGCGCCAGCAATGTCAGGAGGGTGGGGCGAACGGCCAGGCATTCACCGAGCCGGTCCTGTCCGCCCGCCTCGGCGAGCGGCTGGCCCGCGATCACGCCGCCCGCTTGCGGCGGGTGTTCAACCTGACCGGCACGGTGCTGCATACCAACCTGGGGCGCGCTCCGTTGCCCGAGGCGGCGGTGGAGGCGCTGGTCCTGGCCGCCCGCTATCCCTGCGCGCTGGAATACGATCTGGACTCCGGCGGGCGCGGCGATCGTGACGGCCTCGTGGAAGGGTGGCTGCGGGAACTCACTGGGGCCGAGGCCGCTACCGTGACGAACAACAACGCGGCTGCGGTGTTCCTGCTGCTCAACACCCTGGCGTTGCGGAAAGAGGTAGTGGTTTCGCGGGGCGAGCTGATCGAGATCGGCGGCGCGTTCCGGATTCCCGACATCATGGCCCGGGCCGGCGCCCGGCTGCGGGAAGTGGGGACCACCAACCGGACCCATTTACGGGATTTCGAGAACGCCATCGGTCCGCGCACCGCCCTGGTGATGAAGGTCCACGCCAGCAACTACGCCATCACCGGCTTCACCGCCAGCGTGCCCGAGGCCGAGCTGGCGCGACTGGCGCACGAGCGCGGCTTGTCGTTCGTGGTGGATTTGGGTAGTGGCGCCTTGATCGATCAGGACCGCTATGGGTTGCCCCACGAACCGACGCCCCGGGAAGCGCTGGCCAGCGGCGCCGATCTGGTCACCTTCAGCGGCGACAAGCTGTTGGGCGGTCCCCAGGCGGGCTTGCTGGTGGGGCGGCGCGATCTGATTCAACGACTCAAGAAGAACCCGCTGAAACGGGCGTTGCGGGTCGGCAAGCTCACCTTGGCCGCGCTCGAAGCGGTGCTGCGGCTCCACCGCGATCCCGACCGGCTGCCGGAACGGCTGGCGACGCTGCGCCTGCTGACCCGTTCCCCGGCCGACATTGAGGCTCAGGCCGCGCGGTTGTTGCCGGTGTTGCGGGCCGCGCTCGCCGGCTGGCCGGTGG
>JAVMKL010000160.1:3556-25490 GCA_031732875.1 Candidatus Competibacter sp. | reverse complement strand
CGTTTTCCACGATGCTGCGAAATTGGTGTTCGCTCGCCCGCAATTCGGCCGTGCGTTTAGCCACCAGAACCTCGGCCCGCCCGCGCTGGGAAATCAGCGCGAACAGGTAGAGGGCCGCCAGCAGCGTCACGAGTCCGCCGGTCGCCGGAATCCAGCGATAGGTCTGATCGTGATGGCGGGCGACGAACGCCGCGCTCGGAGCAGCCTCGATTCGCCACAGGCGATCGGCCAGGGGAAAATCCTGGTGAAACCGCAGATCCAGTGCCGCCGGTTCGGAGAAGGTTACGGTTGGAGGGTGATCGTACAGCCAGCGCTGATCGTCCTCGGCGGAAAGATCCAGAAGGCGGAACGCCAGATCCGGGGGGGCGATGGCTCGGAGCGCGTCGGCGACCACGTCGCTGACGCGGATGACCCCCAGTACGAAGCCGCGCAACCGCCGGCGGCGCTCCTCAACCTCCGGCTTCTCCGACAGGCCGCTGTAGACCGGGGCGAATACCAGGATCGAAAAACGTGGGTCGGATGCCGGCTCTTGCACCAGGATATAGCGTCCGGTGGCCGTCAGTTGGCCGCGGTCACGGGCCTGAGCCAGCACCGTCCCCCGCGCCGGGTGCGCCGGGCCGGGGGCAAAGCCCAGCGCCGCAGCGTTGCCGGCATACGGTTCCAGGTAGTAGACCGGGAAGTATTCGGCTCGGTCGGCGGCGGACACGAGCCGGTCCGCGGCGTCCGGTTCGGTGAATTGAAAACCCTCCAAGCCGTCCCGGCGCGCTGCGGCCTCATATTCGGCCCGCCGATCCCCCGACACGCGCGGCAGCCACTCCAGTGCCCGAAAAGAGTGGCGTTCCAGGATCGGGGTCACGAAATCGTGAAATTGTCGGCGGCCGACGGTGGCGACTCCTTCGAAAAAGCGTCGCACGGCGTCGAGGTCTTCCAGGTTATCCTGGATCGTCGCGATGACCCGTTCCGTCTCTCTCAGGGCAGTAGCCTGAAAATTGCGCGTCAAGGCGTTCTGGCTGCGCTGGCGCCACTCCGCGAACAGTCCGTAGGTCACAGTCAGGCCGCACAGGACCACCACGGTGGCGGTTGCCCACGCCGCCTCGCTGCGGTATCCCGCCTCGCCGGGTTCGGCTCGCGTCAGGATCCATGCGCCGCCGAGCAGCAGCATCAAGGCGGCCAGCCCGAGAACGCCGGTCAAGATCCAACTGGTATGCCGCGCGGTCGCCAGGAGATCCTGACGAAGAGGGGTGCGCAGCAACGCGGCCGGCCGACCTGCCAGGCCAGCAAGCGTCTCGTAGACAAATCCGCCGCCGCCGGCGTCGGACCATAATCGCGGCACACCCGGCTGAAGCGTTCGTAACAGATCCCGTTCCGCCGACGACAGGCGGGGGTCGTCGGCTGGGAACAGTTCGAACGCCACATGAATCTGTTCGGCCAGCGACCGCAGCAGTGGGGCGTCCAGAAACCGGCCGAATACCAGCGCCCCGCGCGCGGGCCCGGTGCCCTGACTGGTGAGGATGGGGCGGGCGGCCAGCAACAGCAGCCCTTGTTCGGTGGACAACAGCCCTTGCAGGGTATCCCCCTGCTCCAGCACCGGATCGATCAGGGCCAGAATGGGGGGACGTTCGCCCGCGAACGCCTGAAGCCGTACCGTCCCACCCTGATCCGAATCGTAGCTTTCGCTATAAAGCACCTGCCGGTCGCGGCTCACGATCGCGCACGAGTTCAGGTGCGAATTCTTTTCCAGCACGCGCCAGTTGCCGAGATTGGATTGGATGAAGGCAGGATCGCGGTCGACGGCAAAGGCGTAGGCGTCGTCCCATTCGGCCCAGTCGCCCAACTCGTTGCTCAATTGTTGCAGTTCGCGCTCGATTGCCGCCCGTGCCCGAAAGGCGTCCTCCTGCGCCTGGGTCTGTTCCTGTCGTTCGAAGGTTGGCCGGACGACCCAACGGTCCAGCCCCCAGATCGCGAACAGCACCGTCAGAAAACCGGCGACGGCGCCCAGAATGAAGCGGGATCGAGCAATTGCGGTCGGGTTTTCCATGACTCGTTTATTACCGCCGTCATCCGTTCTGCTCTGGCTCAGCCGAGTCCGACCGCCAGATTGTCGATCAGCCGGGCCCGGCCCAGCCAGGCGGCGGCGAAGATTCGCAGTTCGGTATCTCCGGCGGCGGGACGCTGCAAGTCATCCGGGCGGCGGATTTCGAAGTAGTCTGGGCGAAAGCCGGTCGCCGTCAGTGTGCTCCTGGCTTCGGTTTCCAGCGTCGCGAAATTTCGCTCGCCGGCCCGCAGCCGCTCCGCCGTCGTCCGCAGGGTAACGTACAGCGCCGGCGCCACGGCTCGTTCTTCGGCCGACAGATAGCCGTTGCGCGAACTCATCGCCAGGCCGTCGGCTTCCCGCACCGTCGATACCCCGACGATCTCCACCGGCAGGTCCAGATCCAGCGCCATCCGCCGGATGATCACCAGTTGTTGCCAGTCCTTCTCGCCGAACACTGCCACGTCCGGTTGCGCCATGTTGAACAATTTGCTTACCACCGTGGTGACACCGAGAAAGTGAGTCGGCCGGCTGGCGCCGCACAACACCGCCGGCAGTTCCGGCACCGTCACCTGGGTCATCGCCTCCAGCGGACGCGGATACACCTCGGCAACGCCGGGCGCGAACAGCAGGTCCAGTCCGGCCGCCTCCAACTGGCGCGAATCCTCCGCCAGGGTGCGGGGATAGCCGGCGTAATCCTCTTTGGGGCCGAACTGCATCGGGTTGATGAAGATGCTGGCGACGGTGCGCGGGGCCAGTTCGCGCGCCCGCTCGACCAGCCGGATGTGGCCCCGGTGCAGGTTGCCCATGGTGGGCACGAAGGCCACCCGCTCTCCGGTTCGCTTCCACTCCGCGACCCGGGCGCGCAGTTCGGCGATGCGATGGACGGTCTGCATGGAAAGATCTCCTCGGCAATCAGGCGATGCAGTGTTCGGGACCGGGGAACTCGCCGCTCTTGACGGCGCGCACGTAGGCTTCCACCGCCGCTTGCAGGCTGTCGTGGCCGGTCAGGAAGTTCTTGGAGAACTTCGGCCGACGACCGGGGGTAATGCCCAGCATATCGTAGCTGACCAGCACCTGGGCGTCGCAGCCTGCCCCGGCGCCGATGCCGATCAGCGGGATCGCCAGCGCCTCCGCCAGCCGTGCCCCCAGCTCGGCCGGGATGCATTCCACCAGCGCCACGTCGGCGCCAGCGTCCTGCAGCGCCAGCGCTTCGTCGATCATCCGCCGGGCGGTGGCTTCCTCGCGGCCCTGCACCTTGTAGCCGCCCAGCTTGTGCACCGACTGCGGCAACAGGCCCAAATGGGCGCAGACCGGGATGCCGTTGCGGCTCATCTGGCGCACCGTCTCGGTCAGCCAGCCGCCGCCTTCCAGCTTGACTATCTGGGCGCCGCCCTCTCCCATCAGCCGGGCGGCGTTGCGCACCCCCTGTTCGACCGTGGCGTAGCTGGCGAACGGCATGTCCGCCATCAGCAGCGCCGTCCGGCAGCCGCGCGCCACCAGTCGGGTGTGATAGATCATGTCCTCCATGGTGACCGGCACGGTAGTGCGCCGGCCTTGGACGACCATGCCCAGCGAATCGCCGACCAGAATGACCTCCACGCCCGCCGCCTCCAGCAGCATCGCGAAGCTGGCATCGTAGGCGGTCAGGACCGCGAACCTTTCGCGGTCGCGCTTCATCTTCGCCAGGGTGGTAATGGTGATCGGCTTTCGAGTCGGCTGTTCCTGGTACATGTGTGTGGCGTGCTCTGTCTGGGGCCGTGCCGCTCCGGCGGATGGGGGTGGAGTGGGGGGGCGGCTGGTTCGAGGAAGGGTTCCGCTGCGGGCGGGTTGGCAACGTTATCGTACCCGGTTAATCGGCGCTGTCCAGACGGGCGATGGTTCGCGCCGGACATCGCGCCATCAGTTCGACCAGCAGCCCTCGGCCGGGAATATCCAAATCCGGGACGATATCGTACAAGGGATACAGCACGAACGCCCGTTCGTGCAGGCGGGGATGCGGCAGAGTCAATGCTGGATCGTCGCTGACCCGTCGGTCGTACAGCAGCAGGTCCAGATCCAGGGTTCGCGGTCCCCAGCGTTCGGTTCGAACGCGGCCCTGAGCCTCTTCCAGCGCCCGCAACGCCGCCAGCAGATTTTTTGGCGCGAGCGTGGTGTCCAGGGCGGCGACGGCGTTGATGTAATCGGGCTGATCGGGAGGTCCGCCCACCGGCGCGCTGAGGTACAGCGGCGATTGCGCCACGCGGCGGCAAGCGGGAATTTCGGCTAACGCGTGGAAGGCCTGCCGCACCCGTGCCACCGGGCCGTCCAGATTGCTGCCGATGCCGATGTAGGCTCGGGCTGGCCGCATGTGGCGATCCGCCGGTTCAGGCTTCGGGCACCGGTTGGGCGGCCCGATCATCCTTGCGGGAAGCGCGCGACTTGCGGCGGCGGCGAGGCTTGCCTTTGGTCGCCGCAGTCGCCGGCTGGGTGGCCCGGGCGCGGCCGGCCTCGTCCAGCGCCAGAAACCGGGTCCACCAGTCGGCCAGTTCCGCCGCCTGGTCGTCGGCTTCGGCGCGCAGCAGCAGGAAGTCGTAACCGGCGCGGAACCGGGGATGGTCCAGCAGCCGCAGCGGCCGCTTGCCGGTGATATGGACCAGGCGCTCCTGCAATTCCCAGATTTCCCGCATCGGCAGGCTATAGCGGCGGGGCAGGGCGGTATGGCGGATTTGTTCCTGGGTCACGGCGTCGGCCGCCGCCTGCAAGACGTCCTGATCGTCGAGTCCATCGGCATGCAAGTGGCGCATCTGTTCCCGCAACGGTTCCCACAACAGGGCGGCGAACAGGAAGGCCGGGTTGACCGTTTTGCCTTCGGTCAGCCGGCTGTCGGTGCCGGCCAGTACTCGGACCAACAGGGTTTTCGGGTAATGCTGCTGCTGGTGGCTCAGGCAGCGCTCGGTGGCGGGGAACAGCCAGCCGAACAGCCGGTAATGTCGCAACAACTCGAAAGTCTGGATGGCGCTGCCGCCCATGAACAGCTTGAGGATTTCGTCGAACAGCCGGGCCGCCGGAACCTTTTCCAGCAAGTGTCCCAACCGGTGCAGCGGCGCCTCGGTGGCGGAGTCGAGCCGGAAACCCAGCTTGGCGGCAAAGCGCACCGCTCGCAGCATGCGCACCGGGTCTTCGTGATAGCGTTGCACGGGGTCGCCGATCAGCTGAATCAGCCCGGCCCTGAGGTCGGCCATGCCTCCGACGTAGTCGAGCACCGCGAAATTGGCGATGTCGTAGTACAGGGCGTTGATGGTGAAATCCCGTCGCCAGGCGTCGTCCTCGATGCTGCCGTAGACGTTGTCGCTGAGGATACGGCCGTCCGCGGCCCGCTCCACGCTGGGGCCGCTACCGTCCTCGCTGTCGTCGCCGCAGGCGCGGAAGGTGGCGACCTCGACGATTTCCCGGCCGAACTGGACGTGCGCCAGCCGGAAGCGGCGGCCGATTAGCCGGCAATTGCGGAACAATCGATGGACCTGCTCGGGGCGGGCGTCGGTGGCGATGTCGAAATCCTTGGGTTCGCGGCCGAGCAGCAAGTCTCGTACCCCACCGCCGACCAGACAGCCCCGGTGGCCGGCATCGTGCAGCCGGTACAGGACCTTGAGCGCGTTGGGGCTGATGTTGGCCCGCGAGATGTTGTGCTCGGGGCGGGAGATAAGAACCGGCTGGGGAGAGGGGCTTTTGGCTTCCAAGGAACGTCCCGTGTCTTGTATGAAGCGGGGGCATGCGTATAATACGCTTTTTGCGCCGAGACGCCAGCCATCCCGCTCCCTTCGTCTAGTGGCCCAGGACACCGCCCTCTCACGGCGGGAACAGGGGTTCGAAACCCCTAGGGAGCGCCATAAACCAGTCGAAAGCCGTTCATCCAGGGATTTTCCAGCCTATTTGGAAACGGCGGTATTACCCTGGGGACCGGTCACTGTCACGTTGCGGTCGATGCCGGTATCGGTCCTTTGATAGGTCGTCGTCTTGGTTGCTGACAGGTTGTTCTGGTTGGTGACGGTTTGCGTCTTGGTCCTGTTCCCCTCGGAATGGGTGACGTCGGTCTCGAAGGTGCCGGATCTGTTACCTCCCGTCTGATAGATACCGCTGCTGCTCCGGCCACTGCCCGTGCGGGTGACGGACTGGTCGGTGGACAAGCTCCGGTTGCCGCGGGTGCGATCGGTGCTTACGCCGTAGGTCTGCCCACCCATCGGAGTGATCTGCCGGTTCAGCGTCGTGCTCCGACCACCCCACGTAGTGCCGTTACCCTGAACCGTGTAGCTGCCGTTCTCGTTACGCACGCCGTACTTGGTCCGCTCCGCGGTCCGGCCACCAGCGCCGGTTATACTGCGGTAGCTCTGCCAGGTACCGGCATCGCGATTCCACTGGCGCGATCGCTGATAGTCGCGGGCTTGCACCGGACCGGCGTCCAACATCAGCAGAACAGCGACAGCCAAACTACCGAGCAGCAGTCCTAGACGATTCCAGGTATTGTTTATCAAAGATAGATTACTCATCTGCGTACTCCTCTTTGCAAGCTGTGGCATACAATATTGTCGGCAACATGAATGTCGACTGAATACCGTACCGCTTTGGGATTGTCTATTAACCAATGGTGCTAGTTTTATTCAGCAAGTTATTGATTTTGTTGAAGGCGTATCCTCTAGCATCGGCAACCTCACGATCATAAGTGCCTGATTTTTCTTGCTCGTAATGAACTAGCACCAATGGTTATTATCCGTACCGACTATCCCGGCTAAAAGGGCCAGATCCAGCACCCGCCGCCGGTTGCCGCACACTGGATATCGGGCCACCGTATTCCCGCCACGAACCATTCGGACCCGATCATCGATGATATGCTGTCGCCCGACGACACCCACTCCAAAGTAATGCGGTTTCAGCGCGCTACCGGCGCTTTCGCTTCCGGAAAAGTTGGTGGGAAATAAATTTTTCTCATCCAATTCCTTCCAGTAACTCTTTCACCGTCGCCGCCCGCGCCTCGGCGTCGGGCAAATCCCGGATAAAGCGTAGCTTGTCCTTGCCGTCCAGCTTGTAGACTTTGGGCTGTGACTGAATCAGCCGCACCAGTTTGGCCGGGTCGATCCTCGGCTCCGGCCCGAACACGAGCCGTCCGCCCTTCGGTCCGGCTTCGATCTTGCGCACGCCCAGCGGCGTCGCCCGCAACTTCAACTCCGTCACCCGGAACAAGGCCTTGACCGGCGCCGGCAACAAGCCGAAACGGTCGATCATCTCCACCTGCAACTCCCGCAGTTCCCCCTCGTCGCGGGCGCTGGCGATGCGTTTGTACAGAATGAGCCGGCTGTGCACGTCGGGCAGGTAGTCGTCCGGGATCAGCGCCGGGCTCTGCAGATCGATCTCGGGACCGTGATCCAGCGGTCGCTCCAACTCCGGCACCCGTCCCGCCTTCAGCGCCCGCACCGCCCGTTCCAGCAGGTCCATGTACAGGGTGAAACCCACCTCGTGAATTTGGCCGCTCTGCGCTTCGCCCAGCAACTCGCCGGCGCCGCGAATTTCCAGGTCGTGACTGGCCAGAAGAAAGCCGGCGCCCAGATCTTCCAGGGACTCGATCGCTTCGATGCGCTTGACCGCATCCGCCGTCATCGCCGGGCGCGGCGGCACGATGAGATAGGCGTAGGCCCGGTGGTGCGAACGCCCGACCCGCCCGCGCAGCTGGTGCAACTGCGCCAGCCCCAGCTTGTCGGCGCGGTTGATCAGGATGGTATTGGCGCTGGGCACGTCGATGCCCGACTCGATGATGGTGGTACAGACCAGCAGATTGCAGCGGCGGTGGTAGAAGTCGAGCATCACCTGCTCCAGTTCCCGTTCGCGCATCTGGCCGTGAGCCACCGCGATCCGCGCGCCCGGCGCCAGTTCCGCCACCTGTGCCGCCATGCGCTGGATGGTCTCCACCTCGTTGTGCAGGAAGTAGATTTGCCCGCCGCGTTTCAACTCGCGCTGGCAAGCCTCCCGGATCGTCGCCGGATTCCATTGACCGACGAAGGTCTTAACCGCCAGTCGGCCCGCCGGCGGCGTGGCGATGATGGACAGGTCGCGCAGTCCGGCCATCGCCATGTTCAGGGTGCGCGGGATCGGCGTGGCGGTCAGGGTCAGGATGTCCACCTCGGTCCGCAGCGACTTCAGCCGTTCCTTGTGCCGCACCCCAAAGCGGTGTTCCTCGTCCACCACCACCAGGCCCAACTGTTTGAATTTCACGCTGTCTTGCAGCAGCTTGTGGGTGCCGATCAGAATGTCCACCCGCCCCTCGACCAGCGCCTTCAAGGTTTCCGCCTGCTGTTTCGGCGAGCGGAACCGGGACAGTAGTTCGATCCGCACCGGCCAGTCGGCGAAGCGGTCGAGAAAATTCTGATAGTGCTGCTGGGCCAGCAACGTCGTGGGAGTCAAAACCACCACCTGCCGCCCATCCTGCACCACCACGAAAGCGGCCCGCATCGCCACCTCGGTCTTGCCGAAACCGACATCGCCGCACACCACCCGATCCATCGGTTTGCCCGCGCGCAGATCGTCGATCACCGCGTCGATGGCCACTTGCTGGTCGGCGGTTTCCTCGAACGGAAAGGCGGCGGCGAAAGCGGCGTAATCCGCCTCGCTCAAACCGAAGGCGTGACCGGGGCGGGCTTCGCGGCGGGCGTAAATGTCCAGTAGCTCCGCTGCCGCGTCGCTGGCCTGCTGGGCGGCCTTGCGGCGGACTTTTTCCCATTGGCCGCTGCCGAGCTTGTGCAGGGGAGCGGCTTCCGGCGAGGCGCCGGTGTAGCGGCTCAGCAGATGCAGGGAAGCCACCGGCACGTACAGTCGGTCGCCGCCGGCGTATTCGACCACCACGAACTCGCCGTCGATGCCGGCGACTTGCAGGCGTTCCAGTCCGGCGTAGCGGCCGATGCCGTGCTCTTCGTGGACGATGGGCGCGCCCAGGCTGAGATCGGTGAGGTTGCGGATGATGGCGTCGGGGTCGCGGCTGGGCGCACGCCGGCGGACCTGCCGCGCCCGCTCGCCGTACAACTGCGGCTCGGTGATGATCGCCAGCGGCGGTTCCGTCAGCAGCAGACCCCGTTCCAGCGGCGCGACCGTCAGCGCCACCTTCAGATCCTCCCGCGCCAGAAACTCCGCCCAGTTTTCGCAGACCTGCGGTTGCACGCCATAACCGCGCAGCGTATCCAGCAAAACCTCGCGGCGGCCGGCCGATTCGGCGGTGAACAGCACCCGCCCCGGATATTCCGCCAAAAACTGTTCCAACGCGGCGGCCGGCCGTTCGTGGCGCGGCTGGAACGGCAGGGCCGGTGGCGGCGCGGTCGGAAAGTTCGCTCCGCCGTTCCCCGCCTCCCGCAACTCGATCCGTGGATGGCGCGCCAGTGCTTTTTCCACCTGGGCCGCTTCCAGGAACAGCAACGGCGGTGGCAACAGCGGCCGTTCCGCGTCGTGCCGGCGCTGCTCGTAGCGCTCCACGAGTTGCTCCTGGAACGCCGCCATCGCGGCGTCCACCCCATCCAGCCGGATTGCCAGAGTGCTTTCGGGCAAATGGTCGAACAGGGTCGCGATCTGCTCGAAAAACAGTGGCAGGTAGTACTCGATGCCGCCGGGAGCGTGGCCGGCGCTCACCTCGCGGTAGAGGGTGCTGCGCTGGGGATCGCCTTCGAACTGGCGGCGCCAGGCTTGACGGAAACGGGTGATGGTTTCCTTGTCCAAGGCAAATTCCCGCGCCGGCAGCAACTCGATTCGCTCCACCTTGGCGACGGAGAGTTGCGTGTCCGGGTCGAAGTCGCGGATGCTCTCCACCTCGTCGTCGAACAGTTCGATCCGATACGGCCGTTCGGCGCCCATCGGGAACAGGTCGAGAATCGAGCCGCGCATCGCGAACTCGCCGCGCTCGACCACTTGCGATACGCAGACATAGCCCGCCGCCTCCAGCCGCTGGCGGAAGCGGTCCAGATCCAGCCGCTCGCCAGCCGCAAGCAACAAGGCGTACCGGTCCAGATAGCCGCGCGGCGCCAACCGTTGCATGAGCGTCGCCACCGGCGCCACCAATACCCCGCGCCGCCGCTGCGGCAATCGGTACAAAGCCGCCAGCCGCTGCGAGACGATGTCCTGATGAGGCGAGAACCCGTCGTAGGGCAGCGTCTCCCAGTCGGGAAACGCCAGAATCTCCAACTCCGAACCGCCGAATACCCGCAGTTCCGTTTCCAGCCGCAGCGCGGTCTGGCTGTCCGGCGCGATCACGAGCACCAAACCGCGATAACGGGCAGCCGCCGCGGCGATCAGCAGGGCGGGACCGGCGCCGTGCAGTTGACCCCAGCGCAGGGGCTGACGGCTGTCGGGTGGCAGAACCGGTCGCAGCGGCGGGATGGGTAAAGCGGAAGGTCGAGCAATGACCGGCATGGATTCAAGCCACGGGCGGCAGGCAACGGGAACAGGCGCGGGATTTTATACCAATTCTCGCCGAATTCCGGTTTTACCTCGCTCTCATCGCCGCTCTTGATCCTTCTGTCCGCCGGGAAGAGCGGATGAGGGCGGTGGATAAGGTTGGACGGAACGCGGCCTGGACACGGAGGGTTGCGCGGATGTTCAGGGTTGGTTCAGGGCGCCGGCGTATTCATCTGGATCGCATGCCCACCAAAAACAAGGCAGGAGCCCACCATGACCCGTGCGTCGAAAACTTCCAGATTTGCCAATATGTTGCGATCCACTGTCCCCGTTCTGGTGGGCGCGCTGGCGCTCTGCGCCGAGACCACCGCCGCAACGACTTTCGCCGATCTCACCCAGGAAGCTTTCGCGCGTTCCCAAAACCCCTGGGAGCCGATGACGCCCGCGCCCGTGGTGGAGATCGACCCGCCCGAAGGCAGCAACCCGATCGGGCTCGACTTCGTCGAATACGGAAAGCTGTTGGCGCGGCCCTTCCATGACGATCGCGTCTGGTGGCTGCGGGCCAACCCGCGCGGCAATTTCGAGAAGGATCGGCTCGAGGTTTGGATCCACCGGCCCGAGCGGGACGACTATGCGCCGGTCGCCTACCGGGCCGAGGATTTCCCCTACCATCACCCCGCGATCCACCCGCCTTTGCCGAATCCCATCCCCGGCGCCGCCCGCTACCTGAGCGCGGTCGATATCGGCTTCCAAAGAAGCAACCCGATCGGTTGGCCGCAGATCCTGCATCTGGGCGGCAACGGCTACGGCCGGCTGACCGGATTCCCGCCGCTGGGGTTCGGCACCTCCTTCCGGTGGGGGGTGCGCAACCTGGGCCAGCCCAACGAGGATTTCGTCAAGCTCCGCAAGCTTTATCTGCAAAAACTCAACGATCGGGCCTTTCGCCTGCTGGGACTGGTGGACGGTCAGGCCTTCGCGGCGGCGTTCGCCGCCACCTTGCAACCCGGCGAAGCCAGCAGCCTGCGGATCACCATGAAAATCTTTCTGAGACAGCCGTTGCGGATCGCCAGGGAACCGAGCCTGGGGCCGCTGGGTCTGAGTTCGATGTTCTGGAAGGACGAAGGCGCCACCCTGCGCGATCCGCACGACGAAGCGCACGATGCCGATTTGTTGGTCGCCTGGTATCCGGATGGTCGACGCCGGGAGCAGCCCATCGCCATTCCGGACGACCCCACCGATCCGCCGCTGACGGTGAATTTCGGCGAGGCGACGGATTTCGCGCTGGTCCAGGCGGACCGGAACCCCGCTCACTACCGGCGGTACGATGCGGTGGGCTACGCCGACCGGGCGTCGCTGCTGATTTCGGACATTCACAGCAGTCTGCCCTACGCCGTCGGGCTTTGGCAGTCCTACACCGATTACGAGGGCGCGGACAACATCGCGGTTTTCGTGCGCTTTAACCGGGATGCGGAACGGCCGACCTCGGTCGATGACGGCATCACCTTCTCCTACACCCTGGCGGCCTATCGCTGAGCGGGACCCGAACGGAGTCGGCCAGCCGTTTGGCCGCGGTTCGACCAACGTCAGGTACCGCGAACATCCGATCAGGATGGGTGCAATCGACAGCCGTTCAGCAGGGTGGGGAGCCTACCAGCTCGCGGAGCGCCTGTTGCACGTAGCCCCTTTCGTAGAAGGATCCGCTGATTAGCGACCGCGGTTCGACGCCTGCCTTTAGTCCTTGGGCGCGCAGGCTGCGTCGCTTCCGCCACATGAGCGGCGCCCCTCTGAAAAAATCCCGATACAGCCGCCAAACGACCGGCAATTTTCGTTTAACCAGATAACGCAAAATAATTGCCATATGTAACAGTAAAATCCAGCCAAGATTCGGCCAAACCAAATAGGCTGGGACGTCCTTGACCAACACGAATAGCGAATTGCGGATGCCGTGGTACAAGACGAAATCGCTGTTTGGCCCGCCGCTGGCAACGGATCCTTTATGATAAATCAAGGCATCTTCGGCGTAGGCGGCGCGGTAGCCCAGCAAAACCGCCCGCCAAGCCAGATCGGTGTCTTCGGCGTAGCAGAAAAACTGTTCGTCAAATAACTCGCCAGTCCGTTGCTTCAACTGCCATAGTAAATTCATTGTGTACAGTGCACAGCCGCCAGTAGGCCCTAATAGAGGATCGCTGGGCGATTTCCGGTTGGAAGCAAGGCCGGATTTGTAGAAAGTGATACCGAGACTATCAATCCGGGCGGGATCATCATATTTCAGCAGGCGCGCCGCAACCATCTCGATTTGATGGGAATGATCCACCAGACGGAGCATCGCCACGAGAAACTCCGGTGTCACCACGGTATCGTTGTTGAGTAACAATGCATACTCGAACCGTCGATCGTTCAGCAAGGGTTGCAACAGGCGATTGTGCGCGCCGGTGAAACCGTAGTTCTTGGGATAGGCTACAAAAGTCAACCGATCAGCATGGTGATTACTATAGTCACGCAACGTGGCTACATCATCAAACTCCGAGCCGTTATCGGCCAGAAATACATGAAAACGGGGTTCCATGACCCGCCAGAGCGATTCCAAACACTCGATAGTGTCAGTCGACCGCTGGTAATTGACCATGATGATTGCAATCATGTGGTTAACCTTACCCATGCAGTTGGTTCGACCAAGACCAAAACAACAACCGATTTTTACAACTAGCGGATAAAATTGCCGACCTTATCAACAAATTTGCCAGTCATTTTAACGAACGAACGGGAAAGCATCCATTCGTCGCGAAGCGCGAATAAAAATGGTCTAAGCCAGCGAAATTTTAAGCCAAAATTCTCACGGTTGAGTGGTAAATTAATATTGTAATATGGATCACCTCTGTCTAAAAGCGCAGCATGGCGATTGCGAAAATATTGGCTTTCCTGGTAAAAACGCCGCCATTTTTTTCGAGTGATTTCATAGCCTCTAGAGCATGATTCGTGATGATAAAGCTCACAATAAGGGGTAAAAATATTCAGATAGCCTTGTTCTCGCAAGCGCAGGCAAAAGTCAACATCGTTAAAGGCAATCACCAAGTGTTCATCAAATCCGCCTATCGTCTCGTAGAGCTTTCTTTTCACCATCAGACAAGCTGCGGTTACCGCACTGATATTTTGAATGACCTCAAGACGATGATAGTAACCTGGATCTTCACGAGCAAAGCATTTATGAGAATGGCCGGCGACACCGCCAATACCAATAATGACACCCGCATGCTGGATGGTATCGTTGGGATAATACAGCTTGGCACCTACCGCACCCACCTCCGCCTGCTGTGAATGCTCCAGCAGTGCTTCCAACCAATTGGAAGTGATCACCTCAACATCATTGTTCAGAAGTAAAATGTGATCGCCATCGGCGAGCGATACCGCGTAATTGCTGATTGCCGAAAAATTGAAAGGGTGATCGTAGCGTACGAAGCGCACTCGTGTATCTTGACGCTCGTAATGAGCCATGAGGGTATATGTCGTTTCCTCCCGGCTGTCGTTGGATACACCAATCACCTCAAAGTTCTGATAGGTCGTCAGGGTCAAGATGGAGTTCAGACAAGCGCGCAGCAACTCAGGACGATCCCGGAACGGAATGATGATGCTGACTTTCGGGCGACCCACAATTTCGCGGCAAACCTGATAAGTGCCAGGCGATTTTCCCAGATGCACCCGACCGGCGATGCCACGCCGGCGCAAGGTATCAGCGATGGCATCACGACCCGCTTCCCAAGCATAATGCTTGCTGTCGAAGCGATCGGCGGTGGATCCGGGTATTCGGCGCCAGCGGTAAAGTACTTGGGGGATATGAGTGACCTTATCGGTATGGTCCAATACACGCAGTAATAGATCGTGATCCTGGGCACCATCGTAACCATCGCGAAGCCCTCCAATGCGATCCAGCAATTGTCGACGATACACCGTTAAATGGCAGATGTAGTTGATCGCCAACAGCAGGTCCGGTGAGTAATCAGGTTTAAAATGGGCTGCATGGCGCCGGCCGCTTCGCTTGATGTATTCTTCATCAGAATAGATTAGATCGGGTTCCCACCGATGAATGGCTTGGGCAACTTCGAACAGAGCATTTGGCGCCAGTTCGTCATCGTGGTCGAGGAAGGCAACGTAGGTTCCGGTGGCCAAGGCCAAGGCGGCGTTACTAGCGCCGGCTATGCCTTGATTCGTTTCGAGAAATACAATACGGATGCGCGGATCATCGATGGCGCGTAGATAGTCACGGGTTTCAGCCCGAGCAGAGGCATCATCGGCAATACATAGTTGCCAGTAGGGATAAGACTGCCGCCGCACTGATTGGACCGCCAGGCTCAACCAGTGCGGGTCAACGTTGTATACAGGCATGACGACGGAAATCAGCGGTGGATCGTTCCCACCAGCGAATTCGCCACGACTCCATCCGGTATCCTTCCCATTCCGGGTCGGCGGGATGATTGCGCGGTCTGGAGTGGTTTCTGAAGCTCGATTAATCATCCAGCGAAGCCACAATCTTCTCGGCGCAAGTTCCAAGTGGGTAACCGTTCTCTACCACTGCTCCGGTAAAGAGGCGAAAGGATACCATCCATATCGCCTTCCAGCATGCTGTCCATCGGCACCAGATCGGGCCGGAGAGCGAGCGCCTGTCGTATGGCTTCCTCGCCGGAGGCGGCCACCGCTGGCACCGCGTATCCGAGATTGCGCAGGGTGCGCTGAATCGACAGGGCGATAAGCCCATTGTCCTCAACGACCATGACGTTCGCTTTCACCATGTCATTCTCTCTCTAAAACGGATTGTGCCGTCTTCGCAGGCGGGTCAACGATAGTAATGATGAAGAGGATACAGCAGAGCCGTGTTGCTGATAAAGCGAAACGATGCCCATAACGGCAGGAACCCAGGTTGCGTTCGTGCGGCCGTGCCCTAATACCAGGCAAAACGATGCTCATGACGGCAAGAGGTCCTGTATCGATTTCGAGTTGAAAACCTCAAGGAAGAGAGGCGGACTGTTTCACCAAATCGTCAACTGCTGGAAAGAGTTAGGTGACTGCCAAAAAAGGCTATACCAGAACGGTAGAACGGTAGGTCGGGCAAAAGCGTAGCGTTGCCCGACAACCCGACTACAGGTGTATTCTTTTCAGGAAATCGCTTTATGGGTGATTGGACGTCCGCCGATGATGAACCCCAATATTGACCCGTTAGTCCGCTCGCCGGGGCAAGGTCAGCAGCGCCTCAAAGCCGACGATGACATCCAGCAACTCGGTGGTGATGGCCTCCTGCCGTTGCTGCTGATAGAGCGTGCGCAACGCCGTCAGCTTGTCTTCGATGTTGCGTTCGGCGTTCTGCATGGCCAGCAGACGGCTGGCGTGTTCGCTAGCCAGGGATTCGGCGCAGGCGCGGAAGAAGGCAACGAACAGCCACTCGCTTAGCAAGGTCGCCAGCAGGGTTTCCCGATGGCCATAATGGCCGGGCAAGGAGCGTCCCGGCCACGGTCCCGGGCTTTGCAAAGTGGCTGGGTCGAGCGGCAGCAGCATCAGCGTGCGCGGCGTCGGGTGCATTCCGGCTTGAGGATGCTGCTGGCATAACAACAGCCGTTCGACGCCCGCGCTCCGCCATTGCTCCAGCGCCGGCAACAGTTGCCGCAGGGTTTGCACGATGCCGGTCGCGGCAGCAGGGGTATAGAACGTTTGCTCGGGGACCAGGCCCATGCTCTCCAACACAGCCGCCAGACGGACTCCAACCACCATGATGCGATGACGATGACGGGGGAACTCCGCCAGCGTCGCCCGAATATGACCGGCCAGGTCTTCATTAAACCGCCCGCACAGGCCATGATCGGAACCGAATGCCACCACGCCGACGATGAGTTCCCGCTGGTTCGATGACGCAGGGTTGGGTTGAGGGCGGTGAGGAGTCGTTTCACCCAGGACTGCCGTCAGTCCCAGGCGTACCGCCCGCTCGTAGTCGGCGACCGCCGCGACCGCCTCTTCGTACTGGCGGATGCTCGCCGCCGCCAGGGTTTTCATGGTGCGGACGATGCCTTGCAGATTTTCCACCGTGGCCACGGTATGGTGCAGGCTGCCCAGCGTCGGCATGGCGGCGGGGTCTACTCCCTGCGCCCGCTGGCCGGGCAAGGGTTGGGGGTGAGGGTGGATGGATTCGCCAAAGCGGCGCGGGCGATAGCCAGCAGAACCTCCCGATCCTCTTCGTCCAAGTCGGCGCCCGCCGTGATTCGTCGAGCGATCCCCGCGCCGTGGGTGACCACTGCTTCCCGCACCCCTCTTTCGGCCTCGCCGATCCGCTCCAGCGGCACGGGGTCGAACGCGCCCTGCGTGACGGCCAGCAAGATCGCGATCTGTTCCGCCGCTGGCAGCGGTTGATATTGTGGCTG
Source organism: Candidatus Competibacter sp. (assembly GCA_031732875.1). Taxonomy (GTDB): domain Bacteria; phylum Pseudomonadota; class Gammaproteobacteria; order Competibacterales; family Competibacteraceae; genus JAVMKJ01. The sequence goes on along the minus strand of JAVMKL010000160.1, from coordinate 8,651 downwards.
CTTCAGCACTTCCCGCAGCCGCTGTCCCCGGTCGATGGCGCGGCGGGTGGCGTCGTCGAGGCGGGTGCCGAAACGGGCGAAGGCTTCCATCTCCTCGAACTGGGCGTAGGCCAGCCGCAATTCCCCGACCACTGCCCGGTAGGCCGGTAACTGGGCCTTGCCACCGACCCGCGATACCGATTTGCCGATGTCCACCGCCGGCCAGATGCCCTTGCGGGCCAACATGGGCGAAAGATAAATCTGTCCGTCGGTGATCGAGATCAGATTGGTGGGAATGTAGGCGGCAAGATTTTGTGCCTCGGTTTCCACGATCGGCAGCGCCGCCAGCGAGCCGCCGCCGTACTCCGGGCGCAGGCGGGCGGCGCGCTCCAGCAGGCGGGAATGCAGATAGAAAATATCGCCGGGAAATGCCTCCCGTCCCGGCGGACGACGCAGCAACAGGCACAGTTCCCGATAGGACTGGGCATGGCGGGTCAGATCGTCGTACACGATCAGCACGTCGCGCCCTTGGGTCATGAACCATTCGGCGATGCTGGTCGCCGCGTAGGGAGCGAGCATCTGCAGACCCGGCGGATCTTCGCCGGAAGCGACCACGACCACACTGTAGGATAAGGCGCGATGCTGGCGCAACACGGCGATCACTTGCGCCACCGCCGCGCCGCGCTGGCCGATGGCGCAGTAGATGCAGATTACATCCTGCTCGGCCTGGTTGAGGATGGCGTCCACCGCCAGGGCGGTCTTGCCGGTCTGACGATCACCCAGAATCAGCTCCCGCTGGCCGCGCCCGATGGGGATTGCGGCGTCCACTGCTTTGATCCCCGTCGCCAGAGGCACGCTGACCGGAGCGCGGGCCAGAATCGGCGGCGCGGGCCGTTCCACCGGCGAGCGTTCGCCGGCGGCGATCGGGGGGCCGTCGTCCAAGGGGTCGCCGAGCGCGTCCACCACCCGGCCCAGCAATGCCGCGCCGACCGGCGTATCCAGCACCCGCCCGGTTCGTTCCACGGTCGCGCCGGCCCGCAAGCCGCCCTGATCCCGCAGCAACACCACTCCAACTTCCGCCGCGTTCAGGTCGAAGGCGATGCCGGTTGAATCGTCGGCGAAACGGACCAGTTCCATCGCCGCCACGCCCGGCAGGCCGCGCACCCGCGCCACGCCCTGACCGACCGCGGCGACGGTCCCAATTTCCACCGGGCGCAGGGGTGGACGGTAGCCGATCAGGGCGGCGTCGAAGGGGGCGAACCAGTCCGGCGGGATCATGAGCCATTGCCGCCGGCGGGTGGAATCAGGGCCTGCCATTCGGCGGCAAACCCGTCGAGATAACTGTCCAGGGTCCAGGCCAGCCGCTGGCTGGGCGTTTCCAGAGTGATGCCGAAGGATGCGACGGAATCGGTTCGGAAATCCGGGTTCGGGGTGGGGCCGAGAAACTGCCGCAACCCGGCGGTCACCATCCGCCGCTGGGATTCCGGCAGCGGAAAGGCGGTAACGATCGCGCATCCGTCCCGGGTGGCCTGGGCCAGCGTTTGCCGGGTTCCGTGATCCAGCGTTTGCAGTCGTGCCAGCAGGGCGGACGCCATTTGCGCTTCCAGGTCGGCGTTGCCCAAGTCGCGGAGCGCGCGCCGGGCCAGCGCCAGCAGCCGCTGGTTGGCCTCGCGTTGCAGCGTCCGCTGAAAATCCTGCTGTTCCCGATACAGTTCCGTTCGCCAGCGTTCCCGCGATTCGTCCACTTCAGTCCGCGCCTGGGTCAGCCAGGTTTGCCGTTGCGCGGCGACTTCTTCCCGCGCCTGGGTCAGCCAGCTTTCCCGGCTGGCCGCCAGTTCCTGTCGTCGCACGAGGTAGTCCTGTTGCAGCGCTTCGGCCGCCGCCGCCTTGGCTTGTGCTTCCGTCAGCGCGGCGGCGACCCGTTGCTGGCGGGCGGCCATCGCGGCGAGAATCGGACGATACAGGAAGCGCTTGAGCAGCCACAGCAACAGCAGGAAGTTACCGATCTGGGCGGCGACGGTGAACCAGTCCAGCTCCATGGCTAGTACTCTGTCAACATCCAGGGGCCGCCGCAAAAGTTTTGATCGGTTCGTGTTCCCCTGCTGGCGCGCAGGAGCCACATCGCGACCCGTCGGAAGCGAGCAATACGCTCAAACAGATAGATGTTTACACCCCTCATATGATCATCCTTGGAAGATGGCCATTCAAAGGACGATCCAGTTCAGATTTCACCGGCGGCAGTAGGGTAACCTGGGTTGGCCGGCCATGGATAGTGGCGTAGACCGTTTGCCATTTGGCCGGTTCCGGTCCGGCGATGCCGGGCGATCTCGGGCGGGACCTGCTCCAGACATCACGAACAGACGTTGCCACCGATTCGGTCGAAAAGTTGCCACTTAAGCTTCCCTTAAGCTGAACCCGACACACTATCGACCCAACGGGACAGCAAAGGTCCCGTCCACCCCACGATCCTGCGGGGTGATCGGAGGGTGCGAGCGGATGTCCGGTTTGTTGACTCGCCGGAGAATGCTCTACCCGTGACGATTGCATGACCTGTGGAGGTTATGATGAACCCTCGAAAATCACTTTTGGTCGTTATAGGCGCCACCGTTTGTATCTCTCTGTCGCTGGCGGGGCTGGCGGCCACGGATCGCGACGCCAACGAGCGTCCGATCGTCCGGCTCTCGGAAGAAGGTTCCAAGGTCGCTCGCGATATTTCGCTGGCGCGGGTCGCCATCTTTGATGGGCAGTCGCAAGAAGCCGTCAAGCTTATCGATGAGGCGAAAGCGACGCTTGTCACCGCCGCCAAGGATGCCGCCAAACTGGCGATTAAAAAGCCAGACAAGACCGATGCGGAGCCGATGATTCCGATTGACGCCCGGTTAACCATGGCTGATGACTTTGTTCTGACCGCGGAGAAAAAGGAGAAAATCGACAAGGTGAACGAACATCTGAGAAAAGGTGAAACCAAGCAGGCTCTTGAGGTGCTGCGACCAGCCGACGTGAAATTGACCCTGACGACGTTGTTCATGCCACTTGAGGCTACGTCCAAGGCGGTCGATCAGGCCGCGAACCTGCTGACCCAAAACAAGTATTACGAGGCCAACCTGGCGTTAAAGAAAGCCGAGGATGGCTGGGTGGTCGATTCGCAGAGCTTCGTGGATTATCTGGCCGGATTGCCGAGTGCCGACAAGCATGCGTCGGCTGCCCCGAATCCGAATAAGCCCGATGTGGCGCCGAAGCCCGAAAAATAGCTGAAAGCGGCGCGGTGGCCGCCGGGTCGGGCTGGTCGGCCTGGACCCGGCGGCCGTCCGCCGTCGTGCCGCGGCGACCCTGCGGCGGGAGCAGCGAGGGCTTGTTCGCGAACGACTCACTCAGCCTGGAAGCGTATGATTTCGCTGGCTTGACCCAACGCGGCGGGTTGATTTATACCAATTCCGTATCGATTTTATGCCGTTTGGCGTAGCGTGTAGGTCGGGCAAAAGCGTAACGTTGCCCGACAACAGGTCTTTCGTCCTAACGCGCCTGGGCCTCGCCGGGTGGATCGGTTGGCTCGCGAGGCAGTAGAGACTCGGCGTACATGGGACTGACGCCAGTGTAGCGCTGGGCGGTGTAGTGGGCGGTGACAACGGCGAGCATCAGCGGCAGGACTATTTCATAGTCCATAGTCATCTCGAAGATCATCAGGATCGACATGAATGGGGCGTGAGTCGTTCCGGCGAGCATCGCGCCCATGCCGACCACCGCATAGGCGTTTGGCGAGGCAGTGCCGGCGGGCAGGAGTGCTTGCACCAGAGTGCCGAACAGAGCCCCAAGCAGGGCGCCGACGAACAGAGTTGGCGTGAAGGCCCCGCCGATAGCACCCGAACCGTGGGTTGCCGCCGTCGCGACCATCTTGAGAATTAATACGGTCAGCAGGGCCTGCCAGGGCCAGGAGTCTTGCAGCACGGTGTTGACCACACTGTAGCCGTTACCCCAAATTTGGGGTTCGTAGGCTGAGATGGCGCCGACGATCAGTCCACCGAGGGCGAGCCGCCCGGCCAATGGTAACGGCAGCTTGGCGAAGTCGTGGTGAGCGCGCTCCAGCAGGCGCAGGAAGAACGGCGCCACGTGCCCGGCGACCAGGCCCAGCACCAGGTAAAGACTGAGTTCCCAGTCGCTGACCAGACGAAACTGGGGGATCTGGTACACCGGAGCATAACCCAGGATGTCGTGGACGGTCACGCCGGCCACCACCGCAGCGACGACGAGAGGTCCGATGTGCTCCAAGGCAATGGAGCCGAGGACGATCTCGGCGACGAACATCGTCGCCGCAAGCGGTGCGTTGTAAGCAGAGGCGAGCCCGGCCGCGGCGCCGGCGGCGACCAGAAGGCGCAGCCTGTCCGGTGGGAACCGACCCAGTCGCCCGAGACTCGAGGCGACCATGGCGGAAATTTGGACCATGGCCCCCTCTCGGCCAATGGATCCCCCGGAGGCTACCGTGAACAGGGACGAGGCGGCTTTGACCAGGCTGTGCCGAACGCTGATCCAGCCGTCTCCGGCCGCGACTGCGGCTATGTAGTCCGTGGTCTTGGGACCGCGTAGCCGAGATCCTATTTCCTGCAGGATCAGGCCGGCGATCAGGCCACCGACGCCCGGCAGTAGCAGGCGCTGCCAGGCTGGCAGGGACTCGGCTATGGCCACCAGGCTGCCACTGTTGCCATCAAGCAACCATTCGAGGCCATGGATGGCCTCGCGAAACAGTACCGTCACCCCGGCACCCAAAATTCCGGCCAGGGCCGCCAGAACCAATAGAAGGTGCAGACCCATCGGCCCGAGTGCCAGCCGGAGCGCGGCGCGCGCCGGGAGTCGTTCCAGCGTGTCCGCATCCGTGGCGGATACCGGCTCGGCGGATCCGTCTCTCTGGTGCTGCTCCCAATCCACCAGTGCGGCGGCGATCAGGCCGAGAAGCAGTGGCACCAGCAACCAGACGGGTGCCCGAGGACCGGGGGTCAACCGGGGCGTCGCAGCGGACGCCTGCTCTTTGGGTGACAGGACCTGATCCTGCTGGTCCGAGCAAGCAGCGCAAGTCTCGGGAGGAGCCAGGCAAGGTCGCTCGGGCAATGGCTTTGAGATGGTG
>JAVMKL010000160.1:0-3456 GCA_031732875.1 Candidatus Competibacter sp. | reverse complement strand
GCAAGTCTCGGGAGGAGCCAGGCAAGGTCGCTCGGGCAATGGCTTTGAGATGGTGGGGATGTCGAGCTTGACCCCGGTGGCAGGACCGGGGCGTTCCAGGGGCATCTCTCCGTAGCGATAGGTGGCCCACTCGTTTGTTCGCATTGCGGCGGTCCAGCAGCGGGTGGCATCTGGAACCTGGGCGGGGATCCGTTCCGGCGTTGGCAGGACCAGCACGGCGCCGACCCGCAGGATACCGTTGACATCGCAGAGCGGTACGACAGCATCCGGGTTAGTTGCCAGCAGAGCAAGCATGAGCTGATCCCGGCCCAGTTTAGTACCGGAATAGGTTTGGCCGGCGATCCGCCAGGGGACCTCGCTGGGTCGGAGTGGGCCATAGGTTTGCTCTGCCCCCGCTGATCGGACCGGCGCGGCGGCGCAAAGCAGCATGGTAGCGAGCAGGAGTCCGAATTTTTGGATCACCTCGGCTCGACTTTTCCCATTGATGAGCGTGCCTGGACGTCGGAAGGTAGCCGCAATGGTGAATCGATTCCGATCAAAGAGCGGTTCCCATGTTGCGGCCACCCCCCAAGATTTTTTCGCCCGCATGCCATTTTTGATCGCGCCGTGTTTGTTCGGCGACTTGAGAATCGGCCGAGTTCAGGACAGCGGTATTTTACCAGCGCGGGTCGACAAACGGGGATCTTCGAGATACCCTATTGAATATATTAATTAGCTGTATCAAGAGGATAGAGAAATTACTTCAGAACGACAAGACGACAAGACGGCAAAATTTGGTGCAACGCAAAACGAAATGACGCCCGGTGTCGTCGTCGGTGAGGTACGCGATTTCGTGCGCGCCCACGAGCGGCGACGGCGGCTGTTTCCGCGCGCAGCGCTGGTTGGGTTGTTGGCGGGCTTGGTGGCCGTGGCTTTTCGCTACACCCTCGATGAGGCTGATCATCTGCGCGGTGACCTCATCGCCTTTAGTCATTCCTATCCTGCTTGGGGATTTCTGATACCCATCATGTTCGGCGCGCTGGGAAGCGGTGTCGGGGTATTTTTGGTGCAACGATTCGCCCCCGAAGCCTCCGGTAGCGGGATTCCCCATCTGAAAGCGGTGCTGCACCGGCTGCGGCGCATGGCATGGCGGCGAATTCTCCTGGTGAAGTTTTTCGGTGGCGCGTTCAGCATTGGGGGCGGGCTGACTTTGGGGCGCGAAGGACCGACCGTGCAGATGGGCGGAGCTATCGGACAGATGGTTAGCCTGTGGTTTAAAAGCACGGCACGCGAGCGCCAAGCTCTGATCGCGGCGGGAGCAGGAGCCGGTTTGGCCGCCGCGTTTAACGCACCGCTCTCCGGCTTGATTTTCGTGCTGGAAGAAGTGCAGCGCGACTTTGCGCCCGGTGTTTTCACGACCACTTTCGTGGCGTGCGTCATCGCCGATGTGGTGACCCGACTGCTCTACGGGCAACTGCCCGCTTTTCACGTTGACGTTTATCCGACGGCGCCATTGGACAGCCTGCCTATTTTTCTGGCGCTGGGATTTGTAGCCGGAGTATCGGGGGTTGCCTTCAACCGTGCGCTGCTAGGCAGTTTGCGGTTGTTCGCGCGTGTCGGGCATTGGCCGCGGGGGGTGCTAGGGGCTGTCGTGGGTGCGGGGGTGGGCGGAGTGGGTTGGTTTCTACCCCAGGTATTGGGAGGGGGGCATCGCCTGGTCGAGCAAACGCTGGCGGGGCAGGTAACCATGGATGCCCTGATCCTTTTTTTTGCGTTGCGGTTCGTCCTGACGATGTTTTCCTATGGAACGGGCGCCGCGGGAGGTATTTTTGCTCCGCTGTTAGTGCTGGGCGCGCAGATCGGTCTGCTGACTGGTTTGGTCGCCAACTATTTTTTTCCCGCTGTCGTGTCAGATCCGACCACGTTTGCCTTGGTTGGCATGGCTGCTTACTTCACGGCGATTGTGCGCGCCCCCCTCACAGGCATTGTCCTGATCGTCGAGATGACCGAAAGCTATTCCCTGATGTTGCCGTTGTTGGTCGCTTGTTTCTGCGCTTATGTCATTGCCGATTTTCTTGGCGATACACCTATTTATGAGGCGCTGCTGGAGCGGGATCTGCTGCGAAGCCAGGATGCGCCCAAACTGGAAAGCAATCTGTTACTGGAATTGCTGATGCAACGCGATGCGCCCTTTGAACATCAACGTATCGGCGATTTAAAGCTGCCTGCCGGATGCCTCATCATCACGGTCGAGCGCCGCATGTCCAGCTACGTCGCTGATCCAGATATGGTTCTTCAGGCGGGCGACCGTATTACCGCGGTTATTTCACCGCAGGCCGCCAAGGCTGCTGCTTTGTTGCGCGAAGGGTTTACAGCTAAACACTCTGGACATCAGTTTTTCTAGCGAGCAGTTGCGGCGATGACGTGGTTCCAGAATGGGTTGGCGAAGATCAGGATCAGCGATACCACGAAGCAGTAAATCGCGGTGGATTCGATCATCGCCAGTCCGACGAACAGGGTGCGGCTGAGGGTGGCGGCCTCATCCGGTTGCTGGGCGATGGCCAGCAGCGCCTGAGCCACGGCGCGGCCTTCGGCCAGAGCAGGGGCGATGGTGCCGAGACAAATCGTCAGACCGGCGGTGACGATGGAGACGATGCCGATCACGAACGCGGGATCCACGAATGCGAGCCTCACTTGCGGGGTTGGGGATGATTACCGGTCTGCTCTTGGGCGGCGGTCGCAGCGGCGATGAACACGGTCGCCAACACCGCGAAAATATACGCCTGAATCAGGCCGGTCAGTAGTTCCAAAGCGTGCATCAGCGCCGGGAATACCAAGGGCGTCACCAGCAGCAGGATCGCACCCACCACGGCGCCGCTCATCACGTTGCCATACAGCCGCACCGCCAACGCCAGGGTACGGGCCAGTTCGCCGATGAGATTAAGTGGCAACATCAGCGGGGTTGGCTCCAGATACAGATGCAGGAAGCCGCGCAACCCGTGTCGACGGATGCCATAAAACGGCACCGCGAAAAACACGCAGAGCGCCAGCGCGGTGGTGGTGGACAGCGAACCGGTAGGCGGTTCATAACCGGGAACGACCGCCAGCAGGTTGCAGGTGGCGATGAAAAGGAACAAGGTGGCGATAAACGGCAGAAACGGGCCGGGGTCCTGGCGGGCGATATCCCGAATCTGGTTTTGAACACCCTCGACCAGCACTTCCAACAGGTTTTGCCAGGGCGACAGTTCGCCGGTGGTGGAGAGTTTTCGGGTTACCCAGCGCGCCAGCCCGGCCAGCAGGGCGATGGTGAGCCAGGTGAAGATCAGGGTGGCATTGATCTTCACCACGCCGAGATCGAGCGGAATAGTCTGGTCGGGGCTGATATTCATGTTGGTTGTCTGAATGATTCCGCCACCGGCCGCAATCGGCGGGTCAGCAGCACCCGCGCCACGATAAAGGCCAGCAGCGCCACGCCCA
>JAVMKL010000159.1:0-25500 GCA_031732875.1 Candidatus Competibacter sp. | reverse complement strand
TGCAGGCCGTTGGGGTAATCCACGGTCCAGATGACTTCGGCATCGGCCGGCCAGACAGGTGTCACTGGTGACTCCGCGGCTGGCGCCGGCTCGGCTGCGTCGCCCAGGGCAGCAATCAGCACCAGCGGATTTTCCGCGTGGAACAGGCTGTCGAGTGCCTCGGGCTGCTGCATCAGTCGAGTCAGGCGGCGCAACAGGCCGATGTGCTCGTCGGACTGGGCGGCGATGGCCACTACCAGAAAGACCTCCTGGCCCTCGTTCCACTCGACTCCCTCGCGCACTTGCAGGATGGCAATGCCGGTATGATGGATCATGTGGCGATCCTCGATCATGCCGTGCGGGATCGCCACCCCGCCACCGAGGAAGGTATTGGCTACCTGCTCGCGCTTGAGCAAGCTGTCGATGTAGGTGGGTTCGATGTAGCCGGCGTCCGCCAGCAACTGTCCGGCGAGGCGGATTGCCTCTTCCTTCGTGCTGGCTCGCGCGTCGAGTCGGATACAAGATCTAGAAATCGTTTTCATTATTTACTCCTATGATGGTGAGCATATTTTACGTTTATATATGTAATCGATTACATCACTGATGTCAAGTAAAGATTTCAGATTGTGTCGGGACAGATCGGAACCCTGTTATAGTAGGGAAAATGCGGGTGCTTCGGCGCCGAAGACTTTTCCTCTCAATTATTTAGACAGATTAGGGAACCATCATGCTGATCCGGGCCGGCTACGACATCATCTTCGAGCATCCGGCGCCGACGCCGATCATCGCGATGCTGTACCTCCATCCGTCACACCGGCGGACCGTTCGCCGCGGGGATTATCTATTGGTCGAACCGTCGGTGCAGGTGAGCGAATACACCGACGCTTATGGCAATCGCTGCGGCCGCTTGCTCGCGCCTGCCGGTCCGATTCGGTTCTGGAACGATGTGGTGGTCGAGGACAACGGCCAGGCAGATCACCAGAATCCCGCCGCCGAACAGCATGAAATTTATGAGTTGCCGGATGCGACCCTCACCTTCCTGATGCCGAGCCGCTATTGCGAAGTGGATCGGATGGTGGATCTGGCCTGGCAGCTTTTCAGCACCGTGCCGAAAGGCTGGGCGCGCGTGCAAGCGATCTGCGACTTCGTGCACGACCATCTCCAGTTCGATTACTTGCAGGCCCGGAAGACGCGCACCGCCTATGAAGCCTATCAGGAGCGGGTAGGCGTCTGTCGCGATTTCACCCACTTGGCCGTGACGCTCTGCCGCTGCCTGAACATCCCGGCGCGGTATTGCACCGGGTACCTCGGCGACATAGGGGTACCGACGACCGGTCCGATGGATTTCAGTGCGTGGTTCGAGGCTTACCTGGGCGGTCGCTGGTACACCTTTGACCCACGTAACAACACGCCCCGCATCGGCCGAGTCCTAATGGCTTACGGCCACGACGCCGCCGACGTGGCGCTCCTGACCTCCTTCGGCCCGAGTCGGTTGGATCGATTCACGGTGTGGACCGACGAGGTGGGCGAAGACACCCTGTTGCCAGTCCCGAGTCAACCATCCTGAATCGGTCGGGGTCAACGAACCGCGCCGCTTTACCCCTCTCACGCCACCGGACATGGGGCTTCCGCATCCGGTGGTTGGATCACACGGCTTCAGAGTGCAGGCGTAAGGATTCCTTCTTCAATGCGTAATCACTCACCAGCGGCAGGATGGTTTGCCGCAAAGCAGCAATTTACCCGGTCATGTTTTAGAGCGTTCCTAGCTCCTCCCCACAGTGAAGTCCTCCGTTACGTCGGAAAAAAAACTTGTATTGTCTTGCCCCGTGCCCTATAGTGGAGGATGCATGGTTATTAGGTTGTGAGGGCTTTCGCTCGAACACTGTATATACGGTGTTTTATTTTGATCGATAACTGCTATGTTTAGCAGCTGAAGAGTTTGCAAGTGAAAGTTCTGGTAGTTTATCTGCTCGTCCGCCGCAAAACCTTCCCATTGGTATTCGGTTCGTCAGCTCCGCTATCTTAATTCTTTTAACCATGATCTGTTGCTCTATCTTCTTCTTTTTTCGAGATCTAAATACATGTCAATTGGTACTGTTAAGTGGTTTAACGAAGCAAAGGGTTTTGGTTTCATCTCCCCGGATGGAGGCGGTGAGGATCTGTTCGCGCACTTCTCGGCCATCCAGGGGCAAGGGTTCAAAACCCTCAGGGAAAACCAGAAGGTTTCGTTTGATGTAACCACTGGGCCCAAGGGCAAGCAAGCAACCAATATCCGCCCCATAGATTAAACACATTCAGGATTGAATCCGATCAAAATAGCCCGGCTCCGCCGGGCTATTTCATTTGCTCGTCTGCCAGGTCCCCCAAGGGCTGACCCACTGCCCGCGCAGATCGCTTCGAGCGGGGCGGGCCGGGACCATGGTCGCCCCAAGGCGCTTCGACTTCGACTGGCGGACTGAACAGGATTTGCTCGTTGATCAAGAAAATCCAGGTTCGATCCTCCGACCTGCGTGGAATCAGCCGGCTGGCGATCGACGCCACGGTAGGTCTGACCGATCTCGTGGAAACCATGCATCACAACATCGCCCGCGCTCCAGGCATTCTGGCTACACCGCCGGCCGGTCCCACGCGCGGCATCACGAGGCTGGTCTACCGAAGCATCCGCGGAGTGACCCGTTTGGTGGGGGGTGGGATTGATGTCGTTCTTGGCCAACTCGCCCCCCTGCTGGGCGAGCGGAGCACCCTGCCCGGACACGAAGCCATTCAGGCGGCGTTGAACGGCGTGCTGGGCAACTACCTCGCCACTTCCGGAAACCCGCTGGCGATCCCCATGTGCCTGCGCCGGGAAGGACAACCCTTGCACCTGGATTCACCGGCGCTGGTCACCACCCCCTCCCCGCCGCCCACGAGCAAGCTGATCGTACTGGTGCACGGCCTGTGCATGCATGATCGACAATGGGATCGACAGGGACACAACCACGGCGCGGCGCTCGCCCGCGACCTGGGATACACACCCATCTTTCTTTATTACAACAGCGGTCGCCATATTTCCACCAACGGGCGAGAGTTTGCCGATTTGCTGGAGACCCTGGTGAAACAATGGCCGGTGCCGTTGGAGGAGTTGGCGATCATCGGACATAGCATGGGCGGACTCGTCTCCCGGAGCGCCTGCCATTACGGGCACCTGGCGGGCCACGATTGGCTCCGGCATTTGAAGAAACTCGTCTTCCTCGGCACGCCGCATCACGGCGCGCCGCTGGAGCGCGGTGGGCACTGGGTGGATATCCTCTTGGGTCTCAGCCCCTACACTGCCCCGTTCGCCCGTTTGGGGAAGATCCGCAGCGCCGGCATCACCGATCTGCGCCACGGCAATCTCCTGGACGAGGACTGGGCCGGGCATGATCGCTTCGCGCGTTCGGGAGACCGCCGGCGACCGGTTCCCCTGCCAGAAGGCGTGCGGTGTTACGCGCTGGCCGCAACCTTGGGCAAGCAGGGAGGCAGTCTCGGTGACCGCCTGCTCGGCGACGGACTCGTATCCGTGAACAGCGCACTCGGCCGCCATCCACAACCGAACCTGAACTTGGAGTTTCCCCAAGCTCGGCAGTGGGTAGGCTACGGCATGAATCACTTGGACGTACTCAGTCGGCCTGAGGCCTATCAACAAGTCAAGGAGTGGCTTGCTGCCTGATCCACCGACCTATTTCCTCATCGCTCAGAAGTAACCGCTCAGAAACTCGCTTTCGTCGTGGCGCCGGATTATTTCTTCTCACCATAAACCTGCTCCCGGGTAAAAATTTTTTCAGAAATTAGAGTATCATCGACATTGTCCTTGGTGATCAGAATTACGGGCGTAACGATGGTTGGAACCTGAGTGAAACCATTATCGATCATCGCGAATCGCAAATCCCCTTTGCTCGCCTCCCTGGCAATAGCCTCGACCGGCTTGTTAGGATTTCTGGCGATCTCGACCGCGATTTCGGCGGCATTGAACGCCAATGGATCGATCTTCTTCCAGATTTCCACTACTTGCTTGCCTTGGATGATGTATTGAATATTTTTCAAATCTGCATCCGATCCAGCGACAAAGGTTTTTTCCGCATTCGCCAACCCCTCCAGTTCCAGCGATGCAACGACCCCACTTGCCAGTCCGCTGTTGTTGCAGACGAAAGCATCGACCCGATTATTGTGTTTCAATAGCAAATTGCTTGTTGTTTCAGCGGCCCGATCCGGAGACCAATCGACATGCGATATTTGGGCGATCAGCTTCAAGCCAGGATTTTTTTGAATCGTTTCCAAAACCCCCTGACTCATGGCCGTCGCATTCGAGTCGCCGGGTTGTCCCATGATGAGCGCGACGCTCCCTTCGACTTTCCCGCGTTTCTCCTGGAACCATCGAACCATCGCCTCTCCCTGCAATCGACCGACCGCCCAGCTATCCTGCATCACCATAACATCCAAAGGACCGTTCGTCAGCAGCGAATCGTAACCGACAACTTTGACGCCCTTTTTATTCGCCAGACGCACCAGCGCGCCGGCAGTGTCAGTATTAACGGGCTGGAGCACGATCACCTGACATCCTTCATCCAGCATTTTTTCGAACTGCTGTAGTTGAGTTAGTTCGTTGTTGCCGCTGGAGTCGAATACGACTTTCGCGCCCAACGACTCGGCATGAGCGATAAACCGAGCTTTGTCGGTTTGGTACCGCTCTTCCTGCGTAGTCTTGAGCAAAAAGCCGATTTTGACAGCCTGCTCCACTGCTTCCGCAACAGGTCGGAAAATCAGCAGCGCTAACATCACAATGGGAAGTCCAATTATTTGGGCCATCAAAGGAACTCTGCATTTTTTCACACGCGGCGGCTTTGACATGTGCATGGTATCCACTGGGCAAAATTGACGAACGAATAGGCTAATAAAGCAGATATTTGTTCTGCTCTTCCAATTAGCTATTACCCACGTTTTTTCTTACTCAACACATCAAACCATACCGCCAAGATAATGATAAGGCCCTTGATAATGAGCTGGTAAAAGGTTGGTACTTCCAACAGGCTCATGCCGTTGTTCAGCACGCTGATGATAAACGCGCCGATGACGGTACCAACGATGGTGCCCACTCCACCCGAAAAGCTTGTTCCACCAATGATGACGGCCGAGATCGCATCGAGTTCGAACATATTGCCTAGATTGGGGGATGCGCCATTGAGTCGCGATGCCAACAAGATACCAGCCAACGCCGACAGAGTGGTGATAATGCAATAGATGGCGAGTTTCATGCGATAGATGTTAATTCCGGACAGTCGTGCCGCCTCTTCGTTGCCACCCATTGCGTAGACTCTGCGTCCGAATTTGGTATTTTGGAGCATGAAGGTTCCAAAAAACACGATCACCGCGAAAATCGCGACCGGGTAAGGCAATCCGCGATAAGTAAACGCATATAAGGTGATGCCACCGGCAAGCAAGGTAACAACTACCGAGGTGATCGAGTCCTGCCGTTTGATTTCGACGCCATACTGTTGTTTCTGTTTCAGATCACGATATTGCGAGAAAAACAAAAAACCCAGGATGGCCAATACCACGACCGTGGAAATCGTGACGGAGAAAAACCCTCCACCGATTTCCGCAAAGGTTGGATCGGTGACGGGTACCGAACCGCCGCCGGAGAGCGTGAGGGCTACTCCTCTAGCGATTGTCATCATACCCAAGGTAATGATAAATGGCGGAATATTGTAATGCGCGATCCAGAAACCATTCCAAATTCCGATTAGAAATCCGGTGAGGAACAAGGTGATGAGGATCGCCGCCCAGATATTGACACCGGACTGCATGAGAAGGGTAACCACAATTGCGGCCAGTCCGACAATCGAACCCACCGACAAATCGATACCGTTAATGATAATGACTAGAGTCATCCCAACCGCAATAATACCGACGATGGTCGTTTGGCGGGCCAAGTTGGTTAAGTTTCTCGGCGTGAAAAAAGATTCGTCCCAGAAGCTAAAGATGATCATCAAGACGACCAAAGCGACTAAAGTTCCATTGTCTTTCAAGAATTTCAACAAGGTTTGCACAGTTTCACCTTGCATGAAACTCTGTACATTAATGTTGCTGGGCGCCGTATTTGCCATGGTGGTTATTCCTCTTTTCTCCGACTGCCGGTGGCATAGGCCATAATGAGTTCTTTGGTGGCTTCGTTGCGCGCCAATTCGGCGACGATTTCCCCTTCGCACATCACCAGGATGCGGTCACTGATCCCTATCACTTCCGGAAGCTCCGAAGAGATAACGATCACGGTAACCCCATCTTCGACCAATTTGTTCAATAAATTGTAAATTTCCACTTTTGCGCCCACGTCAATGCCGCGGGTTGGCTCGTCCAAAATGAGGACTTTTGGTTTGGTGTTGAGCCACTTGGCCAAAATAACCTTTTGCTGGTTACCGCCGCTCAACGTATCGATTTTCACGTCGAGTCCCGGAGTCTTGATCGCCAACCGTTTCACGTAGTCCTGCGCCAGATTCCGCTCCTTAGCCTCGTTGATCACACCCAAAAGATTGGCGACAGTTTCCAGCGAACTGATCATCATATTCTGGATGATGCTCTGTCCAAGAATCAGTCCGATGCGTTTGCGATCCTCGGTGACCAAGCCGATTCCATTTTCGATGGCATCGTGTGGGGAGCGGAAATGCACAGGCTGATCATTCAAATAAATTTCGCCGCGAGCCGGCCCTGGCGGTGCTCCAAAAATTCCCGAAACCAATTCGGTTCGTCCCGACCCCATCAATCCGGAAAAACCCAGAATTTCGCCCTGGTACGCGCAGAATGACGCATCTTTAACTTTTTTCTGACCGGGGAGATTCGGATTGTCGATCTCGAAGTTCTTGACTTCCAAAATCTTTTCGCCGCGCTGACACCTCCCCTTCGGGAACATGTCCTTGACATCTCGCCCGACCATGCGGCTGATGAGTTGATCCAGCGTGATCTCGGCTATCGGCGTCACGTCGCCGATGGTTTTTCCATCGCGCAATACAACCACTCGATCCGCAATTTGCTGGAGTTCCTCCATCTTGTGCGAGATGTACGACATGCACACGCCTTGGCGCTTGAGCTTGCGGATAATTTCGAATAGAGCCTCGACTTCCTTGTCGGTCAAAGCGGAGGTGGGTTCGTCGAATACCAAAACATTGGCTTTTTTGGACAACGCCTTGGCAATTTCCACCATCTGCTGTTTCCCTACTGTCAGATCCTTGACCTTGTCTGTCGGTTTAAAATCCTGGATATGCAACTCGTCCAATAAGCGTTGCGTCTCCGCGAACAGCTTGCTCCAATTGATGACTCCAAACGCGCCGGTAATTTGACGATCCAGAAAAATATTTTCGGCGACGGTCAGTTCCGGGATCAGGTTCAATTCCTGATAGATAATCGCCACGCCCGACGCCTCCGCGTCTTTGGTGCCGTAAAACCGCTTCAGCTCTCCTCGCAGATAAATGTCTCCTTGATACGTGGGATAGGGCCAGACTCCGCTCAGGACCTTCATCAGCGTCGATTTTCCTGCGCCGTTCTCGCCCATCAATGCCAATACTTCTCCCGCCCGCGCCTCGAAATTAACCTGATCTAAAGCGCGTACTCCGGGGAAGTCTTTGACGATATTTTTCATTTCCAAGACGATTTCGCCCATTCGATTCACCGTCCTTTTTTGTTCCGGAAACTTTCGACAAAAAAGCCCACCTTCAAACTTGCCAGGAAGGTGGGCTTCAACAGGTTGTCCTTCGTTGCGCGAGGTCGCTTGATCGAAACCGGTCAGGTATTATTTTTTGCCATAGACCTGCTCTTTGGTATAGAGCCCTTCCTTGATGATGGTGGAATCCAAGTTGTCCTTGGTAATCGGAACGATCTCGGTAACGACGGTCGGCACATCGATGGCGCCGTTGTTGACCATTTTGTCGATTTTGATGATGTCAGCTGGTTTTTTATCTGGATTCTGAGCCAATTTGACGGCGATTTCGGCGGCTGTTTCCGCGAGCGGTTTGACTTTCTTCCAGATTTCGACGGTTTGTTTGCCTTGCGCCACGTACTGGATATTGGCCAGATCAGCATCGGAGCCGGCGACGAACACCTTATCGGTGCTGGCGAGCCCTTGAGCGTCGAGAGCCGCGACCACGCCCCGAGCCATACCGCTGTTGTTGCAAATGAACGCATCGACCTGGTTTTTGTATTTGGTCAATGCGTTTTCGGTGGTCGCCATTGCTTTGTCGGTGGACCAGCCTTCGTGGGATTGTTCCACCACCAATTTCAAGCCGGGGTTTTTCTTGATGAGTTCCAGCGCACCACTGCTCATGGCCACCGCGTTGGAGTCGCCCGGCTGTCCCATGATGAGCGCCACATTGCCTTCGATCTTGCCTTTACGTTTTTGGAACCAATCCAACATCGCCTCGCCTTGGAGTTTCCCTACCGCCCAGCTATCCTGCATGATCATGATGTCGAGGGGGCCGTTAACCAGCATCGAGTCGTAGCCGACGACTTTTACACCTTCTTCGTTCGCCGTCTTGACCATTTTACCGGCCGTTCCGGTATTCACCGGTTGCAGCACGATGACTTTGCAGCCTTTGGCCAACATGTTTTCAAATTTGGATAACTGCGCCTGTTCGTCGTTGTTGGCCGAATCGAACACGACATCTGCACCCAAGGATTGGGCTTTCGCGGTGAAGTCGGCTTTGTCGTGCTGGTACCGCTCTTCTTGCATGGTCTTCAGCAAAAAGCAGACTTTAACTTTGTCCGCGCCGAAGGCGCTGTGACCCAAGACCAATGCGAAAACGGCGGATGCTGCGGATAGGATTTTTAAGGTTCTTTGTGTCATTTGATCCTCCTACAGAATTATAAGATCGCGTTTTGAAACGTTCGATTGACCGGTGGCCGCGAACGGTCGGCCGCCATCTGTTTGGTCTAACTGGGACGGATCGTGATTGCTCGGGTAATTTGATTATAGGTTCTCCTCTACATTTTGCTTGGATGAATAATGAAGTGATCGCACTGTTAGGAACGGTCACTGGTTGCGTAAGAAATCTTGTACTCGCTCGCGGTCTGGCAACGCCGGAATCGCGCCCCGCTCCAAAGTGGCGAGCGCCCCGACCGCGTTGGCGAAGCGGCACAGTTCGCGCAGCCGTGCTTCGTCTCGGAACGTGGCCGGCTCGGCGAGCAAGCCTTGCAGCAGACCGGCCACGAAGCCATCGCCCGCTCCGGTCGCATCGACCGCCTCGACCGCGAAGCTCTCCACCTCGCCGGAGAAGTCCGGAGTGAAATAGACGCAGCCGGCACGTCCCCGCGTGACCACCATCAGCTTCAGCTCGTCGTGCCAGAGCGCTTTGCAGGCGTTTTCCAGATTGCCCATCCCGGTTAGAAACTCGCTTTCGTCGTCGCTGAGCTTGACCACGTGCGCCTTCTGCAAGCCCAGCAACATGCCGTCCCGAGCGGCGCTCGCGTCCGGCCACAGCGGCAACCGCAGGTTGGGATCGTAGGAAATCAGGCAGCCAACAGCGCGTGCCGTGTCGACGGCGTACAAGGTGGCGCTGCGCGACGGTTCGCCGATCAGGCTGATCGAGCCGAAGTGCAGCAGCTTGGCGCGATGGATCGCTTCGACATCGACTTCCCTGGGGTTGAACAGCATGTCGGCGCTGGGGTGGCGGTAGAACATGAATTCCCGTTCGCCGTCCGCCCGCAGCGAGACGAATGCCAACGCGGTACGCGCCTCGGTCGAGAAGCGTAGCGGGCCGACATCGACCCCGGTTTCGGTCAAGGTATTGGCCAGGAAGTGACCGAAAGCGTCGTCGCCTACTTTGCCCATGAACGCGCTTTGGACACCGAGTCGCGCCAGTCCGACGGCCACGTTGCCGGGCGCGCCGCCCGGTGCCTTGATGAAGGCCGGCGCGTCGGTCAAGCCGGTGCCGGTGACGGTGGGGACAAAATCGATCAGCAATTCGCCCAGACAGATTGCATCGGCCATGTGGGAATTCCTCGTGAAAGCAGTGAAGGTCGGAGACCGGAGCCGGAAACACGGCTTCGATCTCCGCGCTGGCTCACTTTGTGACCCATCCCTGGTATTGGCCGACGTTGTCACGGGTGATCAGTTCGACCGGGATCAAGATGGTGGCTTCCTTCGGCGCTTGACCTTGTTTGATCTGATAGCCGATCTCGACGCCTTCCTTCGCCATCCGCAACGGGTTCTGCGCTGCGGTGGCCAGGAACAGGCTGTCCTTGTCTTTCAAAGCCTCCACCGCCACCGGCGCACCGTCGACGCCGGTGATGAAAAACTCGGTGCGCTTGGCCTGCCGCGCCGCCAGGTCAGCACCGGTGCCGGTCGGATCGTTGATCGCGAACACGGCGTCGATCTTGGGGAAAGCGGTGAGCAGGTTGGTCATTGCGTCCAGGCCGCCTTCGCGGCTGCCCTGGCCGTTTTGGTTGTCGGATAGAATCTTGATGCCGGGATTCTTGGTGAACACCGCCTTGCAGCCCTTGATCCGGTCGGCCACGGCCGTGACGGGCGGACCGTTGATGATGACGACGTCGCCCTTGCCTTTCAGCCGGTCGACGATGAACTGGCAGGCTTTCTCGCCGGCCTGGACGTTGTTGCTGGTGATCATCGCATTGGCGCCCTCGGCGCCCGCGTCGACGGCGATGACGGGAATATTCGCTTCCTTGGCCCGCATGATCGCCGGCATGATGCCTTCGGGGTGGACGGCGTTGATCAGGATCACATCGACCTGAGCCGAGATGAAGTTATCGATCTGATTGGTCTGCTTGCCGAGATCGTAATCGGCGGAATCGACGGTCACCTTGACGCTGGGGCCACCGATTTCCTTGGCTTTTTCCTCCGCCCCCTTGGCCAGGGTGACGAAGAACGGATTGCCCAGACTGCCCAGGGTCACGCCGACGGCTTTCAAAGGCTTATCGGCGGCGAGGGCGGTGGAGCAGGTCAGGGCCAACACGGTCGCGGAAATCAGTGTTTTTTTCATGGTGCTTTCTCCTGCGGGTTTTAGGCGGGTTGATGAAAAGAATCTTGTTTTCAGGTGCGGGCACCGGGACCCTTGCGCCGGTATTTGTCGAGCGCCACCGCGATGATGATGACCAGGCCCTTGACGACCAATTGCCAGAAGAACGACACATTCATCAGCGTGAGGCCATTGTTGAGCGTGGCGATGATCAGCGCGCCGAACAGGGTGCCGACCACGGTGCCGATGCCGCCGACGAAGCTGGTGCCGCCCAGGATCACGGCGGCGATGGCGTCCAGCTCGTAGCCGGTGCCGAGCACGCCGTTGGCACTGTACAGTCGGCTGGTGGTCATCACGCCGCCCAAGCCGGCCAGCAGCCCGCTGAAGGCATAGACGAACAGCATCACCTGCCCGACCTTAATCCCGGTCAGCCGCGCCGCCTGGGGATTGCCACCGACGCCGTAGATGTAGATGCCGAGCACCGTATGCCGGAGCAGGAACCAAGTCGCCAGCAAGACGAGAAAAGCGATCACCACGATCCAGGGCAGCGGTCCCAAGTAGGCGTTGCCGATCCAGGCAAAGCCGATCTTGCTGTTGATGACGGTGGTGCCGCCGGCCAGCAGATAGGCGAGGCCGCGCAAGGTCGTCATCGAACCCAGGGTGACGATGAACGGCGGCAGTCCTGCATACGCGACCAGCACGCCGTTGAGGGCGCCCAGCACCAGGCCGATCAGC
Organism: Candidatus Competibacter sp.; assembly: GCA_031732875.1. Taxonomy (GTDB): domain Bacteria; phylum Pseudomonadota; class Gammaproteobacteria; order Competibacterales; family Competibacteraceae; genus JAVMKJ01. Next base: position 13,810 of record JAVMKL010000159.1, on the reverse strand, counting down.
AGCGCGATGGGCACCGCCGCCCAGCCCAGTTCGGGCATGAGCGATACCACCATCGCGGTGACCGCCGATACCGCCAGCACCGAGCCAACCGACAGATCGATGCCACCGGTGAGAATGACCACGGTCATGCCGGTGGCCAGCACGATGTTGATGGACGCCTGCCGAACGATGTTGAGCAGGTTGTTCTCGGTCAGGAAGTTGGGCGCGATGAACGAGAAGATGACGGCGATCACGATCAACACGGGCAGGATGCCCGCCGTCTGAATCAGGTTCGCCCAGAATTTCGGGTCGGGAGCTTTTGCGGGAGTAAGGGCTTGTTCGGTCATGATTGCACCATTTCGGTCGTGCCCGTCGCCAGGGCCATGATGTTTTCTTGAGTCGCTGCCGTGCCGCTGGAACCGCCGACTTCGCCGACGATGACGCCTTCGCGCATCACCAGAATGCGGTCGCTGATGCCGATGACTTCCGGCAATTCGCTGGAGATGACCAGCACCGCGACGCCCTTGGCGGCCAGTTCGCTGATGATTCGGTAAATTTCGGCCTTGGCGCCGATATCGACGCCCTTGGTCGGTTCGTCGAGGATCAGCACCTTCGGGTTGATCGCGACCCAGCGGGCGATCAGCAGTTTTTGCTGGTTGCCGCCGGACAGCGCGCCCGCCGTGACGAAGGGTCCGGCCACCCGAACCCGCAGATCCTGGATCGATCCGGCGGTCAGTCGCGCCATGGCGGCCCGATTGAGCAGCCCGCCAGCCAGCGCATCCCGGCCCAGCACGCTGATGGTGATGTTCTCGCGCACGCTCATGTCGAGAAACAGTCCCTGTGCCTTGCGGTCCTCGGTCAGGTAGGCGATGCCGTTGTTGATCGCATCCAGCGGATTGCGGAGAGACAGGCGTTTCCCTTCCAGCCAGATTTCGCCGCCGGCGCTGCGATCCGCACCGAAAATCAATCGCGCCAGTTCGCTGCGGCCCGCGCCGACCAGACCGGCCAGCCCCAACACTTCGCCGGCGTGAAGCGATAGGCTGCACGGCTTCACTCGCCGGCCGCCGTCGGTGAGTCCCTTGACCTCCAGCACCACCCGGTCGGTGGCGTGGCTGTGCTTGTCGAACAGGTTGGAGAGCGGCCGTCCGACCATCATCTGCACCAGCCGCTCGGCCGACAATTCGGCGCGATCCAGCGTACCGACGTAAGTACCATCCCGTAGCACGCTGACTCGGTCGGACAGCTCGTAAATCTCCGCCATCCGGTGGCTGATGTAGAGGATGGCGATGCCTTCGTCTCGCAATCGCTTGATCAGGTCGAACAGGCGGTCGGTTTCGCGGGTGGAGAGCGCGGTAGTCGGTTCGTCCATGATCAGGATGTGGCTGTGTTGGTGCAGCGCGCGGGCGATTTCGACCTGCTGCTGTTCGGCGATGGACAGGGTGTTGACGACGGTGTCGGGGCCGAACTCCGCGCCGAGTCGTTCCAGCACCTTGGCGGTTTCCCGACGCATGGTCGCCCGGTCCGCCAACACGCCGAACTGTTTGGGTTCGTTGCCGAGGTAGATGTTCTCGGCCACGGTCAGGTTGGGGGCGAGGCTCAATTCCTGATAGATGATGGCGATGCCGGCCGCGCGGGCTGCTTTCGGCCCAGTGATGGGCGTCAATTGGCCGTCGATGCGGATTTCGCCGCCGGGATCGGCGGTGTAGGCGCCCGAGAGAATCTTCATCAGCGTGCTTTTTCCGGCGCCGTTTTCGCCCATCAGCGAATGAATCTCGCCGGTCCAGGCTTGCAGTTGCACGTTATCGAGCGCCTTGACGCCAGGAAAGGTCTTGCTGATGCCGCGCATGTCCAATGCGGGTGTACGGGCTGGGCCGGAGATGGGGGAGGTCGATACGGGAGTGGTCGCCATGTCATTTCCCCTCGCTATCCAGGCCCATCGACGCTCGGTAGGCCACGCGCTGCTGGTCGCGCCCGAAGCGGTCGGTCAGGGCATTCCAGGCTTTGGCCACGTTGTTGAGCGCTTCCTGGGGTGAGATTTCGAAATTCAACGCCCGCGTCAACTGCACTTCCAGCGCTTGGGTGTAGGCAAAGTGACCGGGGATGCGTAGATCCAGGGCGACGTTCGGCGAATTCAGGCTCTCCAGTTGCGCGTTCAGGTACAGCTTGGCTTCTTCGGGCGTGAAGATCCTGAGCCAGCGGTCGGTATTCGTTAACTGGCTGTAGCGATAGGGGTTGATGCCCGCTTGTGGGGTGACCATCGCCTCGCCGCTGACTTCCGGGCTGGACAGCCACTCGATGAAGTTCCAGGCCGCCTCGATATGCCTGGCGTTGGCGGGTACCGCCGCCTGCCAGCCGCCGAAGGCCAGGAACGGCGCGCGGCTGACTTCGGGGAAGGTATCCCATCGTTTGGTTTTGTAGTTCCAGACCCGCTTCGAGCCCGGCAGCATGGCCGTGCCGACCTTGCCGGGAATCAGACTGGTCTTGGCGTCGGCGGCGTTGACGCCGGTGTCGCCCCAGTCGAAGTTCATCGCCACCGAGCCACCGGCGAAGATGTTGTGAATGTCGGCCGAGGTGAACCCCAGTGCGCCCGGCGGTGCGACGTTGAGGCCGTTGATGTAGTCTTCCAGCGCCTTTACCCAGCCCGGATTGTTGATCTGGGCGTCCATGGTGTCCGGGTCGAAGAACATGGAACCCGGCAACTTGGGATGGTGGGTGTAGGCGGCGGCGTGGGTGAAGAAGTACCAGAACTGTTCCCCGCCGCGTCGGTAAGCCTCGGCCGTGCCCCACAGATTGGCCGTGGGCCGATTGAAGAATTCGGCGATTTGGTAGTACTGGTCCCAGGTCGCCGGCGGGGCCAGGGGGTAGCCGTACTTTTCCTCGAACCGTTGTTGTTCCCGTGGGTTGGCGAACAGGTCCAGCCGGTAGTACAGGATGTGCTGGTCGCCATCGATGGTTTGCGACAGGTAGCGGCTATTCCAGACCATCAGGCGGTCGCGGTAGACCGGCAGGATGTCGTTCCAGGACTCGGTCCCGCGCATCATGGCCGGCATGTCCGACAGATAGGGCGCGAAGTCCGGTGTCCAGAACGGACCGAAGGTGATGACGTCGAACTTACCCTCGCCCGTGACGAGGGAACCGAGATAGGTCTGATACAGTTGATCGACCGGAAATTCCAGGATGTTGACTTTGCCGCAGGTCTGTTTTTCCCAGCCTTTGGCGGCCATCTCGATGGCGCTGGCGATGAATGGCCGGGCGCGGGTGCCGACATTCAGGGTGACGCCGCCGAAGTCCGGATTGCACTGGGCCGACGCCGTCATCGCGACCAGGGTAAGGCTCAGCAACCCGGCCCGAATAAAGAGAGAGGGTGCTGTTTTCATAGAGTTCGCACCTCGACGGGGATTGGTTTTAGGGATGGAGCGGAAAAGGATCGTGGCGCACGATAAGGTTGCGCATGGGAATCACGTCACCGTGTTCCACGCAGTGATAGGTGACGATGACAAAGCCGTCGCTGGTGGTGAACCGATACTCGGTCACGCGCTGCCGGCAGCGGGAACAGACTTCGGCGGAGACCAGGGTGTCGCCGGATTGCTTGAGGCCGAGCGCTGAATACGCGTCATGCAAGTTCATGCCACGATGCTCCTGCAACGGAATACAGAACTACGGATGTGGCGGGCTTCCTCGAAGCGCGGGCACCGCGCCCGCGCTCCGGGCTTTCAAGTTTCGGCGCTCGACTTAGAAATAGTGCCGCATGCCGATGGAAACAATGTCCTGATCGCCATAGAGGGGGGTGTCAGCGGTGCGGCCGATGTACTCGGCCCAAAGCAAGGTCCGCTTGCTGAAGTTGTACTGGTAACCCAACCGGTAGTTGTCGATCGTGCTCTCGCCGTCGATGCCGGTATCGGTCTGGCCATAGGCGGCCCGGACGGTGTTGTTGCCGAAGACGTACTGGCCGGTGAGGTACCAGCTCTGGGCATCGGAACCGGTGGCAAGCGGCACGCCATTCACGCGGACTTGGCGGTCGAAGTTCACATCGGCAAAGTTGCCCTGTTCGTAAATCAGGCCGACCAGCCATTGATTGGTTTTGTAGCCCAACCCGAGACCCCAGTTTGCCAAATCAAGGTCGGCGGTCCGGCCCTGACCCATGTTCATGTTGCTGTCGCCGTTGAGCTTGATGTAGGTCAGCCCGGCAAAGTAAGGACCCTGGTTATATTTGACGTTCACGCTCCAGATGTCGATACCATTGGACATGTTTGGAGTCCCCAGCACCGTGTCCGTCATGCCGTCGAGTACCAGCATCGCTTCGGCGCTGAAGCCGTTGAAGATCGGCGTCTGGTAATCGATGTTGTTGGGTAGGGTCGAGAGCGCGCCGTTCACGTTGGTTTCCGGGGTGACCGTGCCACCCAGGTAGGCCGAGCCGTTGAGCACCTTGGAGCTGTTCCAAATATCGATCACGTTGAGCACCTTCCAGTACGGCGTGTCCTGGGTGCCCAAGGTCAGGGTGCCGAAGCCGCCCGTGAGACCGGCAAATTTCTGGTTGGTGCCGCCGAAATTGCCACCTTCGGCCATGTCGACGCTGAATTCCCACATATAGAGGGCGCTCAGGCCGCCCCCCAGATCCTCGGTGCCCCGCACGCCCAGCTTGGAGCCGTCATCGACCACGTCCCAGTTGGGATCGATGTTTTGGATATGGTTGTCGATATAGTTCACCGATATCCTGGCTTCGCCGTACAGGATCGTATCGGCCTGGGCGGCAAACGGGGTGGCTAGAGCGGCGGCTATGGCCAGGGAGAGAACGGTTTTGTTCATGATTTGAATCCTCGCGGCTGGGTCACTTGGCTGGGCGCCATGGGTAGTAATCGTTTTAGTCTAAATATAGTTATATGGATGGCTAATTCACGGGTTATATTTGTAATCGTTTACAATTTAATTGTCAAGAACCTTGTATGAAAAAATTGGTCATCGTTTACAGGGTACCCATCGACGTGTGATAATGATTGTAATCGTTTACTTTTTACTCTAGAGGAGAAGCATAGATGGCTCAGATCAAGGATGTCGCCAAGCAAGCAGGGGTCTCGGTGGCTTCAGTATCGCGGGTGATGGCCGGTCACGCCGGAGTGAGCGAAGCAACCCGCCAGAGGGTGTTGGAGGCGGTCCAGGCATTGGATTACCGACCGGACCTTGCAGCCCGGCGGTTGCGCTCGCGCCGCACCGATACCATCGGCCTGATCGTCTCGGACATCCGCAATCCGTTTTTCACCGAGGTCAGCCGCGCGGTCGAGGATGTGGCCTATCAAAACCGGATGCGGGTCATTCTCTGCAACGCCGACGAAGACCCGGAGAAGGAGGCGCTCTATCTCGACCTGATGCGGGATGAAAACGTCAGCGGAGTGATTCTGTCGCCCACGCTACCGACGCTGGCCCGCTTCCACCCGAGCGATTATTCGTTTCCGGTGGTGCTGATCGACCGCTGCGACCGCGATACCGCCGCCGATGCGGTGGTACTGGACAACGTCGATTCGGCCTACCGCCTGACCTCGCGCCTGATTGAACGGGGCCACCGGCGAATCGCGTTTATCTACGGCGCGACCAGCGCCACCGGCCAGCAACGGCATGAGGGTTACGTTTCGGCCATGGCCACGCATGGACTGGAAACGCTGGCCAAAGCCGTGCCGGCGACGGTCGATGCCGCCCGCGCGGCGGCTGGAGAGTGGGTGGGTCGCCGGCCGTTGCCCGATGCCCTCGCCGGCAGCAACGGTCTGATCCTGCTCGGGCTGATCGAGGCGCTGCGGGAGGCCCACTTAAGGTTTCCCGAGCAGATCGCTCTGGCCGGCTTCGACGATCTGCCCTGGACCCATCTGGTGGAACCGGGCATCACCGTGATCGCCCAGCCGACCTACGATATCGGGCAGGCCGCCATCGAGCTGCTGTTACAGCGGATCGCCCACCCGACCCAGTCGGTGCGCCGAGTGGTGTTGCGTGGGGAACTGCGGGAGCGCGGTTCGAGCGCGATGCGCAAACAAGCCGGTTCAGGTACTAAAGCCACGGTGGAGGGATGAACTCGGTCTCGCCCGGGATCGGATCGAAACGGCTCTCCGCCCAGTCGGCCTTGGCCACCTCGATGCGCTCGCGGGAACGGGCCACGAAATTCCAGTAGATGAAGCGTCGGCCGTCCAGCGGTTCGCCGCCCACCAGCATGAGACGGGCGGTGGTTCCGGCTTCCAGCCGTGCCGGCGAGCCGGGTTCCAGCACCGCCAGTTGTCCGGTCTTGATGGCAGTTCCGTCCAGCAGCAATCGCCCCCCCGCCACATAGACCCCTCGTTCCGGATACTCCGGTGGCCATTCCAGCGTGGCGCCCGCCGCCAGTTCGACGTCGACCTGCACGGTGGGCGAATAGGTCATCACCGGCGAAGCGAGCCCGAACGCCTGGCCGATCAACAGCCGTACCGACGCTCCTTCAGCCTCGAACGCGGGCAGCGCCTCGGCCGGGTAATGGTGGAACGCCGGCGCCATTTCCTCGTGTTCGGCCGGCAGAGCCAGCCAAATTTGGATGCCGTGCACCGGAATACGGTCGGCCCGGACGTCGGCCGGTACCCGTTCCGAATGTACGATGCCGCGCCCGGCCGCCATCAGATTGATCGCGCCGGGTTCGATGCGCTGGACATAGCCCAGACTGTCGCGGTGCATCATCGCGCCGGAGTACAGATAGGTCACGGTGGCAAGACCGATGTGCGGATGCGGGCGCACGTCGCCCGCCGTCCCCTCGACCGCGAATTGCGCCGGACCCATATGGTCGAAAAACACGAAGGGGCCGACCGCTTGGACCGTGGCCGCAGGTAGCAACCGCAGGACGGGAAAGCCGATATCGCTGGCTTTGGGTGAAATCAGGTGCTGGATGGCGCTCATGCGGGTTGCTCCTCGTCCCGCCCCCGATCGGGGAAGCCGGTCGGGGGCGATCCGGATGGGGGTTGGAATGCCGTAAGGACCGATCGCGACAGCCCGATTCACCGATCGGGCAATCGGTCGAGGGCGGCGATCTCGTCGGGGTTCAAGGTTAGGTCCAACGCCCCCAGGCTGTCGCGAATGCTGGCGACCCGGCTCGCGCCGGGAATCGGCAGGATATGACGACCCTTGTGCAGCAGCCAGGCCAAGGCAACCCGGTAGGGCGAGACCTGATGCTGGTTCGAGAGTTGCCGCAGCAACGGGTCCTCCACCAAGCGGCGATGGCTGTTATGCCCGCCCACCGGACTGTAGGGGATATAGGTGATCCCCCGCGCCCGGCAGAAGTCGATCAATCCGTTGTGGAAATCCCGCTTGTCGAACACGTTGCAGTGATTCTGCACCGATGCGATCACGGTGAAGCCCAGCGCCTGCTCCAATTGGGCTGGACCGACGTTGGACAGGCCGAGATGGGCAATTTTGCCCTCCTCCTTGAGCCGGACCAGCGCGTCCAGCGAATGGCGGAGATCCACCTTGGGATCGACGGCGTGAAGCTGATACAGGGCGATGCAATCGACTTTCAGCGCCTTCAGGCTTTGCTCGCAGGAATGGCGCAGCCAATCCGGATGGCCGTCCACCACCCAGGCCCCGCCGGGACGGCGCAGCCCGCCCTTGGTGGCGACCACCACCCGGTCGGATGCGCCGAGCCGGTCCAGCGCCTGTCGGATCAGCCGTTCGTTATGGCCGATATCGTCATCGTCCAGGCAGTACACGTTCGCGGTATCGATGAAATCGCCGCCGCCCGCGACGAAGGCTTCAATCACCTCGAACGCCCGCGCCTCATCCGGCCGCCCCTGAATGGACAGCGGCATGGCGCCCAGTCCGATCGCCTTGACCGTCAATCCGGTGGAACCCAATTCGCGTTGTCGCATGGTCATGACCTCTCATCAGTGATGGCCGGAACTCTATCTTCGAACTTCGGTCGGTTCGTCGATCGCGATCCAGCCTGGAACTTGAATCGATTGGACCCCGCATCATCGCTGAAGGTTGCGATTCGCCCGAATCCTGCGCTTCCCGTCGAGCACGTAGATGCCGGTGGAGTTGCCGCGCACGTGGAAGGAATTGGGGAAATCCTCTTGAGCTAGGAAATACTACCGACCGGATATGGAGCCCTTCGTAGGCCAGCTAACATCCAGTATCCGCACAAAGATCCGCCGTCGCTCGATTGGGCTGAGTTGTTCTTCCAAACGAGCTTGTAGCTCTTCCGGTGATCGCGGCTTATTACCTCCACCCGTGGCGCAAGGTATGCCCTTGCCGCCAAACCAAAGCACCAGGTAGATACCGTGTCGGTTAGCTCGCGGTGCGATGGCGTATTGATCGACCAGTTGATTGCGCAGCGCGGTCCACAGCGATTCATTGCTATCGCGCTTGATCTCGATGGGCAACTCGAACTCGTTACGGTATGAGAGGCGAATGTCAGCGCGCTTATCGTTAGCGTAATCACCTTCCGGTTGGCACTCGATGCCCAGCGGATACAAGCGCGCTCGCAAACGGGTTAGCAGCGCGTCGCGGCAAAGATTTTCTTCACGCTGACTGGTGGGTCGCTTTTTTTCGACATTCCAAAAGGCGCGAAAACCGTCGTCATTTTCTTGGCGGAGTTCTCTCGCAATGCCGTCCAGATGATCCAGCGTCAGCGCCGCCAGATCAGCCACGCTGGTAGGCGCTTGGTTGGCAAGCACCTGCGCGACCTCGCACGGCGACAGAAAACGAAACTGGTTTTCGCGCTGATGCAGTTTCTGCTGGTGGCGTGCACTCTCAAGATACCATTTCAACTTTCCCAACGCGGATTGTGTAAGCAGGCGTTCGATTTCCTGCGCTGCATCGGGTGTTGGCATCGCACCAAGACGATTGATGAAGCCACGCACGATATCGCCACGTTGTCTTGCTTCAGTTATATCGTGAGCACCACTATTTCTCTCCCAACCGAGTTCTGCATGCGGTGCAATCGCTTCAATCAACCTACCAAGACTCCCTGCTGGAAGATAAAAACCTCCAGAATTACCCATAAAGTCGGATAGATATTTTATATACGCTTCCGATTCGCCGACATAATGCCAAAGTGCGGCTTCATTCTGCGTCGGATTTAATAACATGGCGGCAGCGTACCAATAGACTTGCTGGGCGATATCCATATCTTTCATGCCCAGCTTTGTTCCGATAAGTAGTTGCAGGATTTCTGGCGTATAACGCAGCGCAGCTTTGAGCAAACTTTTCAGATAATACAATTGGCCCATTTGTGCGCTTACTGGGAAACTTTCAAGCAGGCTTGGCGCTGTCAAAGCTGCTACAGTGCGGTATTTGGGATCGTCTGCAAGGGGATGAATACTGTCGATATGTTCCTTTCCGGCTCGCAGGGCTGCGCTTGCGTAGGCGATCAGCACTTCTGCAACCAGATCTGCACGTCGTTGCACCAAGTACACGAACCAATCTGGCGTACTTTCGAAACCATAAGTCAGGCGGAAAGCAATCATTTTGCGTAGGGCTTCATCGGAAAGATTCTCGATTTCTTCCAGCCCATTCTGCCAGCGCAATTCCATACCAATGAGGCAAGGGAGGCGGATTAAATGTTCTCTTTGCTTAAGATGGAGGTCGATGATTTCTTCGACTGTCGGCAAATTTGCGCGTTCAGGACAGAGTCGAAATCCAGCTTGGGCAATTTCCAGAATCTCACTTCCGTTTTCACAGTAATTGCCGAAACGCTCCATGTGATTTTCGCCTGGGATGTCGCTGAAATAACCTTTCCACACGCCAGCAAATTGGTGCATCAGGTCGACGCGCACGGTACCTGTGCGAATCGCTGAGAGATATTGCATCACCTCGATGGTGCGTTTTCTCTTGCTCTCAATACTCTTTTGTTTTCTGGCTATTTTTCTTTCTGCTACCTCGGTTCGCCAGTCGGGAATCTCATTGACAAGCAGGCAATCAAGCCATTGTTTCCGTTCAGGGTGAGTAGTAGCCCATGCTTCAAGAAGCTCGAGTGATAGCCCAGAGGAGCCGTGTCCATCGATGAGAGTACGTACCGCTCGACCAAAATGTTCCATGGCGGAAGTGTCGTTATCGGTCAAATCAACTTGCGTGAAGTGCCAAAGGCCAATATCTTCGGGAGGTGTTGCACCGTGTAGTCGCATTAACTGACCGTAGACACAGTTTAATGGATGCTCATGCTGCCCGCATCGTCTAAAGCAAAGCGCCAGCAAGGATTTGTAGCGTTCTGGTCGTGCACTCAACCAATCTGAAATCGCCTGGTGTTCGGTCTTTAGCCTCTGAAAATAACCGTGCTCATCGCTACCAATCCCCAGCCAAACGAACAGGTCGTCATCAGTAATGAGATCGCCATATGACACGATACCCTGAACGAGAAGTTTGCTTGCTATGCGTTCGAGGCGATCTTCATCGGGATCGCGCGATATAAACGCCGGGTGATCCACCAATTTGTCAAGCAGAATCAGCAGATTTTCCAAGCAGATTTCTTGCGGTAGTTGATGCTCCCAGAACATAAAATAGCTACCCAATAGATTTGGGTTTTTCGGTTTGTGCAGGTGCTGCAACAGCGTTGTTGGGTCAAGGTGCGCCGGATGAAGATGACTCAGCAGCAAACCGGCTAACTCATCATCACTGTCAGCTATGTGCCCTCCATTCACATCATCAAGTAGGTTCAGTGCTTCCTTCGGGTTAGCCGATAATTTGAGCCAAGCTTTGAGAGCATCTTTTCTCAAGACCGGCCATCGGGTTTCATCGCGGACAATATCGAGCAAGATCGGTGCGAATTCAGGTTGTGCTTCGCTGTAGGCAAGGATATCGAGGACACAATCAGCAAGAACTTGACTGGCGATATCGCGTTCGGGCGCTTGCAGGATGGATAAAAATTCGTCGCGCAGTTCCGCATCGGCAAGTGCGCCAAAGAGGTGCGCTGTCATCCACCCATCCTGGCGAAAAGGCGGGTAACATTCTGCTTCGCGGCGTAGTCCCGCAAGAATGCGGCGCTTGTCAGCGCCCGACATCGGTTTGGCATCGCCATAAACGATGACTGTCAGCGGGTCGGCGTCGATCAAGCACGTCCGTGCGCTCAGGCAATGCAGCGCGAGCCAGCCGAAAAGGCCGCGCAATCCGGCGACGACCCCACCATCCGCGCCAAGCAGATGATTCAATACGCGCCGCTGTGGCAATCCCTCTCTGTCGATTCGTCGCCCCAGCCAGCGGGCCGCCAGATATTCCGCGATGCTACGGTGGCTTGGAACGACGCGCTCTTCACCCTCGGGACGGAATAGTTTGCTACCAATCGCTTGACGTGCAGCCTCATTGTTGGGCGGAGCATAGTCGGCGAGTTCGGGAAAGCGTTCGGTGGCGTTTTCTCGATCAAGGGCAATGCCCGTCTTGTCGGATAAAAGCAACACGGCACAAAGTTGCCCAGCGGCATCGAGCACTTTCTCGGCGGAAAGCAGTACACCGCGCTTTTTATCGCGATGGCGCTTGTTGGCCTCAGTCGCCATTTTCTCGCAAGCGAGTTGGTAAGTCTCGTCGCGTGTTTTCGGCCATTGCCCCCCACTCACCGCTGCAACCAATAGTTCGAGTGTTTGCGGGTTGTCGAGAAAATCGGCAATACCGCGCTTTTCAGCCTCGTCTACAAAAGTTTGCGGGTCGGTGACACCGTGGTTTTCGTGCAGAATGCGGAGAATGTCTTCGTGGCGTAGAGGTTCGAGCAGCAGTACGGTGATCTTGCTATCGGGCGAAGCGGCTTCAATGTCAGCGCGATCCGTCGATCCATACCAATCAGCGGCCCGACAAGCGATGCGGAATGAGGGCTTTCCTAAATGCTCCAATCGTTGGCGAAGGTGTAAAAGGATGCTGTCGCCGCTACTACCAGCACGCACCTCGTCAAGACCGTCGAGAAACAGCGTCTTTTCTCGCCATTTGGGGTCGATGTCGAGATGGATGAACTCTTCGATGCGCAGATATTGCCCGTCGGTCGCCTCGGCTTCCATTTGAAACGCCGTCGTTTTTCCGGCACCGGGTTCACCGAGCAATACCCATGCGGTGTCGGGGCGAAAGCCGGCCAGATTTTCTATCGGATTTTCGACCGATCCGCTCTTCGGATCGGGAATCATTTTGACGCGACGAGGAATCCGTATCATCGCCTCACTCCAGCCCTCTTCCATTCGCGGAAGAGGGCACGCCGAACCATCTTTCTACCGCAAATACGCCCCATCCATCCCGATCTTGCCTGGCCCATCGAGCACGTAGATGCCAGCGGAGTTGGCCTGTACGTGGAAGGACATGCCGCCGTGGTGGACGGTGATCTCGTTGCCGGTCACGGCGTCGCGGTAAACCCCGTTACGGAGGTTGCCCACGCTGATGTCCTGTCCGCCGCCGATGGTCAGCCCCACCACGACGTAGCTTTCGCCGTAGTTATGGTCGCGGACAAAGCTGATGCCGCTGCCCCACTCGTTGACCTGGCTCATCGGCCCTTTTTGCAGGGCGGGGATAGCGCGACGGATTTGATTCAGCCGCTTGATGTGCTGGTAGAGGGGATGGCTTTGGGTCTGACCGATCCGATCATCGTTCAGATGATCGCCGAAATAGGCGCGGCCGGTAGTGTCCAGGGTGTCGTCGTTGCCGATCACATCCTGCGGCGCGCCCTTCATGAACTCGATTTCCTCGCCGTAGTACAGGCAGGGAATGCCGCGCACCGTCCACAGCAGGTTGTAGGCCGCCGCCGCCATCCACTGCTCGCCCTTGAAACGGAACCGAAAGTCGTTGTCCGGGCCGACGTCATGGTTTTGCAGGAAGGTGACCAGGGTTGAGGCGTTGCCGAAAATCCAGTCCATGTCCAACACGGCCTTGACGCCGCCGAAGCTGCCCCGGCTGAGATTGTCGCGGAAGGTGGAGAACAAGCCGAAATCCAGCACCGCGAAACCGGAGTCGCCGCCGGAATTCGGATCGCGCGGATCGTGACCCAGTCGGGTATACCACCACGGACGGATGAAGGACGGACCGTTGTCTCCGCCGCCCAGATCGCCAAAGCCGTAACCTTTCACCAGATTTTCGCCGAACACGAACAGCCCCGGCTTATGGGCTTTCCAGGCGTTGACGTATTCCAGCAGGTTATCGCGCGGGACGTGCTTGACCGTATCGATGCGTAAGGCATCCACCCCCATGTCGAGATAGCGGTTGATGGAACCGATCAGATAATCCTTGACGTTCTGACGGTCGGTGGCGAGGTTGATACAGTCGCCGGCGATATGTTTCAACTGCACCGCCGCGCTTTCCCAGTCGCCGCCGCAGATAAAGCCGTGCTGCATGTACCATTCGGGGTCAAGGTTGTTGGCGTCGATGCCGAAGAAACGGCCAGGGTTGTAGCCGGGCTTGGGCACGGTCTCGCCGGTTTTGGGGTCCACCAGTGGAACCTTGCCTTCCGGGTCCATGGCGTGCCGTTCCCGATACCATTCCGGGGCAACCGGGTTATCGATATCGTCGCGGTTCGGCCAGGCGTAGTTGCCGAGATTACCTTGATACGGTCCGTGGTTGACCCGACCCTGTTCGGAACCTTGCGGCACGTAGTATTTGATCGGCAGGTGGTCGATGTGGACCTTGCCGCGAATGCCGTACTGGCAGGAATGGTTGACCACCACATCCTGAATGATCTTGATGCCACGCTGGTGCGCCTCGTCGATCAGATCCTGATAGGTGGCGTCCAGCGATTCCAGCCGGGGATCGATCCGCGTCCAGTCGTAGGCGTGGTAGCCGTGGTAATCGAGACCGCTGCGGTTTTCCACCGGCGGAGTGATCCAGATGGCGGTGAACCCCAGATCGCGGATGTAGTCGAGCCGCTGGATCA
>JAVMKL010000158.1:0-25669 GCA_031732875.1 Candidatus Competibacter sp. | reverse complement strand
AGACGCAGGCGGCGCAGACGATCCCCTCCAGAATCAGCGCGGCCTCGCGGACGTGTTCGTTCTCGGCCCGGACGAAGCTCTTCTGTAAATCCGGCCGGTCGTACAACTCCAGTCCCCGCAACTGCTCCGGGATCAGATCCTCCGGCCGGCGCGAGGGTGCGGTGCGATGGCGATAGAAATCGGTCAGCCCGGCGGCCATGATCGCTTCCGCGACCGCCTCGCAGCCACGACAACACATCGGCCGGCACTGATTCTCGATCACCACGGCATAACGGGTGCCCGGTGGGATCGGCAGGCCACAGTGGAAGCAGGCGGTTTCAGCACGAGTCGGGGCATCCGACTCGACAGACTCGGCGGTGGCGGACATCAGACGAATGCGTGGCTGAATCGTGAAGAAGGCGAGCGCGAACGCAAGTTAGCGATCCAAAACCTGAGTGCCGGCGCGAACTTCATGCAGGTCGGCGTCCTTGCGAACATGCAACACCAGGTTCCAGTTGCCGGCGGCCGGCAGCATCAGTTTCGATTCGTAAACGCCGGGGCCGATTTCGGCCAGCGCAAAAGCGACATCCAGCCTGCTGGTCGAGGGTCGGATAAACTGACCGGTCACGGTCGCATCCGTCAACGGCTTGCCCTCGCGGGTTCGCGCCACCACCCGGAACATCGCTGGCTTGTTCGCCACGGGCTCGCCCAACCAGCCCTTCTGGATCTGCCAGCCGCGCTGCCGCTGGCGCTCCACCTGCTGGAGATAGTCGTTGTATAGATCCTCCTTCTGCTGGAAGTCGTGGGAGATCACGCCCGGGAACATCGACGTAACCTCGCGCTTGCTGTCCGCTTCGGGCAGCAGCCAACTTCCGAGGGTGGGAGTCAAGCCGCGTTCGGCGATCGCGACGAACACCGCGCCCAACACCGCCACGAAAACGAAAAACCCGCCGATCGCCGCCGGTCCCCAGTGCAGGCTCTTACCACCGGCGCGAGCGCTCGAGAATATTCCACACGCCAGCGAAGCGAGCAGATAAATGCCGAGATGGATCGCGAACACATCCCCTCCCGGCCAGCGCACGATACCGTAGGGGACATAAACGCCGAGCGTCGTCAAGGCCACCACGGCGGCGGCCTGCCTGGCGCTGGCACGCGCGAAACGGACCAGGATCAGATTCGCGAGCACGACCAGCCCCGCGCCGACCACGAGACCGAGCAGCAGATCGGTCATCAGCCGTTTTCCGGTATCGAGAACGGCGCTTCCTGACGGATCGGTTCGGCCGACGCTCCACCCAGGGGCTCGATGATGAAAGTCACTTTGTCACCCGCCGCCACGCCAGGCCGAATCGGGGGAACCTGGACTCGCGCCAGCAACTTGATCCGCTCCTGCGGCGCCAGTTCGAGCCGTTCCATACCGTCCATGTCCAGAGTCGCGCCAGAGAGTCCCTCGATGCGAATGCCGACTGTCATCGGCGCCGTCAGCTTGTTGTTCAGCTTGATCTCGTAGGCGTTACGGATACCGCCGTCGGAAAGCTGGGTATACAGCGGTTGGCGGATTTGCTCGACGGTCCCGCTATAGGGCGAGCGGGTGAGCACGCTCCAGGTCAGGATCGCGGTCGCCGCGGTCAGGACCACCCCATAGCCGATGGTCTTCGGTCTAAGCAACCGGGTCTTTCGACCGTTCAGCGCGTTTTCGGACGTGTAATTGATCAGATCGTGCTCGCAGGAATCGATGCACAGCGCGCAGGAAATACATTGGTACTGCAGGCCGTTGCGGATGTCGATCCCCACCGGACAGACCTGCACGCAATGCCCGCAATCGATGCACTCGCCGACGCCCTTCGCCTTCCGTTCCTCGGGGGTTCTCAGACCCCGGTACTCCTTGGCCCGGCCCTTCGACCCTTCGCCCTTCTTGGCGTCATAGGAAATGATCAGGGTGTCATGATCGAACATGGCGCTCTGGAATCGCGCGTAGGGACACATATAGATGCAGACCTGTTCGCGCGCCAGCCCCGCCATCACGAAGGTGGTGGCGGTCAGGAAAAAGGTGGTGAAGTAGGCTGCGTAGGACGCCCGGCCCAGCAACATGTCCACTACCAGGGTCGGCGCGTCGACCCAATACATGGTGAAACTCAGACCGGTCCAGAATGCCACCAGCAGCCAAAGACCATAGGTGGTCCCCTTCTTGACCAACTTCTCGCGATTCCAGGGCTTTTTGTCCAGCCGCATCCGCGCCGGTCGTTCACCCTGCACCCAACGCTCGATCATCATGAACAGGTCGGTCCACAGGGTTTGGAAGCAGAAATAGCCGCACCAGACCCGACCGGCGAGCCCGGTCACGAAAAACAGCAGAATCGCGAAGATGATCAACACCCCGGCCAGCCAGAAGATATCCTGTACCTGCACGGTCAGGCCGAAAATGTAGAAATGCCGCCCCGGCAGATCGTACAACACCGCCTGGTCCGGCGCGTTCGGCCGCTCCCAGCGCAGCCAAGGCAGAAGAAAATAGATGCCATACGCCAGGATCATGATGCTGGTCTTGAGAGTGCGAAACGGACCCTTAATCGAGCGCGGATAGATCTGAATACGCTTCTGATAAAGCTGGACAGTCTCTTCGGACATTTTCCACCCAATTTGCGATTGAAAAGCACAACTATGTTGACCATCATTCGCGTCCATCGTCATTGCGATTCATCAAGGATGGCGGCCGACGCGCTGGATTGTAATCGTTCGATCCCCTCTCCCCCCGCCAAGGAGGAGAGGATCAGGGTGAAGGGGGTCGGGGATTCATTTATAAAATGGATCGGATCGGCATAAACGCTTCACCCCCCGGTCGGGGGGTGAGTGCTGAGGATTGGCGGGTTCGACCAATAATGAGTTCGCTTACTTGGCGCCACCCAACTGATGGACGTAAACCGCCAGCAACTTGACATCGGTCGGCGACAGGCGATCCTTCCAGGCCGGCATCACCCGGGTGTTGTTCACGCCCTTGGCGACAAAGTCCGCAACGGCCGCTTTTTTCTCCTGCAGGGTCTTCAAAGCCGGCACATCGACGATCGCCCAAATCTTGTCGGTCAGATTGGCTGCGCCCTGCGATTGGATGCCCTTGCCGTCGACACCGTGGCAGTAGTAACAGCCACCCACCTGACCCTGGAAGATCGCCTTGCCGCGCTCGGACGCCTCGCCCGGTTTGGCTTCGCCCGAGAGGGTCAATACATATTCGGCCACATCGCTCAACTGATCCGGCTTGAGCACCTGACCGAAAGCGGGCATGAAGCCGTTGCGGCCCTGCACCAGAGTTCCATGGATCTGGTCCATGCTCCCTCCCCAGAGCCAATCGTCGTCGGTCAAGTTCGGATACATACCCACGACACCCTGGCCGCCGCGGCCATGACACGCGGCGCAGTTGTCGCCGAACAGACCCTTGCCGACCGATCGCACGAATTCCAGCATCTTGGGATCCTTGACGATCTGATCGTAACTGGCCGCCTGGACCTTGGCCAGCATGTCCTTGCGCTGCTTGTTGCTGGCAGCGTCGCCCAGATCTTCCAGCAGGAGGGAACGAGTGTTCCAGCGAAATTCCTTCTCCTGTTCCTTGCCGGTGGCCTTGTCGATGGTGACGTAATCGACCACCTTGAGGCCCTTGAGCCAGGTATTGCCGACCGGCCAGGAAGGATACAGGAACCAGTACAGAACCGAGAACACCACGGTTCCGTAGAAACACCACAGCCACCAGCGCGGCAGTGGATTGTTGTACTCCTGAAGATCGCCGTCCCAGGCATGGCCGGTAGTCTGAACCGCACCAGGTTGTTGTTGTTTACTCAGTGTATTGTCACTCATTTTCCATCACCTTGCGGGATTGGGAATGATGCCCGGCTTATGAAGGATTGGACTGCGGCGGGTCGTCGTCGAATGGAATGTACTTGTAGGATTCAAGTCGCTTGGCGCGTCGCTTCCCGGTGAACACGTAAATCAGGATGCCGCAAAAGGCTCCAAAAAACAGTATCAACGCCAATGGCTTAGAGTTTTCCATATGGGTGAACCACAGCAGCCAGTCGAACATCGAACAGGGCTCCATTCAGTCTCCCCCAACAGGAGGAGACACAGTTCAGGTTATTAACGGAACGTGGTGAAAAAGCCTTCGTCGTACTGGGTGAAATCCACCATGGTGCCGAGCACCTGCAAGTACGCGACCAGAGCTTCCATTTCCGAGATCCGGCCGGGGATGCCGTCAAAGTTCTTCTCGCGCGCCTGCTTGAGCACGCTGTCCTGCGCCTTGCTGATGTCGAACTGATCGGCGACGACCGGCCCAAACTTCTTGACGTTGGCGTCATACTCCGCCTGGGTCAGAGAATACGGCACCCCAGTAAACCGCAAGGCACGCATCCGATCGGCCACATCCGAGTAATCCAGATCATTTTCCAGCAGCCAAGGATAATTCGGCATGATGGACTGCGGCACCACCGAGCGCGGCGCCTTCAAGTGCTGCACGTGCCATTGGTTGGAGTACTTGCCGCCCACCCGCGCCAGATCGGGGCCGGTGCGCTTGGACCCCCATTGGAAAGGATGGTCGTACTGCGACTCCGCCGCCAGCGAATAGTGGCCGTAGCGCAACCACTCGTCGCGGAACGGCCGGATCATCTGCGAATGGCACAGATAGCAACCCTCGCGGATGTAGATGTCGCGGCCCCGCAATTCCAGCGGGGTATAGGGCCGCACCGCGCCCTTCACATCCTCGACCGTCTCGTTGATGTAGAACAGTGGGACGATTTCCACCAAGCCCCCGATGCTGATCACGACCAGGATCAGCACGAGCATGAGAGCGGAGTTAGTTTCGATTTGTTCGTGTCGCATGGTTGTTTAATCTCCGGAAAAGCGCCTGCTTAGGCCTTTGCCAGTTTGGCCGCCAGCTTGGCTTCCAAGGCTGCCTGTTCGCGACGGGACGCCCGCAGGGTCATCACCATGTTGTACACCATCACCAAGGTGCCCGCGACGAAGAAGGCACCGCCCAGCGCGCGCCAGACGTATGGGGTGTGCATGAACTCGACGGTCTCGATGAAGGTGTAGGCCAGATTGCCGTAATCGTCGAAGCTGCGCAGCATCAATCCCTGACCGATGCCGGCGATCCACAATGAGGTGATGTACAGCACGATGCCGATGGTGGCGAGCCAGAAGTGGACGTAAATCAAGGTCTGGCTGTACATCCGGGTCTCGTACAGTCGCGGAATCAGGTGGTAGAAGGAACCGAAGCTTACCAGCGCCACCCAGCCCAGCGCGCCGGAGTGCACGTGACCGATGGTCCAGTCGGTATAGTGCGACAGGGCGTTGACGCTCTTCAGCGACATCAACGGACCCTCGAAGGTGGACATGCCATAGAACGACAGCGAGGTGATCAGGAACAGCATGATCGGGTCGGAACGCAGTTTGTCCCAGGCGCCGGACAGGGTCATGATGCCGTTGATCATGCCGCCCCAGGAGGGCATCAGCAGCAGCACGGAGAAGGTGGCAGACAGGGTCGAGACCCAGTCCGGCAACGCGGTCCAGTGCAGGTGATGACCGCCGGCCCACATATAAAGGAAGATCAACGCCCAGAAATGGATGATGGACAGTCGATAGGAGTAGACCGGCCGGCCGGCCTGCTTGGGGACGAAGTAATACATCATGCCGAGGAAGGCGGCGGTCAGGAAGAAGCCCACCGCGTTGTGGCCATACCACCACTGGGTCATGGCATCCTGCACGCCGGCGAACAGGCTGTAGGACTTGACCAGGTTGACCGGCACCACTAGGTTGTTGAAGATATGCAACAGAGCGACGGCCAGCAGGAAGGCCAGGAAGAACCAGTTGGCGACGTAGATGTGGGGTTGACTGCGTCGGCGGATGGTCTCGACGTAAATCAGGATATAGCAAACCCACACCACGGTGATAGCGATATCCAGCGGCCATTCGAACTCGGCGTACTCCTTGCCTTGGGAAAAACCGGCCATATAAGTGATCACGCCCAGCGCCACACCACCGGTCCAGCCCCAGAAGGTGAACTCGGCCAGCCAGGGAAAAGCCAGCCGCGCCTGGCAGGTACGCTGCACGATGTAGTAGGATGTGGCGAACAGGGCACTGCCGCCGAAACCGAAGATCACCAGACTGGTATGAACGGGACGCAGGCGCCCGAACGTGATGGCGGGTATATCGAAGTTGAGGAACGGCCACGCCAATTCGCAGGCGATGTAGAGGCCGACCGACATGCCGATCACGCCATAAACCATGGCAACGATCATGAACCTGCGGACGATGTCGTAATTGTACTGCTCGGCTGGCAACGCTGAGCTTTGGGCCATATCCAAGTCTCCTTAGCAAGCCATGGGGCTATAATGTTTATTGCTTGTTTTCGCACGTATTTTCCGACATTGAAAACCAGGCTGGAAAATGCGGCTGGGTGGGTCTGGACGACGGTCTATTCTACTAATATCTGCCGGGTTTTCTCAATCAGCGCTGGCTAATATTGCAAAATGGAAATCCAGAGGAAATTTTCCCCAAGCGTTTGAAAAAACTCCTCGTCAGCTTGCCGGCGCCGACGGCCGGGGCGTCCGGGCCCCTTGGAGCTTTCCCCCAAGCGCCTGAAAAAACAGTCCTCGTCAGAGCCGATCAAACAGGCGCAGCGCATAATGATCGAGCATCAGCGCGGCGAAC
This sequence comes from Candidatus Competibacter sp., assembly GCA_031732875.1. Classification (GTDB taxonomy): domain Bacteria; phylum Pseudomonadota; class Gammaproteobacteria; order Competibacterales; family Competibacteraceae; genus JAVMKJ01. The sequence continues at coordinate 19,006 of JAVMKL010000158.1, read as the reverse complement.
AGGCCAAACAGATAGACGATGGAAAATCCGAAGGTTGGCATGGCGAGGCGGTCGTCGCCGGTCGCATACAAGCGCGTGGCGAAACTCAGGAAACGCAGGCCCAGCACGACGGCGCCGGCCAGATAAATCCAGCCGCTCATGCCGGTCAGGAACGGCAACAGGGTGATCAGAAACAGGAGGATGGTGTACAGCAGAATGTGCAGCCGGGTGAAAGCGGCGCCGTGGGTGACGGGCAGCATGGGGATGTCGGCGTTGGCGTAATCGTGGCGACGGTGGATCGCCAACGCCCAAAAGTGCGGTGGAGTCCAGACATAGATGATCAGGAACAGCAGCAGCGCCCCGGAGTCCACCTGGCCGGTGACCGCCGTCCAGCCGAGCAAGGGCGGCGCCGCGCCAGCCGCGCCGCCGATGACGATGTTCTGCGGCGTGGCCCGCTTGAGAAACAGCGTGTAGATTACCGCGTAGCCGATCAGCGAGGCGAAGGTCAGCACTGCGGTCAGCGGGTTGGTGAAGACCAGCAGCAGACCGAGGCCAAGTGCCCCGATGATCGCGGCAAAGCCCAATACCTGCCAGGATTCCAGGTGGCCGCTCGGCAGCGGACGGTGGCGGGTGCGGGCCATCAGGGCGTCGGCCCGCCGATCGACGAGATGGTTGATGGCGGCGGCCGAACCGGCCATCAGCGCGATGCCCAGCGAACCGAACAGCAGAATCTCCCAAGGGACCATCCCCGGCGTCGCCAGCAGCATGCCGACCATGGCGGTGAAGGTGATCAGCGCCACCACGCGGGGTTTGGTCAATTCCAGATAATCCCGGCCATGGCGGCGGAGACTGGCGCGCAGGGTTTGGAAGGCGGCGGTCATCATGCGGCGGGCTTCGGTCGAAGCAGGTGGTTAAGCGCCACCAAAGCCAGCAACAGCAACGCCGCGCCGGCGTTGTGGGCGACCGCCACCGGCAGCGGCAAATGCAAAACGACATTCGCGATGCCCAAGGCAAGCTGGCCGACCAGCAAAACAACCATGGCCCATCCGACGAGTCGCACGCCACGGTTTTGGCTGCTCGCCAGCAAGCGCCAACTCAGCCAACCCAGGTAGAAAAACACCGTCAGGGCACCCAATCGGTGCATCATGTGAATCGTCACCCGGGCGTCGTTGGCCAGCACGCCACCTTCGTAGGAAACACCGAGCCCACGCCACAACGTGAATGCTTCCCCAAAATCCATCGGCGGCCACCAGCGGGCCTGGCAGGTTGGAAAATCGGGACAGGCCAAGGCGGCATAATTAGCGCTGGTCCAGCCACCCAGCGCGATTTGACCCACCAGCAGCACCAACCCCAGCAGGGCAAAACCCCGCAGCGCCGCCCCATCGCCGGCCGCTGCGGAATCGGCGCCATACCGACCTTGGCGCAGCACCAGCCAGGTTAGCAAACCCAGCGTCGTCAATCCCCCCAGCAGATGGGCCATGACCACCACCGGCTTCAGTTGCCAGGTCACGGTCCACATCCCCAGCAAAGCCTGGAACACGATCAACCCGAGCAACGCCAGCGGCAAGCCCAGCGGTTGGCCGGGTTCGCCTCGCCGCCGCCAGGCCAGTGCCGCCAGCGCCAGAATCGACAGCCCCAGAGTTCCGGCGAAATAACGGTGAACCATTTCCTTCCAGGCCTTGGCTGGCTCGACCGGACGGTGGGGGTAAGCCGCGTTGGCTTCGGCGATCTGGTGGGCCTCGTCGGGGACATCCGGCCGACCATAGCAACCGGGCCAGTCCGGACAGCCCAGTCCGGCGTCCGAAAGCCGTACATAGGCACCCAAAATCACCACCAGGAAGGTCAGAACCAGCGCCGCCCAGGCCAGTCCGTGAAACAGGGTCCCGCGCGCGCCGCTCATCCGATTTTCGACCACTGCAACAACCGCTGGAGGTCCTTGAGCAATCCGCGCGGTTCGACGTCGATCGGGTAGCGCATCAGCAGATTGCCGAGCGGATCCAGCAGATAAATCCACTCACCGGCTCGCCCCGGCCGTGTGAATGCCTCGAGCAGGGCATCGCGGGTCGAGGGATCGGCCACCCCAACCGTCATGGCGGCGTGTTCGGAGGTTAGCCACTGGCGCAAGCCAGCCTCCGGCGCTTGGTCGAGCAGCAGCACGGTCTTGATCCGTTCCATATCCTTGCCCAGCGCCAGCCGTATTTGCCGCATGTCGTACAGGCCGGTGCGACAGCGCGCATCACACTCTGCAGCCGAACCGACGTACACCAACACCCAGCGTCCCCGCAATCCCGCCCTATCCGAAGGGTGTCCGTCGGCCGAGTCGAAGCGCAAATCCGGGAGCGGCCGGGCTGGATTCAACAGTTCCCCGTGCTGGACGGAACCTTCCGGCCGCCAGTGGCCAACCAGCAGCCAAGCCGCCGCAAGCGGCACGACAAAGCAGGCTATCACGAACAACAGGAACAGCCGCTGCCGCCAGGGGGGAGGAATCGCGGAGGAATCGATCGAAAGCGAATGAATGCTCATCACAAAATCATTCAGAATGTGGTTGCCGGCGAGTATTGGCCGCAAGGTACAGGATCGACAGCGCCGCCGCCAAGGCAAACCATTGCACGGCATAGCCTCGATGGCGTTCCGGCCCGTAGCCGCCGAATCGGGGTTGCCAGTCGCGCCAGTAACCAGCAGACGTTCCCGACTCCGACAGGATCAGCGCCGGCTGCAAGGGATAACCCAGCAAGATGGCCAGCCGTTGGTAATCAACGTGGGGAACGACGCGCGGCCACTTCAAATCTTCGCCGGCGGCATCGCCCAACCGCAAGCCCGGACTGGCCGGCTGCGCCAGCCAGCCATGCACGCTTACCGGTTCGGCAGTCACGGAGACGTCCGGTAATTCCCGTCGCGACGCTCCAATCGGCAGCCAGCCCCGATTGATTAGTATCGCCGAACCATCGGCAAGCCGCAACGGTGTCAGGACATGATAGCCCGGCTGACCGTCCCGGATCTGATTGTCGAGCAGTAACTGGTGTTCGCCGTCATATCGACCAGCAGCAATCACCCGACGATAACGGCTCGCGGGATCGCTGGGATTCACCTCGGCAAGCGATACCGGAGGCTGTCGCAGTTGTTCGGTGAACGCCACCTGAAGTTCGGCTTTCTGCCGGGCCCGATCCAGTTGCCAGAAGCCGAGCGCCAGCAACAGGGGCATGACGAGCAGGGTAGCGACGGTGGATGCCCGGCCGGGCCGCAAGACCCAATTACCCAGCCGGATTTGCACCACCCCTCTCACCTGGAATCCAATTCATCCAGCCTTGGGTTCGAGTATACTCGCGGCGGTAACCCTACCCCGCCGGAATTTATTCATGCTGATCAAGATCGTCGTCGTCCTCATGCTGCTGCTCATTCTCGCCAGTCTGGGATCCGGGCTGTTCTTTTTGATCCACGATCAGGGTCGCAATCCCCGCACCGTCAAGGCGCTGACGCTGCGCATCGCCTTGTCGGTGGTTCTCTTCGTCCTGCTGATGCTGGCCTACGCCACCGGTTTGATCGCGCCGCACGGCCTATAGCCGCATGGCCCATGAAAACCGGACCAGCAGCGCTCAGAGCCAGTAGACGAAGATAAACAGTCCCAGCCACACCACGTCCACGAAGTGCCAGTACCACGCCGCCGCCTCGAAGGCGAAATGGCGTCGCGGGGTAAAATGACCGGCCAGACTGCGCAGCAAAATCACGGTCAGGATGATCGCGCCGATGGTGACATGCAGGCCGTGGAACCCGGTCAGCATGAAGAACGTGGACCCATAAATGCCGCTGCCCAGGGTCAGGTGCAGTTCCTTGTAAGCTTCGTGGTATTCGGTGGCCTGCAAGGTCAGGAACAGCACGCCCAGCGCCACCGTGGCCGCCAGACCTTTCAATAATTGCGGACGGTTTTCCTGAATCAGCCCCCAGTGCGCCCACGTGATGGTCACGCCGCTGCTGAGCAGGATCAGGGTGTTGATGGCGGGCAAACCCCAAGCGCGCATCGGGGCGAAAAAGCCACCGATATCGCCGGGACCGTTGGTGGGCCAAGTGGCCTCATACTTGGACCAAAGCAGACCGTGCGTCAATTCTCCATGGCCGGTTTCCCCACCCAACCAAGGGACCGAGTAGCTGCGAGCATAGAATAGCGCGCCGAAAAACGCGGCGAAGAACATCACTTCGGAAAAGATAAACCAAGCCATCCCCCAACGGAACGAGCGATCCATCTGGTCGCTATAAAGACCCTTCTCACTTTCGCGGATCACCGTGCCGAACCAGCCGAACATGGTGATCAGAATCAACGCCAGTCCAACCAGCAGTAGAGTATTGCTGCCCCCGTTCAACAGCGTGGCTCCACCCACCATCAGCGTGAACAGGCTGACGGTTGCAATGATCGGCCAGTGACTTTGATGTGGCACGTAATAATGATCTGGCGCATGCGCCTGTACTTGCGTCATTAGGTTATTTCCCCCTTCGGCGGTTATGTCGGCGGCGGGCGGTATCCTGATGATCAACCGCCCGCGTTATCAATCCTAAAAAATGTGTAAGACAGGGTTACGATGCGCACGTCGGACGGCAACTCCGGATCGATGCGGAAGGTGACCGGCATTTCCTTACCCTCGCCCGCTTGGAACTGCTGGCGGGTAAAGCAGAAACACTCGATCTTCTGAAAATGGGATGCCGCCAGTCCCGGCGAAACGCTGGGGATCGCCTGCCCGGTCATGGGTTGGTCGGCCACGTTCCGCGCCCAAAAACGGGTCTGGTAGAACTGACCGGGATGCACCTGCATGCGAGCGACTTGCGGGGCGAATTCCCACGGTGCTCCCAAATTGAGATTAGCGACAAATTCCACGGTTATCGTTCGCGATTCGTCGACTCTCATCGGTTCCACGGCGACCACGCGACCACCGGTCTTGCCGTTAAGGCCGGTGATTTTGCACAGTACGTCATAGAACGGCACCATGGCAAACCCAAAGGCGAACATCCCAGCCGTCACCCACAAGAGGCGCCGCACCAACCGGCGGTTCGCTGCCACTGCCGACCTTGGAGTTGATTTTTCGGTTTCCACCATCATCGCCACGCCATGATCAGAATAATTCCAACATAGAAAACCGCGGTCAATACCGCCAGCGCGATCACCGTGCGCCGAACCCGAGCGGTGCGGTTTTGCGGCACCGCACCAGCGGAATTATCCGCGGACCTCACTTCAAGCCCTCCCATTCTCACTTGATTTCGGGAGCCGTGGTGAAGGTGTGGTATGGAGGCGGCGAACTCAGCGTCCATTCCAGACCATGCGCTCCGTCCCATACCTGATCGGTCGCCTTCACGCCACCACGAATGGTCTTGATGACGTTGTAGGCGAACAGCAGTTGCGAAAAACCGAACAGGAACGCGCCGACGGTCGAAATCATGTTGAACTCGGTAAATTGCAGGGCGTAATCGGGAATGCGGCGCGGCATGCCGGCCAACCCCAAGAAGTGCTGGGGGAAGAACAGCACGTTGACCCCGATCACCGACAGCCAGAAATGCCACTGGCCCAATTTCTCATCGTACATGTGGCCGGTCCATTTCGGTAGCCAATAATAGGTGGCGGCCATGATCGAGAACACCGCGCCTGGTACCAGCACGTAGTGGAAGTGCGCCACCACGAAATAGGTATCCTGGTACTGGAAGTCGGCTGGCGCGATCGCCAACATCAGTCCGGAAAAGCCACCGATGGTGAACAGGACCACGAAGGCGAGAGCGAACAACATCGGCGTCTCGAAAGTCATCGCCCCGCGCCACATGGTCGAAACCCAGTTGAACACTTTCACTCCGGTTGGCACCGCGATCAGCATGGTCGCGTACATGAAGAACAGTTCGCCCGCCAACGGCATCCCCACCGTGAACATGTGATGCGCCCAGACGATAAAGGACAGAAACGCGATGGAGGCGGTGGCATACACCATCGAGGCATAGCCGAATAGCGGCTTGCGGGCGAAGGTCGGGATGATCATGGAAATCACCCCGAACGCCGGCAGGATCATGATGTAGACCTCGGGATGGCCGAAGAACCAGAAAATGTGCTGGAACATCACCGGGTCACCGCCACCAGCGGCGTTAAAAAACGAGGTCCCGAAAAACTTGTCGGTCAACAACATGGTCACCGTGCCCGCCAATACCGGCATCACTGCGATCAGTAGATAAGCGGTGATCAGCCAGGTCCACACGAACAGCGGCATTTTCATCAGCGTCATGCCGGGCGCGCGCAAGTTGAGAATCGTCGCGATAATGTTAATCGCGCCCATGATCGAAGAGGCCCCCATCATATGGATGGCCAGGATAACAAACGGGAAGGCATTACCAGTCTGTAGCACCAGCGGAGGATACAAAGTCCAGCCGCCGGCTGGGCCGCCCCCCGGCATGAACAGAGTGGACAACAGCAATGTGAAAGCGAACGGCATGATCCAGAACGACCAGTTGTTCATACGCGGCAGGGCCATGTCCGGCGCGCCGATCATCATCGGAATCAGCCAGTTAGCCAACCCGACGAAAGCCGGCATCACCGCGCCGAAGATCATGACCAGCGCATGCAGGGTGGTCATCTCGTTGAAGAATTGCGGATTGACGATCTGCAGGCCCGGCTGGAACAACTCGGCGCGGATAATCAGGGCCATGGTGCCGCCGACAAAGAACATCAACAACGAGAACAACAGGTACAGCGTCCCGATGTCCTTGTGATTGGTGGTGAACAGCCAGCGGCTCAAACCGTGCGATGGTCCGTGATCGTGATCGTGATCGTGATCGAGGGCGGGCGATGCCGTGCTCATAGCGTTTGGCCTCCAGGGACGGTTGGGGAGTTCGAATCATTCTGGGCGGTTTTCGGGCTCGGCTTGTCCTTCGCTTTCATCTGCGCGAGCCACTGTTTAAACTCCGCCTCGGGCACGGCCTTGATGACGATAGGCATGAAGCCGTGATCCTTGCCGCACAGTTCGGCGCATTGGCCGCGATAGATGCCTGGTTTCTCGATCAGCGTCCAAGTCTCGTTGATAAAACCGGGAATGGCATCTTTCTTCCAGCCCAGTTCCGGTACCCACCAGGAGTGGATCACGTCGGCAGCGGTGGTCAAAATGCGGACCTTCTTACCAACCGGGACCACCAGTGGGTTATCCACCTCCAACAGATAGTGCTCGCCCTTGGCGGCGACATTACGGATCTGCGCCTGAGGGGTGGAAAGGACGCTGAAGAACCCGACGCCCTCGTTGAGATAGTCGTATTGCCAGCGCCACTGATAGCCAGTGACCTTGACCGTCAGATCGGCATCCCGTGCATCGTACATGCGAACCAGCGTCTTGGTGGCGGGAACCGCCATGCCGATGAGAATCAGCATCGGAACCACTGTCCACACCACCTCCACCAGAGTACTTTCATGGAATTGGGCCGGCACCGCCCCACGTGATTTGCGGTGGTGGTAGATCGACCAGAACATGACGCCGAACACCACCACGCCGATCACCACGCAGATCCAGAAGATCAGCATGTGCAGATCGTAGACTTCGTGGCTGATAGGGGTGACACCCCGTGGCATGTTCAGCGCGAGTTCGGCATGCGCCCCCCCGCTCCATGCCGTTAGTGTTGTTGCGCTACTCAGGGCAATACCGCCGCCCCTGCGCGGGATGTGATTAATTGCCATACCCCTCCTCTCCCGATGGTTGAACGCGCCTCGTGCCGTCGAACCGATGACGCTAAAACTGGATACAAAACAGCCGGATTCGATCTCCGGCTTTACAATTTTACAACTATTTGAATTTACTGGTTAACGCAGAGACAACGCGTCAAATCCTGGGCAAGCTGACAACGCTCTTCCTCGACCAGAAACCGGCCGACTTCGACCGCCCGGCCGTGGACCCGAATCAGCAACCGGCTCGGATACCACTGCCGGGGACAGCCTTTGAGCACGACTTGAGCCCAAGCCCGCGCCAGAATCCAGCGTTGCCGGGGACCCCGCCGGCCCCGTTCGATGCGAATGCTGTCGGCCGCGACGCAGATCACCTCGCACTCGTGGCAACGGCAGATCGCGCAGTACAGCCCGATTCCCACCGCCAGCAGTTCCAGACCGGCAAACGGCAACACCAACCAAAACCCCATGGCAACCAACGGAACCGTCAGAAACAGCGTTACCATGCACAACCCGGCGAACACCACCAGATTTTGCCGCCAGGACAGGGACCGGTTGGGACGTAACACATAGCAGTATTGGCACTCATTCGTGTCACATTCGATCGCAACCATGAACCGGGAACCCCTTCGCTTTGCTTTGCCTATTAACAAGTAACGGGATACGCGATTCTTGTCAATACCCTTTCACACAACTCAGGATTTATCGGGTAAGAAACGCAGGGCAAGAGCGAGGCATGGGGAGGTTCGGCCGAGCCAAACACCCCCGGGATCCTCCGTTAATACCAAAACGGTATCGAGGTGTCTCAGGAGCAGGCGATGGCAATGGGTGGCCGAAACCGACTGGAAAATTTGGCTTGTCGGCCGAACGCCGGGGTTATGGGAGATTCATCACTTTCGAGCCACCCTGTCAGCCTTACGGGAACGCGGGAATCGTCGGTTCGGTACCTTCGGGATGCGCTTCGGGGTGGTGGGTCGCAACCAATTCGGTGATCTCCGGTACCCGGTCGCGCGGCACGTCGATCATCATCAGCAGTTCACCCCGCTCGATGGCATCCTCAAACGGTTTCAGTCGGGTGTTCCCAACGTTCAGTCCCACCATCCCGCTCAGCCAGGCCCCTACTCCGGCTCCGGCTAGACCGCCGGCCAGAACGATTCCACCGCCCGCCACCACCAGGCTGACCGGCCCAAGCGCGACGGCGGTCAGACCCGCGAGCGTACCCACCGTGCCGCCGAGCGCCAGCCCCCGTTCCATCGCCGGAATAAAGTCGCTTTTCTGTAGAAACGAAGCCTCCGGCAAATCCTCAAGCGGCGTACCACGCTTGGCCAGAATGTGGATGTGCCGCTCTTCGATGCGCGCGAGCAGCAACTCGTCGACGATCTTTTTCGCCACGTCGATATGTGGAACCAAGAAATAGATGCGCTTCATTCTGATCTCCTCATGCTTCCGCCGACGGCCGATGCCGTTCGGGCGGTGTCGTGGAACGGATGATCGCAAGCCCGGTCGACGCAACAACCCGGACCGGGTGTTCCCCACAAAAAGCGATTGGGACCTTCGAGATCCGAACAAGTTATAGTGTAGATCATGAAGGGACTCCCATCGAGATCGGGTAGAGCTCGGACGCCGCGATCAAAAACAATGGATCGCGGAAGGCATCGCTGCAAGACCCACTTCTCCCCTCAACTTACCCTTCGCTGATTTTCTGGGTTTCGGAAAGCGATTTTTCCTAACAAATTAATATTCAATAGATAAATCATTAACTTACCACCATAATCCAAAAGCTCGGCGCTCGTGACTCCGATAAATTCCAGCTTGGGAGTTTGCCTGGACTCGGATAAAATGAATAACTAATTGATTTATTGAGTATGTCTCCCAACCCTCCACACAATATCGTCCAATGTATTGATAAGCGACAAAACCAAGGAATCGACCATGATCCCGCAACCAATTTACGAATCCCTTCCATACGTATACATTCTCGGAGGATTAGTCGCGGTGGTCGGTGTCGAATCCGCTCTCGGAAGACTCTGTGGGTTGCTTCTCATCACCGCGGGAATAGTGATTTATCAGACCAGAAGGCGCTATCGCCATCGCAAGCTTCGGCCTGGGGACGTGGCGAGCAATAAAGCTGATGGAAATTCCAAGCGTCTGACCGACACCAAACGCCCCAATATCGCTGGGGAGCCCATCAGCCAGGCCAAGACGAAAGAGCAGCAGCACTTCCAAAACGGTCAGGACAGTTATGAACAAGGCGATTACGCGGCAGCATTGAAGTGGTATCGTAAAGCCGCCGATCAGGGCTATGCGCCGGCTCAAGTCAACCTGGGGTCGATGTACTTTGAGGGCCAAGGCGTACCCCGGGATATGGAGACAGCATTGAAATGGTATCTTAAAGCCGCCAGCCAAGGTTATGCCTCGGCCCAATTCAATTTGGGAATGCTGTACGAGCAGAATGGAAGCCCGCTACAGGACTTTCAGGAAGCGCTGCGGTGGTACGGTAAAGCCGCCGATCAGGGCTATGCGCCGGCTCAAGTCAACCTGGGGTCGATGTACTTTGAGGGTCAAGGCGTGGCTCGGGATTTCCAGGAAGCATTGAAATGGTATCGCGAAGCCGCCGACCAGGGCTATGCGCCGGCTCAGTTCAATCTGGGGGCAATTTACGCCGAAGGACACAAAGGGATACCGAAAGATCCGTTGATGGCTTACGTTTGGTTTTCCAGGTCGGCGGTGTTGGGCGATGAGGATGCTCGACGCGCGCGGCAGAAGATCTCGGCACGCTTGACCGCCGAACAAAAAATGCAGGCCCAGCAGCTATTAAGGAGCGTTGCTCGGGACCGCTAGTCGAGATCGCAACAATGCTCGGCCGGCATGATGCAGGAAAATCCCGTATCGCTCAGAACTTCATGTCTTCGAAAAATTTCTTGACCCCATCCAGCCAACTCCCCTGTTGCGGGGTATGGCTCGTGCCGCCGGCCTCCATGGTTTCAGCCAATTTCTGCAACAGTTCCTTTTGCTCCCTGGTCAGGTTGACCGGGGTTTCGACGACGACGCGGCACAATAAATCGCCGGTCGCGCCACCGCGTACCGGCTTGACCCCCTTGCCGCGCAGCCTGAACACCCTGCCGGTCTGGGTTTCCGCCGGAATCCTCAGGCTCAGCCGTCCATCCAGGGTCGGTACTTCCAGATCGCCCCCCAGGGCGGCGGTCGTGAAGCCGATCGGCACCTCGCAATACAGGTCGTTGTCCTCGCGGGTGAAAATCGGATGCGGCTTGACACGGATCTGCACGTACAGATCGCCCGGTGGCCCGCTGTGCTCGCCCGCCTCGCCTTCTCCGGCCAGCCGGATGCGGTCGCCGTTGTCCACGCCAGCCGGCACCTTGACCGACAGCGTTTTCTGTTCCTCCACCCGGCCACTGCCCTGGCAGGTCCCGCAGGGTTCGGGAATGACCGTACCCCGTCCCTGACAGCGCGGACAGGTTTGCTGGATCGAGAAAAACCCCTGCTGCATCCGCACTTGGCCGACCCCGCGGCAAGTGGGGCAGGTGGTCGGCTTGGTGCCCGGCTTGGCGCCGCTGCCGGCGCAGGTGGCGCAGGTTACCAGGGTCGGCACCCGAATCTTGGCGGTGGTGCCGAACACCGCTTCCTCCAGTGTCAGGTCCAGGGTGTAGCGCAAGTCGGCACCCCGGTGGCTCTGAGCGCCACCGCGCATGCCGCCGCCGAAGATGTCGCGAAATACCCCACCGAAGATGTCGCCCAGATCGGCCGCTCCACCGAACCCGCCGAAACCACCACCCGCCGAACCGTCCACCCCCGCATGCCCGAATTGGTCGTAGGCGGCCCGCTTGCGCGAATCGCTCAGCACCTCGTAAGCCTCCTTGGCCTCCTTGAACTTCTCCTCGGCCACCTGATCGCCGGGGTTGCGGTCGGGATGGAATTTCATCGCCAGTCGTCGATACGCCTGCTTGATTTCGGCCTCGCTGGCGTTGCGGGTCAGGTTGAGAACTTCGTAATAATCGCGTTTGGACATGGTTTTGCGTCGCGGGCGTTCGCCGGGTTGTGATGATCCAAAACCAAAAATCCGGGAACGCGAGCGGCGTTCCCGGATTCACAGCTTATCGCAACCGAAGCGATTACTTCTTGACTTCCTCGAATTCAGCGTCGACCACGCCGTCCTCGGCCGGCTTGTGGGCGCCGCCGCCCGGCCCACCGTGCGAACCGCCGGCGCCACCCTCCGGACCGCCACCGCCGGCTTGAGCATAAACTCGCTCGGCCAGCTTGCCGGACAATTCGGCCAGCGTCCGGCTCTTGGCCTCGATGGCGCTCTTGTTGTCGGTCTTGGCGGTGGTCCGCAGGTCGCTGATCGCCGCCTCGATGGCCGACCGCTCGCCGCCTTCCACCTTGTCGCCCAGATCGCGCAGGGTCTTCTCGGTGGCGTGGATCAGGTTCTCGGCCTGATTGCGGGCGTTGACCAGTTCGTGAAACTTCTTGTCTTCCTCAGCGTGCGCCTCGGCGTCGCCAACCATCCGCTTGATCTCGGCTTCGGACAGGCCGGAACTTGCCTTGATGACGATCCGGTTCTCCTTGCCGGTGGCCTTGTCTCTGGCCGACACGTGCAGAATGCCGTTGGCGTCGATGTCGAAAGTCACCTCGATCTGGGGCACGCCGCGCGGCGCCGGCGGAATGTCGGTCAGGTCGAACTTGCCCAGCGACTTGTTGGCCGATGCCATCTCGCGCTCGCCCTGCAACACGTGCACCGTCACTGCCGTCTGGTTGTCGTCGGCGGTCGAAAAGACCTGGGTCGCCTTGGTCGGGATGGTGGTGTTCTTCTCGATCAGCTTGGTCATGACGCCGCCCAGGGTTTCGATGCCCAGCGACAGCGGGGTCACGTCGAGCAGTAGCACGTCCTTGACCTGCCCGCCCAGGACGCCGCCCTGGATCGCGGCGCCGACCGCGACCGCCTCGTCGGGGTTCACGTCCTTGCGCGGTTCCTTGCCGAAGAACTCGCGTACCTTGTCCTGCACCTTGGGCATGCGGGTCTGACCGCCAACCAGCAGCACGTCGTCGATCTGACCGACGCCCAATCCGGCGTCTTTCAGCGCGATCCGGCAGGGGCCGATGGTCTTCTCGATCAGATCCTCCACCAGCGATTCCAGTTTGGCGCGGGTCAGCTTGAGGTTCAGATGCTTCGGCCCGCTGGCGTCCGCCGTAATGTACGGCAGGTTGATATCGCTCTGCTGGCTGGAGGACAGTTCGATCTTGGCCTTCTCGGCGGCTTCCTTCAACCGCTGCAGCGCCAGTGGATCGTTGGCCAGGTTGATGCCGGACTCCCTCTGGAACTGCTCGATCAGGTGGTCGATGATCCGCTTGTCGAAGTCTTCGCCGCCCAGGAAAGTATCGCCGTTGGTCGACAGCACCTCGAACTGCTTCTCGCCATCCACCTCGGCGATCTCGATGATGGAAATGTCGAAGGTGCCGCCGCCCAGATCGTAGACCGCGATCTTGCGATCCTTGGAGCTGGCTTTGTCCATGCCGAAGGCCAGCGCGGCCGCCGTGGGCTCGTTGATGATGCGCTTGACTTCCAGCCCGGCGATGCGGCCGGCGTCCTTGGTCGCCTGGCGCTGGCTGTCGTTGAAGTAGGCCGGCACCGTGATCACCGCCTCGGTGACCGGATGGCCGAGATAGTCCTCGGCCGTCTTCTTCATCTTCATCAACACGCGGGCGGAAATTTCCGGCGGCGCCATTTTCTTGCCCCGCGCCTCGACCCAGGCATCGCCGTTATCGTTCTTGACGATCCGGTAGGGCACCAGGTCGATGTCCTTCTGCACTTCGGGCTCGGCGAAACGCCGGCCGATCAGCCGCTTGACCGCGAACAGAGTGTTCTGCGGGTTGGTGACCGCCTGGCGCTTGGCCGGCTGGCCGACGGTGATCTCACCATCTTCCATGAAGGCAACGATGGACGGCGTGGTCCGGTCGCCTTCGCTGTTCTCAATGACTCGGGGCTTGCCGCCTTCCATGATTGCCACGCAGGAATTGGTGGTGCCCAAGTCGATGCCGATAATCTTGCTGGTGCTCATTGGCCACGCTCTCTATACGGTGAATTTGCTTTGAATCTTGATCTTGCCGCTGGAAATGGGGGTCGCGCGACGGGTTTTCAATGGGGTTCGGCGCGGAATTCAGCCCGCCGGTTTGGGGGCGGCCTGGGCCACGATCACCTTGGCGGGACGGATCAAGCGCTCGTTGAGCCAATAGCCCTTCTGCATGACCTGCACCACGGTATTCGGCTCGGCCTGGTCGGTCGGCAGCATCGCCATCGCCTCGTGCTCGCTGGGATCGAACTTGACGCCCAGCGCGCTCACCTCGCGGGCGCCGAATTTTTCCATCGCCGTCGTCAGTTGCCTCAACGTTAGATCGACTCCCTCCCGCAACTTGGCCACATCGACCTCGCCGTCGGCCGCCGCCAGTCCCATTTCCAGGCTGTCGCGCACCGGCAGCAGCTCGCCGAAGAACCGCTCCAGCGCAAACTTGTGGGCGTTCCGCACCTCGCGTTCGGTACGCTTGCGCAGGTTCTCCATCTCGGCGTGGGCACCCAGGTACAGTTTCCAATGCTCGTCGGCCTTGACCAGCGCCTGGTCCAGATCCCGTTGCAGCGTATCGAATTCCTCGCGGCTGACCGAAATCGCTGGCTCCTCCTCAGCGGCGGGGGGAACCTCCGACTCGGTCGCGGTTTCCGCAAAGGGATGGGTCGCCCCGGCGGCTTCCGGGCGAGCACGGGGCTCCAGGGTGGGTTCGGTTGAAGTCATCGGTACGGTCTCCGTCGCTCGTTCAAATCGGGCGGGCGGGCGTTGCCGCCCCTTGTGGATGATAAGGAACTGGGGACGGATCGAGGGAATTCAAGGGCGGCATCGCGCGGGAGCGTGGCTGTTCAGCCCTGGGGCGTGTTCAACACCGCCGCCAGCAGTCGCGCGGTCGCGTCCACCACCGGAATCACCCGGTCGTAGGCCATCCGGGTTGGACCGATGACCCCCAGCACGCCCAGCACCTGCCCTTCCACGGTGTAGGGCGCAGTCACCACGCTGCACCCTTCCAGCACCACGAAGCCGGATTCCTCGCCGATGAAGATTTGCACGCCGTCGGCGTGCAGGCATTGATCGAACAGATGCAGCAAATCGCGCTTGTGGTTGAAGGCCTCGAACAACTGCCGCAGTTTGTCGAGATCGGACAGATCGGCGCATTGCATCAGGTGGGTCTGGCCGGCGACCACGTAATCGTCGCCGTCCGGTTCGGTCTCGAAGGTTTGCTCCGCCATTTCGATCACGGTCTGCATCAACCGATCCAGGCTGTCGCGGGCCTCGCGCAAATCCCGCAGCAACGCTTCCCGGACCTGCCGAATATCCTTGCCGGCAAACTGGGCGTTCAGATAGTTCGCGGCCTGTTGCAATTCCACGGCGTTGTAGGGGCGGCAAGTCTGAATGATGCGGTTCTGCACTTCCTGGGCGTTCAGCACCAGAATCACCAGCACCCGGTTCTCGGACAACGGCAGGAACTCGACTTGGCGCAGGGTCACGACGTTGCGACGCGGCAACATGACCACCCCGGCCAGATGGGTCACGCCGGACAGGAGATCGGATACCAGTCGCGCCAGTTCGGCGCGATTCTGAACCGGCTGGTCGATCCGCTGGCGCAGGATCTCGACAACCTGATCGTCCAGCGGCCGGAGATTCAACAGGGCATCGACGAAAAACCGGTAGCCGCGGGCGGTCGGCACCCGGCCGGCCGAGGTATGCGGAGAGCGCAGATAGCCCAACTCCTCCAGATCGGCCATCACGTTGCGGACGGTGGCCGGACTCAAATCCAAGCCGGCGTCACGCGCCAGCGTTCGCGACCCAACCGGCTGGCCGTCGCGAATGTAACGCTCGACCAGCATCTTTAACAAATGCTGAGTGCGTTCGTTAAGAGCGAGATGGCCCGAGGACATGGATTCCGTGCTGTACATTGCCGTTGATTTCCTATGCTTAGCACTCCCAGCATTAGAGTGCTAAACAACCCTAACAATTCCCCCCATAAGTGTCAAGCGATCAAGCAACCCGGTAATTGGCGCGATTTCTCCTAAAATGATAAGTTGTTCGTATCATTTTACCCAGTACGAAATCCTTTGCGGAAAGATGCCCACCCCGGTTTTCCATACCATCGGCCTGATCGGCAAGTTTGGCGATCCCAACTTCTCGGACACGCTCGGCCAGATCGCCGACCATCTGCGCCAGCGCCAACTCAGGGTGCTGCTCGATGAAAGCTCGGCCCGGCTGATCCCGAACAACGGTCTGGAGGTCGCCAGCCGCGCCGCCATCGGCCAGCAATGCAATCTGGTGATCGTCATGGGCGGTGATGGCACCATGCTGAATGCCGCCCGCTCGCTGGTGGACTACGAGGTGCCAATTCTGGGAGTCAACCTGGGGCGGTTGGGATTCCTGGCCGACGTCTCGCCCGGCGAAATCCCGCGCAGCCTGGACGAAGTGCTGGCCGGGCAGTTCCGCGAAGCCCGCCGCTCGCTGCTGCACGCCCAGGTATTGCACGAAGGCCGCGTGGCGAGCGAGGCCGACGCTCTCAACGACGTGGTGGTGCACAAGCGCGAGGTCGCGCGGATGATCGAAGTCGATGCCTTCGTGGACGGGCGTTTCCTCAACGCCTACCGGGCCGACGGTCTGATCATCTCCACCCCGACCGGCTCCACCGCCTACGCCTTGGCCGGCGGCGGACCCATCATCCATCCTGGCCTGGAAGCGGTGGTACTGGTCCCCATTTGTCCGCACACCCTGACCAACCGGCCGATCGTGGTCAAGGCCGACAGCATCATCGAGGTGGATCTCAACCTTGCCAACACCACCGATACTCTGGTTACCTGCGACGGCCAAGTCAGCCTCGCCATCCAGCCGGGCGATCGGATCGTGATCCGCAAGAAGGACCGCAAGGTGCGGCTGATCCATCCCATCAGCCACGACTATTTCAAGCTGCTGCGCGCCAAGTTGCGCTGGGGCCTCGGCCCGGAAGCGTCGCCGTTCACCTGAACATCTCCCATGCTGACCCATCTGCGCATCCGCGATTTCGCCATCGTCGAGGAATTGGAACTGGAACTGGCGGCGGGGATGACCGCCGTCACCGGTGAGACCGGCGCCGGCAAATCCATCCTGGTCGACGCCATCGGCCTGTTGCTGGGCGACCGGGCGGACAGCGGCACGATCCGTCACGGCGCGGCGCGGACCGACATCAGCGCGGCGTTCGATCTGGACCCGTTGCCGGCGGCGCGCGCCTGGCTGACCGAACGCGATCTCGACGGCGAACGGGAATGCCATCTGCGGCGAGTCGTCGCCGGAAACGGCCGTTCGCGCAACTACATCAACGGCGTGCCCCAGCCGGCTCAGGCATTGCGGGAACTGGGCGAACTGCTGGTGGACATCCACGGCCAGCACGAGCACCAGTCCCTGCTGCGGCGCGAGGCCCAGCGACAGTTGTTGGACGACTACGCCGGCAATCAGACTCTCGTGGCGGAACTGGCGGACCATTACCGGGACTGGAGCCGGGTGCGGCAGGAACTGCGCGACCTGCGGCAGGCCAGCAGCGAGCGCGATGCCCGGCTGGATATTCTGCGCCATCACCTGCGGGAACTGGCGGCGCTGAATCTGGCGGAGGGCGAGATCGCGGAACTGGAAAGCGAGCAGCGCCGGCTGGCCCACTCCAGCCAGTTGCTGGAAACCGGCCAGCGCCTGCTGGGCTGGCTGATCGAGAGCGAAGAAAACGCCGTCGCCGACCGGCTCAACCACGGCCTGCGCGAGTTGGACGCCCTGAGCCGGCTCGATGCCCGACTTGCCCCGGTCGGCGAGATGCTCGGCGCGGCGCTGATCCAGGTCCAGGAGGCCAGCGGCGAACTGCGGAGTTACGTGCAGGATCTCGATCTCGATCCCGAGCATCTGGCTCGGGTCGAGCAGCGGCTGGCCGCCGCCCACCAACTCGCCCGCAAGCACCGGATGGCGGCCGAGGAACTGCCGTCGCTGCGGGCGCGGCTCGAAACCGAGCTGGACGCGCTCGAGCACAGCGAAACCCGGCTGGAGACCTTGCAGCAGGCGGTCCAGGACGGGCTGGCCGCCTACCGTCGCGACGCGGATCGGTTGACCGAACGACGGATGGCGGCGGCGCGGGAACTGGGCGAGCGAGTCTCGGCGGCGCTGGTGGGACTGGGAATGCCGGGCGGACGCTTCACCATCGAGCTGGAACGATTGGAGAAGCCTGCACCCTGCGGGCTGGAAACGGTGGAATTCCAGGTCAGCGCCAATCCCGGCCAGCCGATGCGACCGCTGGCCAAGGTCGCCTCCGGCGGCGAATTGTCGCGCATCAGTCTGGCGATTCAGGTCATCACCGCCCACGCCGCCCGCATCCCGACGTTGATCTTCGACGAAGTGGACACCGGCATCGGCGGCGGGGTGGCGGAAGTGGTGGGCCGGCAATTGCGGACGCTGGGCGGCGGCCGGCAAGTGCTGTGCGTCACTCATCTCCCTCAAGTCGCGGCGCAGGCGCACCAGCAGCTCAAGGTGGAAAAGCAGACCGACGGCGAGAGCACCCACATCCAGGTCGTGCCGCTGGACGCCGGCGAACGGGTCGCGGAAATCGCCCGGATGCTGGGCGGGCTGGAATTGACCGCGAACACCCTGGCGCATGCGCGGGAGATGGTGGAGAAGGCAGCCGGGTCGGATTAACCTGAAAGCTGGCGAAAGAGGGGTTGAGCCATGAACTGGCAGGAAGTCTGCGCGAACCCGAACTTGCGCAATTTGCCGTTTAAAATCGAATTGAATGAATACGGGCAGATCGTCATGTCACCGGTCAAGGTGTATCACTCGGCTTTTCAGGGTGAAATCGAACATCTGCTGCGTTCGCTTCTGCCCGACGGCAAAACTCTGCCGGAATGCGCCATCGCCACTCCCAAAGGCACCAAGGTCGCCGATGCCGCCTGGGTTTCACCCGACCGGTTCGAGATCGTCAGGGAAGAAGATGAATGCTCGATCGCCCCGGAAATCTGCGTTGAAGTCATTTCGTCCAGCCACTCAAAACGGGAAATTCGCGAGAAAATGACGCTGTATTTCGGTCAGGGCGCGCTGGAATGCTGGACGTGCGACGAAAGCGGCAACATGAACTTCCACGATCGCGAAAGGCGGCTGGAACATTCCAACCTCGCGCCCGATTTTCCCGCCAGGATCGATCTGTAGCCCAACTCCCCGAAGCCGGCGGAAGCATAACCCCGGGCAAGGTCCTGCCGGCTAATTCTCCCCCCGCTCCACCATCGGATCGTTATCCTCGCCATCCCCGGTGGGG
>JAVMKL010000157.1:0-4447 GCA_031732875.1 Candidatus Competibacter sp. | reverse complement strand
GCTTCTATCTTAAATGGCCCGGCCCCTGGTCTTGACTGAAGGGTCCACTTTAGGTATCGTACTGCGCCCAGCGGTTCGGCTTGTCGTTACGGCCAAAATTCGGCGCCGCCAGCGATAGCAGCAGCACCGGCGCGTTCCTGACCCAGATCTGGTTACCTTCATCCAAGCACTCGAACGCCTGCCGCCAGCCGGACGGATCGCGAAATCGGTCCCAGACCAGATAACGCCAAGGCTCTTCCCCGGAGCAGGACGGCGCCCAGCGGGCCGCTTCCAGCAGCGCCAACAGATGCTCGCGACCGACCGGTTTATCCGGGTCGATGGCGCGCGAGCTCCAGCGGCGGGCGATCAGGTCGGCGATGGGCGCTTGGGTGACGGCGGGTTTTTCGAGCATGATGGAGCATCTCCCGATTGTTGGTTCTTTGAGACTCTATAAAGACCACAGCGGACGCGAAAAGCGCCAAAATGCGCGCGTTTTCTTCGGCATTTTTCCAATCCACCCGATGGGGAACCGTCATGTCTTACCTGCAGGAAATCAACGACTACCTCGATCACCATGTCCCACTGTTTCGAGCCATGCAGGTGCGACTGGAACGCTGCGATAATATCGGATTGTCCATGAAGGCGCCTTTGGCGCCGAACATCAACGACAAGGGCATCGCTTTCGGCGGTTCGATGGCGGCCATCGCCTCGCTGACCGGCTGGGCGCTGACCCGCGTTACGCTGCGCGAGCACGGCGAAACCGCCGAAATCGTGATCACCGACAGTACATTGAAATTTTTGTGCCCGGTGCGTGGGGAGATCGTGACCGAGTGCGCGCGGCCGGATGCCGCCACGGTCGAACGGTTCATTGGCAGCTACCGCCAACGTGGCAAGGCCCGCTGGACCGCCGAGGTCCTCATCCGCGCCGATGGCGAACCGGCGATGACTTTCAAGGGGCAGTACGGAATTTTCAGGTCCGAACAAACGGCTTAAACAGACTTTTCCAGAACGCCATGTCGGACACCGTCTTCATTCAGGAAGGCTCGCGCGGGCTCCGGTTCGCCTCACCGGCGCGAATCGTGGCGGCCATGCGGCCGGATGAAGTGGTTCCGGCGCTGCGCGTCATTGAAACGGCCGTTACCCAACACCGCCACCATGCCGCCGGATTCATCGGCTATGAAGCCGCCGCCGCGTATGGGCTGACCGTCCACGCCCCGATGCCGGACCTGCCGCTTCTCTGGTTTGGCCTTTATGAAAAGGTGGAAGCGATTGAGGATTGGACCGCCGGGATCCCCAATCCGCCACCGACCGCTTCCTATGCGGCGGGTTCCTGGCAATCCACCCTCGGTCGCGCCACTTACGAAACCGTCGTTGGCCGCGTCAAGGACTATCTCGCTCGCGGCCACAGCTACCAAATCAACTTCACCTTTCCGCTACGAGCTTCCTTCGACGGCGAGCCGTGGGCGTTCTTCGTCGATCTGGCGGCGGCGCGGCAGGGCGAGTACGCCGCTTTCATCGACACGGGCCGGTTTGCCATCTGCTCGGTTTCGCCGGAACTTTTTTTTCAGTTGGACGGCGAGCGGCTGATCGCGAAGCCGATGAAGGGAACGGCGGCTCGCGGGCGTACCCTGGCGGAAGACAATGCCCGGATCGTCGATCTGCGGCAATCCGAAAAAAACCGGGCCGAAAATCTCATGATCGTGGACATGCTTCGCAACGACATGGGTCGGGTGGCTCAAGTGGGCAGCGTAACCGTACCCCGGTTATTCGAGGTCGAGCGTTACCCGACCCTGCTGCAAATGACTTCCACCGTCACCGCGCGCACCCGAGCCTCCGTGGTGGAAATTCTGGCGAGCCTGTTTCCCTGCGCCTCGGTTACCGGCGCGCCCAAGGTGCGCGCCATGCAAATCATCCAGGAACTGGAACCGCAACCGCGCGGCGTATATACCGGCGCCATCGGCTTCATCGGCCCCGAGCGGCGGGCACGATTCAATGTCGCCATTCGCACGGTGCTGGTCGACCGCGCGCGGCGGCAGGCAACGTATGGCGTGGGCAGCGGCTTGGTGTGGGACTCGGACGCGAGCGATGAATACGAAGAATGCCTGATCAAGGCGCGCGTGCTGACGGAGCGACAACCATCGTTTCAGTTGCTGGAATCGCTGCTGTGGGAACCGGGTAGCGGGTACTTCCTGCTGGAGGAGCATCTGGCGCGACTGGCGGATACCGCCGCTTATTTCAACATCCCACTCGACCGGGCCACCATCGAGGCCCGCTTGACCGAACTGGCGCCGACCTCGGGCAAGGAGAGCAAAATCCGGCTACGGGTCAATCTGGACGGCACGTTCGCGGTGGAAGCGGCGCCGCTGACGCAACGAGCGTTGCCGCAACCGGCACGAGTCGGTCTGGCCAGGGCGCCCGTCGATTCGAGTATGATCTGGCTGTACCACAAGACCACCCGACGCGAGATTTATGATGCCGCCCGCGCCTCGCGCCCGGATTGCGACGAAGTCATCTTGTGGAACGAGCGCGGGGAACTGACCGAGGCCAGTATGGCGAACGTAGTGTTGGATTTGGATGGCGCGTGGGTCACCCCGCCGGTGACGAGCGGCTTGCTGGCCGGCACTTTCCGCCGCTGGCTGCTCGCCGCCGGCCAAATCCGCGCGCGCATTCTGACCCCGGCCGATTTGCATGCGGCCCAGCGCATTGCCCTGATCAACTCGGTCCGCAAATGGCGGGCGGCTATTCTCGTTTCCTGAATTTCGCCGCGGACAACTCCTTAGTCGATCTTGACACTGAGGCTCTCCCCACTGTTTAATGTAATTTAAAAGTTAACTATGTATCATTATATGACAGTACTGCAAAGATAGCTAATACCGTTATAATCCTTTTCGGCAGAGGCAGTATCGAAGCCCTTCATGGGTTTGGTTACCCGCCGAGGATGTTTTCTGTGCTATCTCTGCCTACCCACCCAAAGTTGGATTAAATCTGCGCTGCGAACGCCAAGCCCTCAATTTTTAGTTCAAACGTATCTCAAGTAATGCAGTATCAGGAGATTTAGTTATGAATATACCCATGACTTTGAAGATAGCCGGTATTATCCTCATTTTTTCGATATCCTCATTAGCCCATGCATTTGAAAGGGATAAGCCCTTCGTGCTCAATGGACACACGTGGGTTGATCAAAAGTCCTTTATCGATAGCGGGGCCCGTTGCGGCACCCGCATCCCGGACGAGATCGAGATCCAAAACATCGAGACCGAGTTGGCTCGTTATCAGGCGAGCCGCTTGTTCTTGTCCCGAGCCCCTGGATCGGTTGTCATTCCGGTATATGTCCACATCATCAACAACGGCCCTGGCATCGAGAATGGCAATCTTCCCTACGAGCAGATCTATCGACAGATCTACGATGTGCTCAATCCCGCCTATGCAGGTACCCCATTCGTCTTCGAACTGATACAGATTGATCGGACCACGAATTCTGCGTGGTACACGATGACCCCCGGTTCCATGGCGGAAAAACAGGCAAAGGAGGCCCTACATCAATGCGGGGCGGGCGCTTTGAACCTCTATACGGCGAATATAGGCGGCGGATCGCTAGGTTGGGCCACCTTTCCTTCCGATTACCCGTCGAAACCTTTGATGGACGGCGTCGTGATATTGTATTCCACCCTTCCCGGTGGTTCCGCCGCACCCTATAACCTGGGCGATACCGCTACCCATGAGATCGGTCACTGGCTAGGCCTGTATCATACCTTCCAGGGATCATGCACCCAACTGAATGATCGGGTCGCCGATACTCCAGCCGAGCGCAGCGCGGCATCTGGTTGCCCGACAGGCCGGGATAGTTGCAGAAATCTGCCGGGGTTGGACCCCATCGACAACTTCATGGATTACACCGACGATTCCTGTATGGTCAAATTCACGCCAGGTCAATCCCGCCGCATGGATGTCATGCATAGCCAATATCGTTCTGTCGACCCCTGCTTGTAGGCGATCAAAATGTAACCGTTCGGTCCCCCCTTTGACCAAAGAACAACTGTGTTGAAGCAACTCAGGACCTGCACTCCGCAGGCGGCTGCCAGGGAGGGGGCGGGGGGATTTCCGTCCCGTCGCCCATTCCAAATCTCCCCTTCCCCCTCCTTTTCCCCATCAAGCCCCCCTCAGTACATCTCCGGTAACGACGCGAACTCGTCGCGGGGTCAGCATGCAGAGCGAGTCAGGGGCTTCTCCCAAGTGGCTTTCGTGGTGATTTTCACCCAAGATGTCGGTTCGAAGCCGCTGGTACGCTGCCATGGCCCCCGCCAGACCCAAACATCGAGCGACACCTCCATGACCGCCGGAACCCTGTACGTCGTCGCAGCCCCGTCCGGGGCTGGTAAGACCAGTTTGGTCAAAAGCCTGGTGGAGACCACACCCGGCATCGCCGTCGCCATCTCCCACACTACCCGTCCGCCCCGCCCCGGCGAGC
>JAVMKL010000156.1:0-4448 GCA_031732875.1 Candidatus Competibacter sp. | reverse complement strand
AGGACGGGCGGGACAGGTTGGAGACCTCGCCTTCCACCCAGATCCGGGGAAATTCGCCCTCCAGCAGGGCGCGCGCTTCCTGATTCAGGCGGGAAACGGTGTAGATGTCGCGGGATGGCATGGCAACGTTCATCCCGGCCAACCGTTTTCTCCTACCAGTTCGTCCAATGGCTGGCGCGGCGCCCAGCCTTCCTGTTCCAGCATGGGTTTGTCGTAGAACCGCGCGACCGGCCCCAGACACAGCACTGCCACCGGTCGCGCGCCTGGCGGCATTCCCAACAAGGCGGCCAGCGCCTCGGGGTCGAACAACGACACCCAGCCCAATCCCAGACCCTCGGCCCGCGCCGCCAGCCACAGGTTTTGAATCGCGCAAGCCACCGAGGCCAGATCCATCTCCGGCAGGGTGCGCCGCCCGAACACATGACGCTCGCGCCCATCCATCAACGCCGCTACCAGCACTTCGGCGCAGTCCAGCACCCCCTCGACCTTGAGGCGCATGAAATCGCCCTCACGCTCGCCCAGGGCACGGGCGGTCTGGATGCGTTCTTCCTCGACCAGGGCATGAATGGCACGGCGCAGGGCGGCGTTGGTGATACGGATAAAGCGCCACGGTTGCATGAAACCCACGCTCGGCGCCCGATGCGCCGCCGCCAGCAAGCGTGCGAGTTGCTCCTCCGGGACGTGGCCGGATCGGAAATGGCGGATGTCGCGACGCAAGGCGATGGCTTTGTATACCGCGCTGATTTCGGCGTCGCTGAACCGGTGCGCCGCGTCGAGTACCGAATCATCGTTCAAGTTGAAAGGCGCTTGATCTGAGTCTGTCATTATTAAATTAAGAGGAATCTTGCCCGTTTCGGAAAAACCCATTGTAGCCCGCCGGCGCACCAAGAATGTTCTGGCTGATTTTCCGTTTACCGGGCGAGTGTCGTAGCATATACTAACCGGCTTGTTTTTTGCCAAGTCCCGAGGTCTTGCCATGCGCATTGTTCAAGAAGCCCTGACCTTCGATGATGTCCTGCTTCTTCCGGCTTATTCCGCGGTGCTGCCCAAGGACGTGAGCCTTAAGACTCAACTGACTCGCGCCATTACCCTCAATATTCCGTTGATGTCGGCGGCGATGGACACGGTGACTGAAGCACGACTGGCCATCGCCTTGGCGCAGGAAGGCGGCATTGGCATCATCCACAAGAACATGCCCGTCGAGCGCCACGCTCAGGAAGTGCGGCGGGTCAAGAAATTTGAGAGCGGGGTGATCCACGATCCCATCGTCATCCACCCTGGCGCCACCATCCGAGAGGTGGTGGAATTGACCCGCGCCCACCGCATTTCTGGAGTGCCGGTGGTGGAGGGCGAGGAACTGGTCGGTATCGTCACCAACCGCGATTTGCGCTTCGAGTCGAACATGGGTGCTCCGGTGAGCACGGTGATGACCCCCAAGGAACGGCTGGTCACGGTGCGCGAGGGGGCCAGCCGCGAGGAGGTCGTCACCCTGCTACACCGCCATCGCATCGAAAAAGTGTTGGTGATCAACGACTATTTCCAACTGCGTGGCATGATCACCGTCAAGGACATCCAGAAATCCAGCGACTTCCCACTGGCCTGCAAGGACCATCTGGGTCGCCTGCAGGTCGGCGCGGCGGTCGGCACCGGGGGCGATACCGAGGACCGGGTGGCGGCGCTGGTGAGCGCCGGGGTGGACGTGATCGTGGTGGACACCGCTCACGGCCATTCCCGCAACGTGCTGAACCGGGTGCGCTGGATCAAGGACCGCTATCCCCAGGTGCAGGTGATCGGCGGCAACATCGCCACCGCCGCCGCCGCCCGCGATCTGGTCGAAGCCGGCGCGGATGCGGTGAAGGTCGGGATCGGCCCGGGTTCGATCTGCACCACCCGCATCGTCGCCGGGGTCGGCGTGCCGCAGATCAGCGCGGTGGCCAACGTCGCCGAGGCGCTGCGCGACTGCGACGTGCCGGTCATCGCCGACGGCGGCATCCGCTATTCCGGCGATCTGGCCAAGGCCGTTGCCGCCGGCGCGCATACCGTGATGATCGGCAGCCTGTTCGCCGGTACCGAGGAAGCCCCCGGCGAGGTGGAATTGTATCAGGGCCGTTCCTATAAGTCCTATCGTGGCATGGGCTCCATCGGCGCGATGACGCAGCAGCACGGCTCCAGCGATCGCTATTTCCAGGAAGGCAGCGCGGTGGAGAAACTGGTACCGGAGGGCATCGAGGGCCGGGTGCCCTACAAGGGCAGCGTGTTGGCGATCATCAATCAGTTGATGGGTGGGCTGCGCTCCAGCATGGGTTACGTGGGGTGCCAGGACATCGCGGAGATGCGGACCAAGCCCGCGTTTACCCGGGTGACCTCGGCCGGCATGCGGGAAAGCCACGTTCACGACGTGACCATCACCAAGGAAGCGCCGAACTACCGGGTGGATTGATTTCCAACCCGTCACCTCCACCCTGACCCTCCGCCGCCAAGGGGGAGGGGGAGTGCAGCCATGACCGCTCGCGACATCCATCTCGACCGTATTCTCATTCTGGACTTCGGCTCCCAGTACACTCAGTTGATCGCCCGCCGGGTGCGGGAAATCGGGGTCTATTGCGAAATCCATCCCTGGGACGCCGAACTCACCTCGCTGCGCGCCTTCCATCCCCGGGGTGTCATCCTGTCCGGCGGTCCGGAGTCCACCACGGTGGCCGATGGTCCCCGCGTGCCTCGGGAACTGTTCGATCTGAACGTGCCACTGCTCGGCATCTGCTACGGCATGCAGACCATGGCGATTCAGCTCGGCGGCCAGGTGGAAGCCTCCGATCACCAGGAATTCGGCTACGCCCAGGTCCGCGCCCACGCCCATTCGGAACTGCTGCGCGCCATTGAGGACCACGCCAGCCCGGAAGGGTATGGTTTGCTGGATGTGTGGATGAGCCACGGTGATCGAGTGACGACGCTGCCACCCGGCTTCGCGCGCATCGCCAGCACCGGTACCTGTCCCATCGCCGGCATGGCGAACGAGGAGAAGCGCTGGTACGGGGTGCAGTTTCATCCCGAGGTGACCCACACCCGCCAGGGCGAGCGCATCCTGCGCCGCTTCGTGCTGGACATCTGCGGTTGCGAGCCGCTGTGGACCACCGGCAATATCATCGAGGACAGCATCGCCGCCGTCCGTTCCCAAGTGGGCGACGACGAAGTGTTGCTGGGGCTGTCCGGCGGGGTGGACTCCTCGGTGGTGGCCGCGCTGCTACACCGGGCCATCGGCGACCAGTTGACCTGCGTGTTCGTGGATACCGGCCTGCTGCGGCTGTACGAGGGCGATCAGGTGATGACCACTTTCGGCCGGCACCTCGGGGTTCGAGTGATTCGAGTGGACGCGGAAACCCGGTTTCTGGCCGCGCTGGCCGGCGTGACCGACCCCGAGCATAAGCGCAAGATCATCGGTGGACTGTTCGTCGAAATCTTCGAGGAAGAGGCGGTCAAACTGCGGGATGTCAAATGGCTGGCTCAGGGCACTATCTATCCCGACGTGATCGAATCGGCGGGAGCAAAAACCGGCAAGGCCCACGTCATCAAGTCTCACCACAACGTCGGGGGGTTGCCGGCGGCGATGCGGCTGAAGCTGGTCGAGCCGCTGCGGGAATTGTTCAAGGACGAGGTGCGCCGGTTGGGGATGGAACTGGGACTGCCCTCCGAAATGGTCTACCGTCATCCGTTCCCAGGGCCTGGACTGGGCGTGCGCATCCTCGGCGAAGTGCGCAAGGATTATGCTGACCTGCTGCGCCGGGCCGATGACATCTTCATCGAGGAACTGCGCCGACACGATCTGTACGACCGGACCAGCCAGGCCTTCGCGGTGTTCCTGCCGGTGAAATCGGTGGGAGTCATGGGCGATGGCCGCCGCTACGACTACGTAGTCGCCCTGCGGGCGGTGGAGACGGTGGATTTTATGACCGCCCGCTGGGCGCACCTGCCCTACGATTTCCTGGATCGGGTGTCGCGGCGCATCATCAACGAGGTGCGCGGCATTTCCCGGGTGGTCTACGATGTGTCTGGCAAGCCGCCGGCGACCATCGAGTGGGAGTAGCCCAGAGTCACGCCCAAGGCGCCGTTTCGTCATTGGCGGCTTCACTGCGATCCAGGATGGTTCCGCCTTCCGCTGCCCATCAGCCCGACGACCCACTTGCTGGATGGTGGTAAAGGGCGTTGGCAACCGTTCCTCATGATCGGTCTGTCCACTGCCATTGCATCTCGAGTAGTTGCAACTTCACGGCCAAAGGTTCGCGGGTACGGTAAGCTGAGCTGAGAGGGTCGAATAGGGTGTCATCGGAGTAAAATGACACCCTTCAGCCTGAAGCTCGACATCTGGCAACAGTCGTCAAAGAGCTTTTCGCCCTGTCCGCTCACTCCCCGATGATTTTGCGGACCACGTCGGTCATGGAGAGGACGCCGGT
>JAVMKL010000155.1:0-25794 GCA_031732875.1 Candidatus Competibacter sp. | reverse complement strand
TGTCGTAGCATAAAAAATAACTTGTTGTTATTAAAAAAATAACTCGCGTTAAATAGATTGATAAGAGCGAGCAAACGGTTACCAATCGCTTGAAGACGGTCAATGAGCTGAGGAAAGTTTGTCTTTCGCTCGCAAATTCAAGTGCGGGGAAAAAATTAGAAAACAATTTCCTGCTAACAAAGCAGTACAGCCAACTTCGGATGCGCTCGATCACCGACTTTCAAGCCTTGCTCTTCACAGCCGGGTAATTGAGTCTTCCGGCCCAAAGCAAAGTGCGTAATCGCGGCAGACCGCGCAGGATGGGGCGCGGCACAGGTAGATGCCTTCCTGCTCGCAAAGTTGCTTGTAAAGAAATTTCTTCCACTTCATGTCGCGGTCGTTCTTGGCCGCCAGCGTCGGAAAATTCCGCGTCATCAATTCGCTCAAATCCCGCCGCGACCACAGGCCCAAATCCTCCCAGAGATGATCGTTGGCCATGCAGCCAGTGGCCACGATCACGCTCATCCAGCGTTCCGATACGTCCC
This sequence comes from Candidatus Competibacter sp., assembly GCA_031732875.1. Taxonomy (GTDB): domain Bacteria; phylum Pseudomonadota; class Gammaproteobacteria; order Competibacterales; family Competibacteraceae; genus JAVMKJ01. The sequence goes on along the minus strand of JAVMKL010000155.1, from coordinate 25,270 downwards.
GTCCCGCCCGGTGAAGGTCGAGCAATTTGATCAGTTCCTCTTTTTCCTCCAACAGCCTCGGGTCCCAGGCGGGTGGTAGCCGATTGGGCATGACCGGCAAGGTGGCGCCCGGAAAATGCCGTCCCAGCAGGGCCGCGAACTCGGCAGGCGCCAGCCCCAAGCCGACCGGTAACGAACCACCACCGTCGGCTTGGGTCGCCAATATCCGCGCCAGGAAGTCATCGTTGGGCAAGCCCCGGCCATGGCTCATCAACAGGCCATAGGTTTGCCAATGGGCGTTGGCGCCGGGAGGCGCCGGAGATTCCAGACGCGGATTTGGCGACATGGGTGCGAACCCGTCAGTATTCCACCAGAATATCCTCGTCGCGCACGATCATCTGACAGGCCAATCGCCAGGGTGGCGGGAAGTCGTCCACCAGAATCCGGCTGATATCCTCATCGGTCAGCTTGCCGAGTTGCTTGAGCAGGTTTCTTTCCTTCTCGGTCGGTGGACCGCTCATGCGTTCCTTCTTTTTATCCAGACTCGTGACCTTGATCAGACAGGTTCCGCACTCGCCGTCCTGACAATCGAAATTGATCGGAATCTTGTTGGCCTTTGCGATTTTTAGAATCGTATCGATATGGCTACCGGCCGTGGCGTAAACGGTTTTGGTTTTATGTTCGGGGTTCGAAAACGTCACTAATGGCATGAAGGAATCTCCCAGGTGTGAAAGATGGAGCGTAAGGACGGTTAGGCAGGACGCACGGTCACGTCGCCCAACACTTGCGCTTGGCAAGCCAACCGCATATCCCGTCCGGCGAAGTGTTCCTTAAGTATTCGAGCCTCCAGTACCGAGGGTTGGCTCAGGTTTTCCATGCCCTCGACCACCTTCATCAGGCAGGTGCCGCAATCGCCTTCACGGCAGCCGTACACGATACCGGAACTGATCTTGTCCGAAATTTCGATCACCCGGGTGCCTGCCGGCACGGTGGCGGTGATGTTGACATCCGCAAAAGTAAGCTTCGCCCTAGCCATATTTTCAGTCGCTCATGCTCATTAACGTCGGTGGATTGGAAGGCCGTGGGTATGGCCCGGGTTTCGCGGCCGCTATTTCCATCGTTGGAAGCCGGCATGGGTTGAGATGACGCGTGATGGTTGTGTCGGCCATTCGCGGTCTCGCCATTGGGTATGAACGGTTCGCAACGCCGAACCGATCTCTTCCCCCGCATGTTCGCTGTCGGGTTGGATTCCCGCGTCCTGCAACGCCCGCCAGGGGGTAAAACCGATGCGGGCGCACAGCAGCAGCGTGCAATCGTGCAAGGCGCGAATCGCGCCGGTCAGCGCCGTTTCGCCATCGCCACAGGTCGTGGCGCCATGGCAATAACGAGCGATCTCCCGTCGTTCGCTCAGACACACATCGCTGGCGGTGACATCGAAAATCAGCAACTCCCGCAGATGTCCGAAATGAGCGTCGATGCGTTGGCCGTCGGTGCTGCCCACCGCGATTCGTAGCGCGTTTTCGGGGGCGGCGGAGCGGCGAGGGATCTTGGTCGATTGTCGCTCCGCCAGCGACACCAGCCGAGGAGATCGCGCCAGTCGCGAGACGATGGCTGCGCGCACTTCCGTCCGTTTGGCCATCGCCGCTTGAGGATCGACCGTCATGGCCGCGACTTTCTCAATGCTGAATTCAGCACCACGTTCCTCGCCCAGCATTCCGGTCGCGTCGGCGCGGCATTGCTGACAATGGCTCATCATCCCCGCGTTACTTTCGCAAGCGGCGCGCACTGCCGCCAATTCCTCGGCGGTCGGTTCGCGTTGTCCGGTCATGCCGTAATGCGTTCCATGCTCCGGGCGGGCAATCAACGGCATGATGTTGTGCAGAATCGCGCCTTTTGCCCGCACCACCCGGTTGACTTCCGGCAGGTGGGCATCATTGATGCCAGGAATCAGCACCGAATTGATCTTGACTTGAACGCCGCGCGCCACCAGCAGATCCAGTCCCTTCAATTGTTGCGCGATCAGCGTCGCCGCCGCCTCACGTCCCCGCAAGCGGCGGCTCTGATGGACGATCCAGGGATAAATTCGCGCGCCGATGTCCGGATCGACGCAGTTGATGGTGATGGTGACATGGTGGATGTCGTGCGCCACCAGGTTTTCGACCTGCTCCGGCAGCGCCAGGCCGTTGGTGGACAGGCACAGTAGCAAATCCGGGGCTTTCTCCCGCAGTTCGCCCAGTGTGGCGAAAACCGGCTCGGGATTGGCCAGTGGGTCGCCGGGTCCGGCGATGCCGACCACCGCCAAGTGCGGAATGACCGCGCCCACCGCCAGCGCCTTGCCGACCGCCTGTTCAGGCGTCAGCAATTCCGCCACCACGCCGGGACGTGATTCGTTGCTGCAATGGTATTTGCGGTTGCAGTAATGGCATTGGATGTTGCACTTCGGCGCTACCGCCAAATGCAGGCGGGCAAAATGCCGGTGCGCCTCCGGGGAATAGCAGGGATGGAGCGCGGGCGAATCGCCGGCGGCGGTCGGCTGGCGGATCGGTTCCATGGGCGTTTCCCGAAAATGGTCAAGGTGGAGTACGGCCGGCCGTAGGCGGGCGCGGATGTCGGGAAGGTTCTAGCAACAGGCGTGCCGAATAAAAGAAACAAATAATTATTTGTATTTGTTTTCCTTTTCTGAAAAAACTCGGGCCGCCGTGGCGTTTATCACAACCCGAAGGCGGCGATTGTCGGTAACGGTACAATGCGAGCTTCGCGCGAGGTGGGGAAAACAACGGGGCGGCAGACCACCTGCCGTCAGGGAGAGGCGAATGGCCGGGTCAATTGCTGGACAGCGCGGTTCGACACGCCGTAGCTGACGATTGCCACCTCCAGATCGTGGCGTTCGTAGAGCTTCAGGGCACGTTCGATGGCGTCCCAGATCCAATCGGGGTCGTTGCCAAACACCCCCCCGCCCAGCAGCGTCAGAAATACCCGCCGATTGCCGGTGTGCCGCGCGTTCAGAATCGCGGCGCAGAGCGTCGCTTCATACGAAGCGTCGAGAACGAGGCGGGCGAAATTTTCCCAGAGCTTGGCGGGGAGATGGAAGTACGCGACCGGCAGGGCGGAGCAATACGCTTGGGTGACCCGATGCTGGCAATCCTTGAGCGTAACTTGGGTATTCCATTGCAGACCGATCCGCAAGAACTGTCTTAGTCGATCCCGTTCATCCTCGCTCGACGCGGCCAATCGACTCGAAAGCTTGCCGAGACCACCGCGCAACGCCAGGACATAGCCGTTTTTCATTTTCCAGAAATGATGGCTGGCATTGTCCAAAGCTTTGCCGATATCCGCCAGGCAATCGATCTGATGATGGGCCGACTGACCGACATGACCTTTCACGCGGACGAAATAGTTCCGATAAATCGTTCCAGCGCCAGCGGCAATGGCGCACGCCGGGCCTTGGGTGGGATCGTTTTCATAGATGCCGACGCCTTGTTCGGGGGTGATGCGAGGCGAGATCATTTCCAGCAGGTTGAACTGGGAAGCCACTTGAAACAACGAGCCCGCATGGACTGGATCGGTATGCAACTCCGTGACGTCGGCGACGATTTCACGCAACGACAACCGGCCCGTGGCTTGCCCCAGGGCCGTGACCCGATTGCGCAATTCGAGCAGAGAGGGGGTTTCCAGGCAGCCATGAACATACGTTTTGCCGTTGACCAGCGAGGTTAACGTGTCGCCCTCGACTCGAAGATTTTCGCGGACCTGATGAGGGGTTGCTTCGTTGAATCCGGTCAACCGTTCAAACCAAGTATTGTGTTGAATCACAATCGCCGCATCTTGATGTCGAGGGTTTGAATGCGATAGGCGATCTGGCGCGGAGTCATGCCCAGCAACCGGGCGGCCTTGGCCTGCACCCAGCCGGCCTGCTCCAGGGCCGCGATGACTCGTTCTCGCTCGTCCAGATCGGGATCTTCGAGATCGGTCTTGCCCGACAGGGAAAAAAGCATCGGGCCGGCGCCGCGCGGACTCAGACCGTTCAACTCTATGACATCCTGTGCGATCACTCCATTGGCGCTCATGATCGCGCTGCGCTCCAGGCAGTTTTCCAGCTCGCGCACGTTACCGGGCCAAGGATGCCGCATCAGCGAGCGGATGGCACTGTCGGTGATCGCCAACATTCGACCCTGCTGCTTGGCGATCTTGTCCACCAGAAACCGCGCCAGATCGGGAATGTCTTCCGGACGCTCGCGCAGGGCCGGCATGAAAATCGGCATCACGTTCAACCGGTAATATAAATCCTCGCGGAACTCGCCGGCCTCGACCGCTGCCTCCAGGTCGCGGTTGGTCGCGGCGATGACGCGTACATCCACCCGCAAGGTCTGGCTGCTGCCGACTCGCTCCATCTCGCCTTCCTGCAACACCCGCAACAGCTTGGCTTGAAACGCTGGAGAAATATCCCCGATCTCGTCCAGGAATAAAGTGCCGCCATGGGCCTGCTCGAAGCGGCCCTTGCGCTGGTTGACCGCCCCGGTAAACGCGCCTTTCTCGTGCCCGAACAACTCCGATTCCAGCAGGTTGTCCGGCAGCGCCGCGCAGTTCAGCTTGATCAGCGGCCCGCCGGCGCGCGACGAGTTGTAGTGAATGGCGCAGGCGATCAATTCCTTGCCGGTGCCGGATTCGCCCCGCACCAACACCGTGGTGTTCCACTTCGCCACCTGCCGCACCTGCTCGAACACCCGCTGCATCGGCTGGCTGTGGCCGACCATGCTGTCGAAACCGTGGTGGCCGCGCACCGCCCGCCGCAGGCTGTCGCGTTCGGCGGTCAACGCCCCGCGCTCGCGTTCCACCTCCCGCGCGGCTTGCACGCTGCGGGCGATCAGGTTCGCGACCATCTCCAGAAAGCGGGCGCGTTCCTGCAACCATTGGTCGCGGCGGAGCGGTTGCGCCGCCAGCACGCCGTTGTATTGTTCCGGTCCCGCCCGGATCGGTACGCCGACGAACGGCAATTCCCGATCGTACAGCTTCAGGCGGTTCAGAAAGCGCGGTTCGTCGGCGATGCGCGGCAACACGACTTTTTCGCCCCGCTCCAGCACCATGCCGATCAAGCCCTCGCCCGGCAAATAGCGCACTGGCTCGTCGTCCGGGGGCGAATGTTGGCCATGGATCGCGCTGACCAGCAGGGCACCGCTATCGGGGTCTACCAGCGACACCGTGCCGCGCAACAGTTCGCCCCGGTCGTGCAGCACTTGCAAAACTCGCGCGAGTGTTTCCGCCAGCGGGGAAGGCTGGCCGAGAATCTGACTCACCCCGAACAGGGTTGCCAGTTGGATTTCCAACAGCTCCGAACGATCCAAGGCGGCATCTCTATCGCGGGCGGTCAGGTTCCTTCGGTATATTTGATGGGCAGGGATACCTGCCAGCGACAGCCGGTGGTGTAGTCAGGATCAAGAGCGATCACACCGCGCTGCTCGTTGACCACCTCCTGCACCAGCGCCAAGCCCAGACCGGTATGGGTGGCCGCGCGCTTGGTGGTGAAGAACGGCTCGAAAATCCGCCAGTGCAAATCCGGATGGATGCCGGGGCCGGTGTCTTCGATAACGACCTCCACCGCCTGGTCGCGGACGCCGGTGACGATACGCAATTCGCGCGGTTCGTGGCGATTGCCTTCCATCGCGTCCAGCGCGTTGTCGAGCAACTGTTTGAACATGCCGCGCAGGCGACTAGCCCGCGCGGTAATGGCCGGCAAGATCGGCGCCGGCTTCCAGTCCACGATCATGCCGCCCGCCAATAACCGTTGCTTGCACAGCTCCAGCACCTCGCGCAACAACTGGTTGACATTGACCGGGGCCGCCGCTTCCGACGGCACTTGGGGGATCAATGCCCGCAACCGTTCCAGAGCTTCCCGACCGGCGGTCGTCGCCTGGCGCAGGGCGTGGCGCAGGGCCGGATCGCCTTGCGCGCCGCGTCGTTCCAGCAAGTCGTGGGCGGCGGCGATCAGGTTCAGCGGCCCCTGCATCTGGAAAGTGGCCGCTTGCAGCGCTTCCCGCATGCTGCGAACTTTTTCTTGCTCGGCCAACAGTGCCCGCATGGCGTTCATACCGACCGCTTCCTGCTCGCGTTTGAGCGAAGTGATTTCATTGGCCATCAGCAGCAGATAGGTCTGCCGCACCGGCTTGAAGAAATTGGCGGCGCTGCCGTCCTGCTCGCGAAACCAGACTCCGGAACAGGAAAACCAGCGCGGTTGCCCCTTGCCGCCTGGATCGAAACTGACTTCCTGATCGCGAAAACCATGCTCCGCGTGCGGACCCCAGGGAAAGGTCTCGCCCAGGGTCTCCCGGAGGGCGCTCAGAAATTCGGTCGCCGGTTCCCGCACCCGTAGATCGCCGACCAGCTTCTTGTACTCGTGATTGTCGAGAATCACCCGGCCGTTTTCATCGAGCAGGGCGATCACCGCCGGCGCGGCATCCACCATCGATTCGATCAGCGCCTTCTGATAGTGCACCTGTTGTTCCAGATGGTGCATGGCGGTCACATCGCGATAGATGCCGAGGAAATAGGCGGTTTGCGCCCATTCGTCGCGCACCGGCAACACGGTGAGTTCCGCCAGATAGACCGTATCCCGCTTGCGGCGATTCGCCAGCAGCCCGGTCCAGGGTTGGCCACGCTTGATCTGGCGCCACATCTGCTCGTAGACCCGGGGTGGGGTGGATTGGTCGGACAGCATGGCAGTGTTCTTGCCGATCACTTCGCTGGCCGCGTAGCCGGTGACTTCGGTAAACGCCCGATTGACGTAAAGAATGTTGGCGGCGGTGTCAGTCAGGCAAACGGCGGTGGTCAACTGATCCACGATTTTGGCGAACGCCCAGGGGGGCAGGTTATCGTCGGTCCGACGGGTTTCATTCGCATCGATTTTGGTGGTGGAAGAGCGGCCGACGGTCTTCTGATCGTTGTGCGTGGTCATGGGCGTGCTCGGCGCGGTACTTGGAGGAATAAGGTGGTTCGCCGATACCATGCAAAACCATGACCAAGGCCGTTGGCAGGGAAGTGGTCGACTGGAATCGAGGAAGTTTTCCGCACATTGGCTAGGCGAATAACGTTTTGCGTCACTCCGTTCGTCCGGGAGCGGGACCCCACCGATCCGGTTGCGGCGCAGCATTTGCCACAACCGACACAAACTGCCGCGCCATAATGTCGTGAACCTTACAAGCTTCCATCCGCTCCCTGGGCCGGATCACCATCGATAATATTTTGATTGAAAAAGAAATAGTTGAAGCGAGTGAGGTTGGCACGATTACTGCGGAAAACGGCACATGATACGGAGGCCGACATGCGCGATTACCTGTTCATTCTGCTGGGGACGGCACTGGTCAACAATGTGGTGCTGGTCCGATTTCTGGGGCTGTGTCCGTTCATGGGCGTCTCCAACAAGGTGGATTCCGCTTTGGGGATGGGAATGGCTACGACCTTCGTGCTGACTCTCGCGGTCTCGATCTGCTGGTTGTTGGAGCGTTACGTGCTGATCCCGCTCGATATCCAGTTCCTGCGGATTCTGGCGTTCATCCTGGTCATCGCCGCGTTGGTGCAGTTCACCGAGATGTTTATCCGCAAGGCCAGTCCCACGCTTTATCAGGTTCTCGGCATCTATCTGCCGCTGATCACCACCAACTGCGCCGTGTTCGGCATGGCGCTGCTGAACATCCAGCAACCGCACAGCCTGATGGAAAGCCTGTTGTTCGGATTCGGTTCCGCCTTGGGATTTACCTTGGTGCTGGTGCTGTTCGCCGGCTTGCGCGAGCGGTTGGCGCTGGCCAGCGTGCCGGAAACCTTCGTTGGCGCTCCGATCGGTTTCATCACCGCCGGGCTGTTGGCGCTGGCGTTCATGGGGTTCGTGGGCTTGCCGACACATTAGCCGACTTCACCCTAATCCCTCTCCCAAAGGGGAGGGGATCAAGCCATACCCTATCGTTGGGAGCAAATTGAACATGATCGCCGCTGTTATGAGTCTGACGCTGTTGGGGCTCGCACTGGGCTGGGTGCTGGGTTTCGCCGCCCGCTATCTGCGGGTGGAGAGCAATCCCCTGCACGAGGAAATCCAGCAACTGTTGCCGGGGGTGAACTGCGGGCAGTGCGGTTATCCAGGTTGCAATGGCGCGGCCGAAGCGCTGGCCGCCGGCAAGGCGGCCGTCACACTTTGTCCGCCCGGGGGTCCGCCCCTGGTTCAAGCGCTAGCGGCGAAGCTGGGTGTTGCGGTAGACGGTGCATCGAACAGCGGCCCACCACTGCTCGCCCGGATCGATGAAGCGACCTGTATCGGCTGCGCCCACTGCGGCGGAAAGTGTCCCACCGACGCCATCATCGGTGCGCCCAAGCAGATTCACGGCGTGATCCAGGATGCCTGCATCGGCTGTGGACTGTGCGTGGAAGTGTGTCCGACCGAATGCCTGCAACTGCGTCCCGTCGCTCCCATCTTGAAGACTTGGTACTGGCCCAAGCCGGCGCTGAATTTCGGAGTTTGATGCCATGAAACTATTCGATTTCTGGGGTGGCGTGCATCCCGCCGGACAGAAACACTTGAGCGCCGATCAACCGATTCAAATCTTGCCGATGCCCGCTCGGTTGCACGTTCCGTTGCAACAGCACACCGGCCGGCCGGCGATTCCGGTGGTCGAGGTCGGGCAGAAAGTGCGCAAAGGCGAGTTGTTGGGGCGGGAGCAAGGCGGTGTTTCAGCTTCGGTGCACGCGCCTACTTCCGGGGTGGTCACGGCCATCGGCGATTTCACGGCGCCACACGTATCCGGCCTGCCGTTGCCGACCATCACGCTGGAGAGCGACGGCGCGGACCAATGGCTGGAGCGGGAGCCACCGCCGGACCCGTTCGCGCTGGAACCCGAGGAAATCGCCGTCCGCATCGGCGAGGCCGGCATCGTCGGCATGGGCGGCGCGAATTTTCCGGCGGCGGTCAAGCTCAGCAAGGCGCGGCAAGCCAAGGTGCATACCCTGGCGGTCAACGGCGCCGAGTGCGAGCCCTACATGACCTGCGACGACCGGCTGATGCGCGAGCGGGCGGAGCACATCGTGGACGGCGTCCGCCTGATGCTCCACGCCCTGCAGGCGCCGAACGCGGTGATCGCCATCGAGGACAACAAACCGGAAGCGGTGGCTTGCATGAAGGCGGCCTGCCAGTCCGAGCGCCAGATTCGGGTGGTGGTGGTGCCGTCGCGTTATCCCGCCGGTTCGGCCAAGCAGTTGATCCAGATTTTGACCGGTCTGGAGACGCCCGGCGGGGGACGCGGCACCGATACCGGGGTGCTGGTGCACAACGTCGGCACCGCCTATGCCGTGCATCGGGCGCTGCGTCATGCTCATCCGCTGATTTCGCGAATCGTGACGGTTACCGGCGGGGCGGTGGCCGAGCCGAGAAATCTGGAAGTTCCCATCGGCGCGCTGGTGGAAGATTTGCTGGCGTTCTGCGGCGGCGCGACGGAAACGCCCGCCCGCCTGCTGATGGGGGGGCCGATGATGGGCCAACCGCTGCCGGGCACTCAGGTGCCGATCGTCAAAGGCACTAACGGCATTCTGGCGCTGACCGCCACCGAAGCCCGGTTGGAAGCGACGCCTTCGCCCTGTATCCGCTGCGGACGCTGTGTCGAAGCTTGCCCGATGGGTTTGATGCCGCTTGAAATGTCAAAACGCGCCCGTCATGACGATCTGGAAGGCGCGGAGGCGTTCGGGTTGGTCGATTGCATCAGTTGTGGTTCCTGTGCCTTCGCCTGTCCCTCGCATATTCCGCTGGTGCAGTATTTCGAATACGCCCGGGGCGCGCTCGAAGCCCGGCAGCGGGCGGAGCAGAAAGCCAAGGAAACCCGTCGCTTGCTGGAACAGCGACAAGCGCGGCTGGCGCGGGCGGAGCAGGCCAAGGCCGAAGCCGCAGCGCGGCGCCAGGCGGAAAAACGTCAAGCCAAAGCGAAGGCTGGAGCGGCGGCATGAACGCGCATTTGCCCAGCGCGCCCCACGCGCACGCCCCGGACAGCGTGCCGCGCATTATGGCCCTGGTGTTGCTGGCAGTGGCGCCGGCGACGCTGTACGGCATCGTGCTGTTCGGCTGGCCGGCGCTGAACCTGTTCGCGGTGACGGTCTCGGCGTGCCTGCTGTGCGAGGTGGTCTGTCTGCGGCTGGCCGGACATGCGGTGCGACCGTTTTTGATGGACGGCTCCGCCCTGCTCACCGGGGTGTTGCTGGCACTGTCGTTGCCGCCGTGGGCGCCGTGGTGGATCGGCGTGGTCGGCGCCTTTTTCGCTATCGTGGTCGGCAAGCAGGTGTTCGGCGGTATCGGCCAGAACATTTTCAATCCGGCGATGCTGGCGCGGGTGGCCCTGCTGGTGTCGTTTCCGGTCGAAATGACGCTCTGGTTGGAACCGCGTCCGCTGTTTTCCAGCCACGCGCCCGGTTTCCTGGAAGGTTTGGCGATCACGTTTGGCGGCATCCCCGACATCGACGCGGTGAGCGGCGCCACCATCCTGGGGCGCATCCGCACCGAACTGGGCATGTCCCGCGAACTCAGCCAAATCCTGCCCGGCCATTATCAGGCCGGAACCGCCGCGCTGGGTTGGACCGGTGGCAGTCTGGGCGAAACCTCGGATTTGCTCGTTCTGCTCGGCGGATTGTGGCTGCTGTGGCGGCGGGTTTTCACTTGGCATGTCCCGGTCGCCATGCTGGCGGCAATACTGGTACTGGCCAGTGGCCTGCATTGGTTGAATCCCGCACGATTCGCCAGTCCGGCGGTGCATCTGCTGTCGGGCGGCCTGATGCTGGGCGCGTTCTTTATCGCCACCGATCCGGTGACTTCACCCACCACCAAGTTGGGGCAACTGATTTTCGGTGCTGGTTGCGGCGCATTCGTGTACATCATCCGCACCTGGGGCGGCTATCCCGAAGGCGTGGCGTTCGCGGTGGTGTTGATGAACGCAGCGACACCGTTGATCGACCACTACGTCCGCCCGCGCATCTACGGTCGTACCTGGCGCGGTCGGTCGCGGCCGGTGCCCGAACGCGCCAAGCGTCCGCCCGTCGGATCGGGAGAGGTCGAATGAACCTGTGGTTTCTGAAGCCGGAGTACCGGCAACGGCTGGGTTATCACGTCGCGTTGCTGGGTGGTGTGGCTTTGTTGACCAGTGCCGCCATCGGCGTGGCCGATCATCTGACCCGCACCGACATCGCCCAACGTCAGTTGGAGGACTTGCAAGTTACCTTGCAGCAGGTGGTGCCCGCGAAGTACTACGACAACGATCTGGTGCGCGATACGGTGACCGTCGATTATGGTGGCCGGCCGCTGGTGGTGTACCGGGCGCGACGCGGCGGGCAGGTTCAAGCGGTGTGCTATCAAGTCAGCGCGCCGGGTTATGGCAACACCGCGATGGTGATCGCCATAGGGGTGGATCGTTCCGGTACCTTGCTGGGTACACGGGTGATTAGCCATAACGAGACACCAGGTCTGGGCGACAAGATCGAGTTGAGCAAATCCGACTGGATTTTGAGTTTCACCGGGCGCTCGCTGAACGATCCGCAACCGGATAAATGGGCTGTCAAGAAAGATGGTGGCGTGTTCGATCAATTCACCGGCGCTACCATCACGCCGCGCGCCGTTGTGAAAGCCGTCAAGACAGGTTTGATTTTTTTTGCCGAACATCGCGCGGAACTGTTGGATGAGGCCCCAACCAAGACGGCTCAGGCGGATGCGTTGCTTGCCCCTAGCCGCTTAACTCGCGGCGATTAGCACGACGAAGGAGTAATGGCATGACGACAACCCCGCATTGTGGCGCTGGTCCGGTCGTGGAACAAATTCCCCAACCCGTTACGCCGGGCGAGGACTATCGCGGCGTTTTCGCCGACGGTCTCTGGCGCAATAACGTCGTCTTCGCGCAAATGCTGGCGCTGTGTCCGCTGATGGCGGTGACCACGACCGCCACCAACGGCCTCGGCATGGGCTTGGCGACCACCGGTGTGTTGCTCGCCTCTAATGTCGTCATCGCCAGTTGCCGCAACTTGATCAGTCAGGAAGTGCGGATTCCAGTGTTCGTACTGCTGATCGCCTCGCTGGTATCGCTGGCGGACATGGCGATCAATGCCTGGCTGCACGAGTTGTACAAGGTTCTGGGACTGTTTATCCCCTTGATCGTGGTCAATTGTTCGGTGCTGGGTCGCGCCGAGGTTTTCGCGTCCAAACGGGCGGTATTAGCCTCGGCGGTGGACGGTCTGGCCATGGGATTGGGCTATACCTTGGCCTTGATCCTGATCGGCGGTTGCCGCGAGATTCTGGGTAGCGCCACCCTGTTCGCTCATGCCTCGCTGCTACTGGGGGACGGCTTCGCTTTTCTCGAAACCACGCTGATCCCGAAATACAAGGGCTTCTTGCTGATGCTCTTACCGCCCGGCGGTTTTCTGGTGCTGGGATTTCTGCTGGCCGGCAAGCGAGCGGCGGAACGGCGCTGGGAGCAGCGGGCAACGGCTCGGGGCAAGGCCAAGCCAGGGGTACAACAGTCGCCATCCACGGCCTGATTTCATTTGAAATTTCAAGGAGAGGATCATGCAAGTCAGCGTTGCTTATACCGAACCGGCGCAACAAATCTGGCTGTCTCTGGACGTGCCCGATGACAGCACGGTGCTCCAGGCCATCGAACGCTCCGGCATTCTGGCGCGTTGTCCGGGTCTGGATTTGAAAAGGAACAAGGTCGGTATTTTCGGCAAGATCACTAAATTGACCGCGTCGCTCGCCGACGGCGACCGCGTGGAGATTTATCGGCCGATCACCGTCGATCCCAAGACCGTCCCGCAGCGGAAAATCGCCTTGCTGGACGAGGATGAGGACGACGACTAACGGCTCCAGTCGTCGCCGGGCGGGTTAACCCAGAAACCCGATGAGATACCTGTCAGGGTCGGAGTAGGGGTATAAAAACCATATCTGGAACATTACCCGATCTCGCGCCAGCAAGCTGCAATCAGGCGAACCGATTGTTATTGTCCATCAATCATCAAAACCTATTCCTGTCAAATCATAAAGGGATCTCAGATCGTTTTGGTAACGGTCCAGAAGAGATTTTTTGGTTTCCGGACGCATCGGTGGGATTCTTTTTCTGTTGGTTCTTTTCAGGATACTTAAGCCAAATCTGTTAATGAATCGAGGCCAAGTCATCTTGGTTTTCCAAAAATGCAGGAGTAGAGGCACCCGAATAGCCACCTGTCCTTCATTATGGGACTGGAATTCAGGCTTGAAATTCGTACCGACACCTAAAAATTCGAAAATCGCTTCGAGCGAACTAGCTGGATCCGCGGACAGTTTTTCCAGCGTCAGAATATGAAACTGTTTTTTGTCAAACAGCGAGAAATATCTTTGCAGTTGTTCTCCATACAGACCGGATCGGAAATAGAGAAAATTGTAAAAATACTGTGGACAATTATCCTTAAATCGTTGTGAATTCACTCGTTCCTCTTCAGCCTCCAACGCTTTCTCAAAGCAGCCTATTTTTTCAAACCCTGACCTGCACATTTGGTTGTAGAGAGAATAGGCTCTTTCCGCCGGGTTGCGCAGGGTCACGATGAACTTCGCATCGGGAAACAGCCCCTTTAAGACTCTTGCCGTGGAAGGGTTCGTTAAGTAAGCGTGAGAAGCTTCTCCTATCGCCGTTTCAGTCGTCGCGGAATCGAAGAGTTCAAAATAACCGATTGGATTCTTTACAATCTGAAAACCTTCACAAAAAAAAGTCGGCTCTTTGATGGCCGACATGAAGACATCAGGGTGTTGTTTTAATGCATAATACAAAGATGTCGTGCCAGATTTTCCCGCTCCCAATATGAAAAAATTTGGCTTTTTGATGAGGGCTGTTGACATGTTTTTGAATCCTAGCTCGGTGCAGAATCCCGGCGAACGAATCACAAGTCGAGCGCAAGCGCGCGCGGCGTTATCAAATTTTGATTCCCTATCGTTATCTTGGGTTGAAGCGCAGCGAAAAGCGGGTTCCACCGGTACCGTCGAGTTTGATCCGGCCCCGCAGTTGATGCTGCCCTAACATGCGGACCAGCCGCAGCCCGAGGGTGCGGGTGGTCGTCCAGTCCAGTCCGGCGGGCAACCCGATACCGTTATCGGTGATGGTTAAAGTGTAGGTGGCGCCATCCCAGTCCACCGCGACCACGATTTCACAGGCTTCAGTTCCCGGCTGGGGCCGCCGTTCGGGGAAAGCGTATTTGAGGGCGTTGGTTACCACTTCGTTCACGATCAGCCCGCAGGGGATGGCGGTGTCGAGATTCATCCCGACCTCGGGCGCCGTCACGCCGAGTCGGATGGCGCCGTGCGGGTCCAGGGAGTCGCGCAGATGCCCGACCAGCGCCTGCAGATAGCCGTGAAAATCCACCCGGCTGAGGTTGCCGGATTGGTACAGCATCTCGTGGACCAGCGCCATGGAATGGATGCGATGGCCCAGCTCCGCCAACAGGGAGGACATCGATTCATCCGTCGTGTTCCCCCGCTGCAATTCCAGCAGGTCGATGATGGCGGCGAGGTTGTTCTTGACCCGGTGGTGGACTTCGCGCAGCAGCACTTCTTTCTCTTCCAGCAGCGCCCGCAGCGCCGCCTCGGCGCGTTTGCGTTCGGTAATGTCCTGCACGTAACCGTGCCAGAGAATACCGCCTTCCGGTTCGCGGACCGGCGTGGAGTGACCTTCCACCCAGATCTCGCCCTTGAGCGGGTGGCGCAACCGGAATTCGTCCCGCCAAGGAGTCATGGCCCGCGCGGACGCGGCGATGCCGACGTCGATATGGCCGAGATCGTCCGGGTGGATCATCGCCCACAGCGGCGCGGCGGATTCGGCCAGTGCCTCGGGACGCAGGCCGTACAGGTCCTCAATGGCCGGACTGGCGTAGGGAAAACTGGTCCCGCCGTCGGGTCGCAGGCGAAAGGAACAGATGACGCCCGGCACCGTGGCGACGATCCGGGTGAAGCGGTCCCGCTCGTTGCGTAGTTGGTCCGCCAGTTCCCGGAGCGCGGTGATGTCGATATGGGAGACCACCCCGCCGCCACGCCCTGCCAGGGGGGTCACGGTCAGGCTGAACCAGCGCTTCACCTGCGGCGAGTGGCAGGGGTACTCCAGGGAGAACGTCTTCACTTTGCCCGCCAGCACGGCTTTGATGCCGTCGTATGCCTCCAACGCCCCTTCGGTCCACTCGCCGTCAACCGCGCGACAGATGTCCAGGTAGTTGGCGCCGATGTCCGTGTTCGGAGCCGGTCGGCCGGTCGATCCGCTGTTTTCCACGGCGAACCGACGCCATGGCTCGTTGACGGCGACGATGCGACCCTCCCGGTCGAGCACGGCGACGTGCGCGGTCACCGCATCCAGGACGGCCTGCTGGAATTGCTCGTTCTCGCGGAGGGCCGCTTCCACCCGCTTGCGCTCGGTGATGTCGCGGATTACCGAGATGACCATCGCGCGGCCCTGATAAGGGTATTGTCGCGTGCTGATCTCAACGGGGATGCGCCGACCGTCCCGGGCGATCAAGGTCTTCTCGTGGCGTAATAACCCGTCGCGATCCATCGCTCGGCTATCCCCGTCAATCCGCTCGCGATCCTCCGGGGCGAGGATGTCCAGGGGCGTCAGTTCGCGCATCTCCTGAGCGGTGTAACCCAGCAGCGCGCAAAGAGCTGGGTTGACCTGGAGAAAATTACTGCGGGCGGTCTCGCCGATCCGTTCGTGCAGGACGATGCTGTCGGCCGCCAGGTTGATCAGCTCCTCGAACCGCTGCTTGGCCTCGCCCAGAGTGATCTCCAGCGGATGACCCCGATCCCGAGCCTCGCGCAGCTCGATGATCGCCGCCACCAGCAGATAGACGCCGCCGAGATTCTGGGCGATACGGCCGGTCCAGCCCAGGGCGCTGCCGACGGCCGACTGGATCATCACCCCGAACAACCCGACCGCTACGAGCAGCAGCGCGAGGGCATACCAGTCCTGAAACGTCGAGGGGGTCCCGAGACGGTTCTTCTTCAACAGGATCGCGGTCAGCACGAACATGATGATCGCCGAGGCCAGCACGAACTGCCGCAGGGGGGTACCGCCCTGGCCCTGGATGAAGAAGGGGGGTATCCCACCCGAGACCGCTTCCAGGACGATGATCGCACCCAGGGTCATGGCGCCGACATAGGTTCCCACCAGCCACAATTCCGGCCAGCGGACAGCCGTTCGTTGCCGGCGCGCGAGGATCAGGCCCGCCACGTGGCTGGCCGCCGCCAGCCAGATCAGCATGTTGTGGGCCGCGACCACGACACCGGGACCGTAGGGGATCAATATTCCGCCCACGGGGCCGGCGCTGCCCCAATACAACATGCCGCAGCCAACCCCCAGCAGCCCCAGGTTGCCGCGCAGGAGAAAACCGCGCCCGGCCTGATAGGCGACGAGCAGAGCGCCCGGCATCGAGAACAATAGATTGACACCGATCAGCAAATGGGGCGGTTCGTAGACGGCGCTCGGATCCGCGATCCACAAGACCGCCATCGCGAACAACAAGAGAGGAACCGGCAACCAAGCCAGGCGTCGGAGGCGGCCATTCGAGGCGGACGGTGCCATGATCATGCCTTAAGCTCGTCGATTCGAAGCGAAAAAACAATATTTTGCCATATTCATCGTGAATAAATGACTGGCGGATGCGGATCCCGGCGTTTGATCTACCTAAACTTTTTATGTAAAATTTTAATACATTAATCGATTATTTTTCCCTATAATGGAAACTAATTATCATTTTACTAGTTATATTAGATTGACATTAAAGAATTCCATGCCACACCTTCACTGCATGAAGATGTGGCGAGTGGATTGCTGGAGAAAATAATGCTGGTGGAATGTCCTGCAGATGAAACCCGACAGACTGCTCGCTCGGGCCGGCCGGCCACCGCTGACCGTGGCGGAGATCGGGCGGCGGGTCCACGAATTACACGTCCACCAAAGCGCGCTGGAATCGCACGACCGCGCCCTGGTGGAGATGTGCGCCCAGATCGAAGGGGGCTTGGAGAAATACATCGATTTCAACGACCTTACGCCGGTGGGCTATTTTATGCTCGCCGCCGACGGGGCTATCCAGGAGGCCAATCCAGCCGGCGCGGCCCTGCTGGGCCAGGAGCGCTCCCGCCTGATCGATCAG
The DNA here is from genome assembly GCA_031732875.1 of Candidatus Competibacter sp. GTDB lineage: Bacteria > Pseudomonadota > Gammaproteobacteria > Competibacterales > Competibacteraceae > JAVMKJ01. Next base: position 8,125 of record JAVMKL010000155.1, on the reverse strand, counting down.
CGGCTTGAGACCTTCGTTTCCGAAGAAACCCTGCCTACCTTCCACATTTTTCTCGACAAGGTATGGGTGGGCGCGTCCAGGGAAACCTGCGAAGCCGCCTTCGCCCCGACTGGAGCGCCGTGCCGTTACGTGCGCCTTGAGGGAGTGGACGTGACGTCCGCCGCTGGCCGGGCGTGTCAGCTTGCAGCGGTGGATATCACCGCCCGCCGGCGGGCGGAAGCGGCGCTGCGCCAGAGCGAAATCTTGATTGAGGGCACGCTGGACTCGCTCACCGCTCATGTCGCGATACTGGACGCGCAGGGCATGATTGTCCTGGTCAATGCGGCTTGGCGGCGCTTTGCCGAGCAGAACGGCGGTGGCGCGGGTTGCCACGTTGGGGCCGACTATATGGTGGTCTGTCGCAAAGTGCTTGCCGGCAAGGATCGCGCGGAAGCGCAAGCCGCGCTGCGTGGTATCTGCCATGTGCTGGACGGTACGCGAAACTATTTCAGCATGGAATATCCCTGTCATTCGCCCACCGAGCCACGCTGGTTCGAAATGCGCGTTTTCCATCTGAGCGGCACCCGCCCGAGCGTGATGATCGCGCACAGGAACATCACCGCTCGCAAGCGGACGGAAGCGGCGCTGTGGCGTAGCGAGGCGCAGACTCGCACCCTGTTGCTGAAAATGGGGAGAGCCACCCGGAGCGGTATTGGGAACTTTCGGCCGACCGATTCAAGGGGTTTGGGGGATTGACGGTCGCCGGTTTCCCCGCGAGGTCGATTGAAAGAGCCGGCTGGCCCTCTTCGGGCGGTGGCTCACGATGAAGCGCGAACTTGCTCTCGTTCGGGGTTTACAAGGCAGGGGCGCTCGCGGCGCGGGCCAGAGGCTACGGAGAAGCCGTGCATCCCCACGCCTGGGGTGGCGCATGTTCGTCAACTTGCACCGATGCTTCCGGGTGGGTGGTTCGTCGGCAATTCAGGAAAAAACTCAGGAGAATATGAGATGTCGTGGTTCGAACTGACCGGCGCCTGGCGCCGTATCCGCCCATCGGGCGCGGCCTTGGTCCTCAGCCTCGGGTTGGCTCTCTCAGTCGGGCTGGCTCCCGCCCGGTTGGCGGCGGACGTCGCCACCCCGGGCACCAGGACGACCCCGGACCTGTCCCCTACCGGCATCGAATTACCCCACACCGATGGTTTCGGGCTCCAGCCCAAACTCCCCGCTTTTTCCAAGGAAGAAAGCGATCGACTCTTCTCGGCGGGCAAACAGGCCTGCGATGGTCCCTGCGTCACGCCCTTCGGCACGGTGCTGGGCACCGCCGATGGCGCCGAGGGCCGTTCCAACTGTGTGTCGACGTGCATCCGGCCGGAATATTCCTTTCTCGACCGGTCATCGGGCAGCGTCTCGGTGCATGCGGCCGACCCCAAGCAGGATCACTTTCAGTACATCGGCGTGACGTATCAGTGCGTCGAGTATGCCCGTAAATGGTGGATGAAAAACCGAGGCATCACCTTCGGCAGCATCGACAGCGCCTATGAAATTCTGTATCTCACCGAGGGGAAAAACATTGAAACCCAGCAATCCTTCCCCCTTGCCCGGTCCATCAACGGCACCGCCCGGCGCCCGCCCCAGCGCGGCGATCTGGTGATTTATTACCCCGACCGGGCCGATCCCGAATGGCGTCACGGTCACGTCGCCGTGGTCGTGGCGGTGGATCGGGACCAGGGCAGCGTGTCCTTGGCGGAGGAGAACTACGACAACCAGCCCTGGCAAAATCCCCAGGCCTTTGCGCGCCAGATCCGGTTGTTCGAGGTGGGCGGCCGGTACACGCTGCTGGACGTGCCGCCGACCGCCAGCCGAAACGCCGAGGGAGGACGCATCGCCGGTTGGCTGTATCCGCTGACAACCAATTGATCGCGCAGTATTTTTCGGATGATACCGCAGGTTTGTTTTCTGTCCGGGCTTGTTGAAAGGCTACCCACCTGAAGGAGACTCGACCATGAGAGCGACAACGACACAAGGTCGCGAGATCGACCTGAAGCAGGACGCAATCGACGGTTTAAAGATGCGTCTCCGGGGATCTGTGTTGCTGCCTGGTGACGTCGGCTATGAGGAGTCTCGAACCGTCTGGAACGCCATGATTGATCGAAGGCCCGTCGCCGTCGCGCGCTGCCTCGGTAGTGCCGACGTGATCGCGTGCGTGCAGTTCGCGCGCGACAACGACATCCTGCTCTGCATCAAAGGGGGAGGGCACAACATCGCGGGTCTGGCCACGGCCGACGGCGCGCTGATGCTCGACCTGTCGCTCATGCGCGGCGTGTGGGTGGACCCCCAGAACAAGGTCGCCCACGCGCAGGCGGGGTGCCTGCTCGGCGATGTGGATCGCGAAACGCAGGTGCACGGGGTCGCTACCGTCCTTGGTTTCGTCTCGCTCACCGGCATCGCGGGACTCACCTTGGGCGGTGGCTTCGGCTACCTGACGCGGCGTTGGGGCTGGACGTCGGACAACGTCGTCGGGATGAACGTCGTGACCGCCGACGCCCGCCTGGCGCGGGCGAGCAGCGACGAGAACGCGGACCTCTTCTGGGGACTGCGGGGGGGTGGCGGGAACTTCGGCATCGTGACCGGCATCGATTACGCGCTGTTCCCCGTTGGTCCCGAGATCGTCGGCGGCCTCGTCGCCTGGCCGGCCAGCGAGGCGCCCCGGGTGCTCGAGCTGTATCGAACGCTCGCCGCGACTGCCCCGCCCGAACTCACGCTCGTCGCGCTCATGCGCCCGGCACCCCCAGCGCCGTGGCTTCCGAAAGAGATACATGGAAAGCCGATCGTGGCGATGCTGGCCTGCTACAGCGGGAGACCCGAGGAGGGCGAGAAGGTCGTCGCCCCCATCAAGGCGTTCGGCAAGCCTGTTGGTGATGTGCTCGTGCGCCGGCCGTACGCGCAGATGCAGTCGCTGCTCGATGCGACCCAGCCGAAGGGCCGGCGCTACTACTGGAAGAGCGAGTACCTCCCGCGTATCGACCCCGCCCTTTGCGAGAAGGTCATCGAACATGCTGCCAAGATTCGGTCGCCTCACTCCGCGGTGATTCTGTTCCAAATCGAAGGTGCTCTGAATCAGCTCGGAGAGGAGCACTCTCCCGTCGGCAACCGCGATGCCCGCTACGTGCTCAATATTGCGGCGTCGTGGGAAAACGCCGTGGACGACCCGGCGAACATCGATTGGGCGCGCGATGCGTGGAACGAGATGAAATCGTTCTCCACCGGCGGCACGTACATCAACTTCCTGACGGAGGACGAAAGTCCCGAACGCATCAAGGCGGCGCTCGGCAAGGGACTCGAACGGCTCGCCGAGGTTAAGGCGAAATGGGATCCGCGGAACGTGTTCCGCACGAACCGAAACATCACACCGGCCTGAGAGATGGCGGTGCGCCGAACAGTCATGTCAGGTCTTGATACCCTCGACGATGAAAGTAGGGTACCGCATGGGAGGCTCACCGCAGGACGTACTCAGAATGATCGTTTCAACGTCAAAGTTCAGCGGCGCGTCGCTTGCGGTGCGTCCTCTGCAACGCCGGGCTGGGCGGACCGTACGCTAAGCGCCGACTGAAAACGCTTTGCCATACGCCATAGCGAGTAAGACACAACGTAGAACGGGAGCCCTGTGAAAAGAATGACTGTGAGATCGCTCCAGATATCCTTCTTCGAATGGGCCACCGCGTACCCAAACCAGACAGCGGCTACGGCAACAGACAGTGCAACAAGGCAGACAAAGGCCAGGACTGAGAGTGCCGCAAGCTTGATTCGAGATGCACGAAAGGCTTGGTAGGCGGACCACAAAAGACGCAGCACGACGATCAGTCCAATTGTCGGAACGGAGAGGGCGAACAGGCCAAACAGGATCTGATAGATCAGCATCAATCAGGACGCCGCCCAACGACGAAGCACAGCCGACGCGAAACCGCGCAGCGGTTGAGCGGTCGGCTGGAGTGCCTTGTTGGACGGCGGCGTTCTCACCACACGTCCTGATCGAAGCGCGAGTCAAGCATGGTTACGAAGATAGCGCTTCAGCGAGAGCACGTAGTAGTTTCGCGCCATCACCGCGCCATGCGCTGCCGTGCATGCAAGCGAGTGTTGTTGGATTCGTCGAGGCTAACCTCTCCAGCATCGCACGTGCGTTCTTTGTGTGCGAGAAGTAATCCATTTCGTGGCGGAAAGCCTCGCTCGGCCCAAGAATGTCCGACTCCGTGATGGGTGGAAGATCCGCGCCTCCCTGCGTGAACAGATCGCCACATAGCAGGGTCTTTGTTCCTTCTTCCATCAGAAAACCGCATTCCCACGCGTGAGGCAGATGCGGTGTGTCGAACCAACGCACGGAGTGCTTGCCCAGAGGGAGCAGCTCTCCATCGGCCAAGGGACGGGGCGCCCGATCGGCAAGGTCATTGATCGATACCATGGCGGCTACAGTGCCGCACAACGGTACAGACTGTGGAGCGGCACCAAGCCATTCATTGAGCGAGCCGCACTCGTCGGCTTCCACATGGGAAAATGCGATGTAGCGCAACCTCTCGACCGGCAAAACGCTCGCCACGGCTTCACGTACCAGTGAAAACATCTTTCGCGGGCCGGTGTGGAAGAGCAATGAGTCATCATCCACGATGAGGTACTGGTTGAACGAGAATCCGACTGCACCTTCGATTACAATCGGCGTGTTGATGCGGTAGATCCCTTCAGCAACTTCATGCACGTTCGTCCCGGACTGCCTGTTCGTAATGGTCATCAAACTCTCCTTTCTGTAGATTGGATGATAGTGACGTTCAGGTGCATGTCGCCTTATGCCTGACCCCATCGTGCGCTCCCTGCTCGGGAACCGTCCGGCGCGGACCCGCATGCCGGTGGTGGGGTAGAAATCCCCGGTTACCCGATTAGTCAGTTTTCCTATCGGACACCTTGCGCCGACCGGCCCCGGCAATGGTCATTTTCCCTTGGCCATCCTAATCATCTGGGCGGTGTCTGTAACGTGGTCGTACTTGACGACCTTGCCAGCCGCATTGAACTGCCAGAGGTGACCGTTGTTGGGAAACGAGTAGCGTTTGCCAAAGGCCGTAGCCTCAAACGCAATCAGCACGAAGATCTTGTCACCGCCGTCGAAGATCATGTGCGGTTCAAAGCGGTTGATCTCAAGCGGTGCCATTGACTCGAAGAACGCCGCGATATTTGCTTTTCCGCAGCGTGCTTGCAGCCACGGCACGTCTGGCACCGGTACGGTTGTCTCCCATTTGACAGCGTCGTCCAGCTTGTCAAGGATCGTCGCGACATCGCCACGTCCGAACGCCTCGTAGATTGCGTGCACCGTTTCTACGTTACGCATTTTGCTCTTCATCGGTTTCATTCGTCCGACCATAATGCCGAGCGCTTCACCGCCCTAACTGGCGAGGGAAACGCGGTTCAAGCGCCAGTCGAGCGGTCAACGGCTGGCTACGACGCTACGAAGAGCTCCACAGTGTCCGGATGCACTCCGTCGTACTTCATTGCCTCGGCCGCATCAGCACCCTGAAGGGCTTCAGTGAGGGCCTCGAGACTGGGCACGTTCTCGATGATGAGCCCCACTCGGTTTCTCCCGACGGGACTGACAAACGTTCTTACAGTCATCCCGTGCGCACCAAAGAATTCGGCTCGCTTGGGCGAACTCAGCCAGTGAGCCACGTCATCCACATCATGCACCGCGATTACCGTAGTCATTTTGACAACCTCTCTGTAGTGGAACATTCAAGCCAGAATTCCGGCACATGCCAAGGAATCCACGCCTGTCGGTACCCCGTATTCTGGCTGCGAAGGCCTGAATTTGAGCCAATAGTACTGCAGCCTAACGCCCAAACTCAGCCTCCGCTTTGCCGCAGCGAAACGGAGGCAAAACAGTCGGCTGGAGTGCTTTGTTGGGCATAGTTACGGTGTTTTGTTGGGTGTGAAATTGCCAGCAACAAGGCGCTTGCGAACTACCTCAGTGTCCTTCTGTATTCTGACTGCCAGTTTCTTGTGTTCCGTAGCTTCCCAAGAGACAACTTCCAGCTTGGTTTCGTCGCCATAGCGCCTCTGCAAAGACGGAGCGCAAGCTTCTGCAAATTGGTGTGCGAGAGCAGCCGACTCAATGTGAGCCATGCCAAGAAAGCTGCAAAGACGAACATGTGGGCCAAGAAACAGTTCTTCTTTTTGGTCTTGCACAAACAGCGAGCTTGGCGCTGCTTGAGGGAGTTGAAGCTTTATTGTGAAATAAGTAGTGATCTGTCGCATGTGCACTTCTCAATGCTGTAATGCTTATGCCACGTTAAGCCGCCGAGGTGCGAGATGCAACGGTCAGCGCGAAGAGCGGGTTCCGCAGTCAGCTTGAACGCATAGTTAGGAGTCATTTCACACCGCGCAGTATCACGTGGGTCTCTCCAGTTTCTGATAGTTTATGCATTTCAAACCTCATGTTTACGTCCATCATACGTTGGGGCTCGAACGCGACAAATTGAGAAATGATCTGGCCCGTTTCATTGTCACGGTACTCTTCCGCCACAGTTATAGGCAAGTTCGACTTGTGACAAAGCAAGGACCCCTCAAATATGATCCTGTCAATTCTCAACGGGCCGATGGATGTTTGAACGACGTAGTGAGCACCGCCGGGCACGAATCTTACGTCCAATCTGATATCTCGGCCTGGCCCGTTTGGCTCGATCCCATCGAATGCATTATCAAGTTCCTGTATCGCCTGAAAAAACGCCGAGTGTCCTGAAACCGGTGTCCGCGTTTCATGATGCTCTAGAATCCGATCAGTAGCTCCACGATCCCTAATAGCATCAGAAAGCGCCTCCCTTTCCTCATCGGTTGCATTTTCGGCGAGTAGGAGGTATGCACGGCACAATTGTGGAGTATTGGTGATTAACGGAAGTTCTTGAATAACGACCCAGGGAAAGTGCTCGGGTGCTAAAGATTCAACAACGCGCGTTTCAATACCGGCCTCTTTTGCGAAATCCGCTGCACCGATTGCAAAACCCGTGGTCGAAACCGCCGTAATCTTGTTGAATCTGAACCTAGTACGCCTTCCAACGAGCTGTTCAATCCATGACCCAGGAGCCGGACCTTCGGCGGGTCGATCACGGCACTCTATCAACCAACTAATATCCGTGGATCCAACTTTGCCTTCTACCTTCACGTCAAATTCTGCAATTTGAATACCTTCGTCGTTGAAGACTCGTTCGTTGGTTTCAACATTGAACCCTTTCGGAACTAAGGCTTGCTCAACGAAAGCTACCAACGCCTCGAGTTTCTTGCCATCACGCCGCATAATGACTCCTAACGGGGCGGCAGATAAGCCGCGAAAAGCGAGAAAGCCGTAGGCTTTTTCGCCTGAAGTCGGCTTGATCCGCGTGGTTGTTATGTAGTTTCCGCCTATCTACGGTAAGCCGCCATGGTTGACAATAATTAATTGATATTGCTAAATTTTATTAGCAGTATATCATTCATCGCCAGCCTTTCAACCCAGGAAGTCCTGTGCTCGCCGTCTTCCCGGAACTCGCCCGTCGCTACGAGGCACGATTGGCGCAGCAGAACATCATAGCCGGGCAGCGTCCGCACTATCACAAGTGGCTGCGCTATTATCTGGACTTCTGTCACAAGTATAACTTCAAACCGATGGATCGGCGGAGCTTGCCTGCTTTTCGGGAAAAATTGCGAGCCAAGCATCAGCCCGAACCCCTGTGTCAACAGGCCGGGCAAGCCGTTGCGCTTTATTTGGAGATGGTTTCCTCAGCCAATGAGTCACGCTCCCCAGTGGATGCCGCGATTCAACAGGGTGTCGCCGAGACTCGACTGACCGCCCAAGCTGCTCTGGAGCGCGCACCTTCCCACCCCTCGCCGACGGGAAAATCCTCGACCACATCACTCGCGCCGCCGTCCCTATCGACCACGCTTGTTCCCCAGCGTACGGAAAAAGCCACGCTATATACGTGGGCGCCGGGGTGGTTCGAAGATCCGCGGTTTGGGTTCCATTAGCGGAATAATGGGCTTGAATATTCGATTGTACTGATCGCAATCATTCATCATCATCCTGACCCGGAGAACGACGATGCGCAAAACCCTGTTGATGCTCTTGCTGGCCGGAACGACA
>JAVMKL010000154.1:0-4472 GCA_031732875.1 Candidatus Competibacter sp. | reverse complement strand
TTAAGACCCTGTTCCGCGCTTCGCGCCGGAAGTCATACCGTTCGATCAATTTTCCGACTCAAAATTGTGAGGCGGGTTGGGGCATCAGCCCATAACCCACCGATTCGACTGGAATTCTCTGGGACACCCTAACCTTAAGGAGCAAACTCCTCGGAAAAGTTTATCCCCCTTCCCCAGCAATCACTCGTAACCCGGCAAAGATCAAATCCGGTTCCATTTGATACGCGCCCTGCAAATGGGGCAACGCCACTCCGGCAGCACCGCCGGTCAGTAGCCTGACGCCCGGACCGTGACTGGCGACCATCCGGGCAGTAATACCATCGATGGCCGAGGCGACCGCATACAGCGCCCCGCCCCAAACGCAGTCGCGGGTACTCTGGCCGAACAGGCGTGGCTCGCCGTGCTCCGGCGGAATCTGCTGGGTATTCCGATACAGTGCCTCGCGCATCAGGCGCATTCCCGGCGCGATCACTCCGCCCAAATGCTGGCCATCCGCCGCCAGCGCGTCGATCGTCACTGCCGTGCCGCAATCAACGACATAACAGGTCCGCGGCCCGACCAGCGCCCGCGCCGCGATCATCGCCACCCAGCGATCCGCGCCCATCCGTTCGGGTTCGGCGTAAGAATTGCGGACACCACAAGCCACTGGGGTCGAAACCACAAACTCCGCCTCGATGGCCCAGGTTTGCCGAATCCAGCCCGCCAGCGCGGCGCGGGCTTCGGCGCCGGCCACGCTGACGATTAACGTCCGCGCCGGTGACGGAAGGTGACCCCACAGCCGGGCCGCGAGTTCGGACCAGCTTTCCCCACCGTAACTGGCTTGACCGCGCTCTTGGAACTCTCTCTGCCCGCAACTGACCCACTTGATCCGGCTGTTGCCGACATCCACCAGCAGAATCACGGCTCGACCCTCAAGCTGATCTCTCCACCGATGTACGGCTTTATCTGCCCGTCCGCCACTTCCAGCAGCAGGGCGCCAGTCGCGTCCACTCCACGGGCAATGCCCGATACGATGACATTGGGCAAGCGCAGGCTCACCCGGCGACCCGCCACCCGATCGAAGCACGCCCATTCCGCGGCCAGATCCGCGAACCCCCTCCGTTCGAACCGGGCGAAGGTACCGATCAATTCGCCGATCAGCGACGACGCCAGCCGGTTGCGGGAAATGCGGCCGGCTCCTAAAATCTCCCGCAGATCGACCCACGGCTGGTCGATGGTCGCCGCATCTTGGCGCGGCAGATCGATATTGAGACCAATGCCGGCCACCACCTGAACGCCGCTGGCGGTAACGCCGGATTCCAGCAGGATGCCACCCAGCTTGCGTCCCCGCCACCATACGTCGTTGGGCCACTTCAGACCCACTTCGGTCACGCCGGCATCCCGCAGCGCGCGGGCCACGGTGATGCCGGTCGCAAGACTCAGACCGCTCAGCGCCGCAGGCCGCACGGTGAATCGCCAGAGCAGCGAAAAGGCCAGACCAGCCCCAAACGGCGTCAACCAGCCCCGGCCCTGCCGTCCCCGACCGGCGGTCTGCTGCTCGGCCAGGCACACCACGCAGCCCGACCAGTCAGCCCGGATCTGTTCCAGCAGATAAGCGTTGGTGGAATTGATAACCGGATGCAGTTCCAATCGGTCGAGCAGGACGCGGGACTCGGCCGTCAGACCGGCGAGAATACGATCCCGATCCAGCAGCTCCAGCGGCGCGGCCATCCTGTTCCCTCAGTAGATCGAGCGGGAGAAATATGGTGGAAACTTGCCTATCCGGGAACGCCTCATGAAAAACCGCCTTCCCCCGCGCGGGGGAAGGCGGTTATCCCAAGGGGGTTCCCGCATCGCCAGCCCGGCGAACACCCACTCAACCAGGGAAATGCGCAGTAGACCTAGAACAGGCTACCCCAGGGAACGACGGAGAGAAAACTCAGCCAAGAGGCGATCAGCAGCACGATAATGATGACGAGAGGAAAATTCTGAAAGGTAAACATCGTTATTCTCCTTGCAGTTTATAATGAAAATACTAAATGACCCACCTTATTCCTTCAAGGATTGATCGTTATCCTTCCCCCGGCTGGAACGGGGAATGCGCGGGTCGTCGTCGTCCATCAGAATCCGGTGGGCTGGTCCCTCCAGATCGTCGAATTGCCCGGCCCGCACCGCCCAGAGAAAGGCCCACAATGCCACCCCTATCACCCCCAAGGCCATGGGAATCAACAGGTACAGGATCCGCATGACGCCACCGCCTCCAGCAAAAGGCACTAAGGCCCTAAAAAGGACCAAGGGTATGAAAGGAGCATCAAACCACTCTTTCCTCGCTGATGTCGCTCTCAGGGCTGTCGGAGCCGCAGCGCGTTCACCACCACCAGCAGCGAACTGAACGACATTCCGATCGCCGACATCCAGGGTGTCAACCAACCCCCCGCCGCCAGCGGCAGCGCCACCAGATTGTAACCGATCGCCCAAGCGAAATTCTCGCGCACGATGGTCGAAGTCCGCCGGGCTATGTCCACCCCGCGGACCAGATGCTCCAACCGTTCCGACAGCAGGATCATATCCGCCGTGGCATGAGCCAGTTGGGTACCGCTCCCCATCGCCAGCGACACCTGGGCCGCCGCCAGCACCGGCGCGTCGTTGACCCCGTCGCCGACCATCGCCACCACCGCGCCCTGCCCCTGCAATTCCCGCAGGCGCTCCAGCTTGTCCCGAGGCGACATGCCCCCTTTGGCCGTGGCAATGGCCAGCTCGCGGGCCACGTGGGCCACGACCTTCGGACGATCCCCGCTCAGCAACTCCACCGCCACCTTGCGAGCTTGCAGGGCCGCCACCACCACCGCCGCGCCAGGCCGCAGGGCATCGGTCAACTGGAACCAGGCCAGTAGCCCGGTTTCATCGCCCAGCACCACCCAAGTGCTGGCGGCGTCGAGATCGGTTCGCTCGGTCGGTGCCACCCCGCTCAGAGCCGCCACGAATTCGGGCCGACCCACCCGGTAGTGGCGGTTTTCGATCCACCCATCGATTCCACTACCGGGAGTATTGCGCAACTCCGTCGCGACCGGAACCATCGTACCGGCCGCCTCCGCCAAAGCCAGCCCGACCGGGTGCTCGGAACCCCGTTCCAGCGCCGCCGCCAAGGCCAGGCAGCGGCGCGGTTCCAAATCGCTCGCCGTTTCGATCGCCATCACTCGCGGCCGACCGTAGGTGAGCGTCCCGGTCTTGTCGAAAACGACATGAGTGGCCCGCGCCAGAGCCTCCAGTGCATGGCCGCGCGTGGTCAGCACCCCCAGCCGGGTCAGGGCGCCGGTCGCGGCCACGATGGCGGTCGGCGTGGCCAGCGACAGCGCACAGGGACAGGTCACCACCAAAACCGAGAGGGTGACGCGAAACGCGGTATCGAAGTCGCTCAGCCACCACCAGGTCGAAAACACCACCGCCGCCACGACCAGCAGGACGGCGACGAACCAGCCGGCGACGCGGTCGGCCAACAGCGCCAACCGCGGCTTCTCGCCTTGCGCCCGGTCCAGCAACCGCACGATGGCCGACAGGGCGGTGTCGGGACCGACCTTCTCGATCCGCATGACCAGCGGGCTTTCCACATTGACCGAACCCCCGATCAATCCTTCACCCGAACGCCGGGGCAGAGGCAGACTCTCGCCGGTTAGCAGCGATTCGTCCACGCTGCTCGCGCCTTCCTCCACCCGGCCATCGGCTGGAATGGTTTCCCCCGGCCGCACCAGCACCCGGTCGCCGGGCATCAGTTCCGCGATGGGAACCACCGCCCCGGCGCCGGCCGGGTCCAGCCGGGTGGCGGTCGCCGGCAGCATCCGCACCAGCGCCTCGGAAACCTGCCCCGCCCGATGGCGGGCGGTCATTTCCAAAAACCGGCCGGTCAGCAGGAAGAACACGAACATCGTCACCGAGTCGTAGTAGACTTCGCCGCCGCCTCGCCAGGTGTACCAGACGCTGGCGGCAAAGGCGGCGAGAATGGCCAGCGACACCGGCACGTCCATGCCTAGTTGCCGATTGCGGAAATCGCGCCAGGCAGCGGTGTAAAATGGCAGCGCGGAGTATCCCACGACCGGTACCGTGATAATCAGGCAAATCCAGCGCAGGAACTCGCGAATCCAGTCCTCCATGCCCTGGTAGTCGCCGGCGTACAGGGCGACCGCCAGCATCATCACCTGCATCGAACCCAGTCCGGCCACCGCCAGCCGGCGCAGGGCCACGGTGCGTTCGCGCTTGTGCAGGGCTTCCTGACGGCTGGGATCGAAGGGATGAGCGATGTAGCCGATGGCGGCGATGGCCGCCAGAATGGTGCTGAGCCGGGTCTGACGCTCGTCCCAGCGCACCCGGGCGCGGTGGGTGGAGTAGTTTACCCGGAATTCCAGCACGCCCGGCAGTCGGCCGACGTGCCGTTCGCTGAGCCAGACGCAGGCGGCGCAGACGATCCCCTCCAGAATCAGCGCGGCCTCGCGGACGTG
>JAVMKL010000153.1:0-4475 GCA_031732875.1 Candidatus Competibacter sp. | reverse complement strand
GATATTTTTCATAAACGTCATTTAATTATACGAAAAAAGTCCTTATAAATCAAGAGGCCGGGAATTGCTGAATTAAAGAGAATATGTATGACGCGCAATAAGTGACGACTATACGCATTTTTTCACTCCAAATATTATAGTGTCAGTAGTGAAAATCTGCCCCACAAACCGTAACGGTGAGAGCGCGCGGATCATTGAGACAGCAAGGCGTAGCATAATTCCCATCTTGTCGGTATTGAGCATATCGAAGCGGTCATAAGAACAAATTTTATGCTCTGCCAGGAAAGATGAAAGACCGTAGAAGCTGAACCAATGAACAGCCGGATACCGGGCAAAATTCGCCAATTCCGGCTTCGTAGTCATCGCCAGTCGTTCATATCTACGTTTCAGGAAACTCGGGTACCAGCTATACAAGGGCAAATTGAATTCTTCCTGCTTCGGGCACAGAACATTCGTAGTGCTCAGGTATAATACACCGCCAAGTTTCAAAACCCTAGCGGCCTCGCGCAAACACGCCTGCCAATCCTCAACGTGCTCCAATAGCTCAGGCAGCAGGCAAACATCCATCGATTCATCTGGGAAGGGTAGCTGCGTCGCCGAGCCAGTTTCAAAACGGATGGCAAGCCCGGCCTCCCGGGCGCGGCGCCGTGCCAATTCAATCAGCGGCTCGTTGATATCGACGCCGTAAACGTTATGGCCTCGTTCCGCCCATATCCGGCACTGGGTTCCCGCCCCGCAGCCAATATCCACGACATCCAGCACCTTGGCTGATGGGTTATCGCGATCTCCAAGCAGACTTAACACCTTGTCGCGGACGGTTGCGAACCTTTCCAGCGTGGCTGGGGACAAACTCTGCTGTTCGTAATAGCGGTAGAAGTTCGGATCAGAGCTAGAATCCCATTCGCCAGCATTGCGGTTCGTTTCATCACTCATACGCCATCCTTCCGTTTGCACTCTCGTTATCCAGACTTGGATGGACAGTCCACCACCCGGCTCATCACATAGCGAAACTTGCCCGATTTCTCCGGCGCGATCTCGGCGACCGTCATCACTTCCACCCGCACCGATGGGCCCAGTCTTGCCTTAAAGGTTTTGTCTATTAGAGGCACGACGCTCGAATCCCAGCCCGGTCCTGGCACCAGCAGCACGCGGATAAAATCGCGGCTCTCCTGAATGATTTTAAACTGCTCGATCCCCGGCAGATCGCGCACCACATAAATGAGCGCGAGTCCATGCATGATCGTCCCATCGGCGGCCACCACAAAATCCGTGGCCCGGCCCTGGATTTCCTTCAACATCGGCAACCCCCGCCCACAGGGACAGGGGCGGTCGTCCATCACCGCGATATCGCCCGTTCGATAGCGCACCAGCGGAAAATCTCTCGTGGCCAAATGAGTAACCACGATTTCACCAGCCTCTCCGGCTGGAACCAGCCGGCCGTTATGGTCAATCAATTCGACGACGATATCCTCAGCCGAAAGATGCATTCCACCCGACGGACACTGATGCGCGATGAACCCCGCATCGCGAGCGCCATAGCCATTGGCGACTTGGCAACCGAAAATCCGCGCGATGGTTTCCCGCTGGTCCTCGTAGAGCCGTTCCGACGTCACAAAAGCTACCACAATGCCGAGATCATCCATGCATTGGCTGTGCCGTTCGGCATGGCGGGCGATCAGCGACAGCGCGGAGGGATAACCGAACAACATGCGCGGTCGCCGGCGCCGAATCTCGGCCACGAATCGGTCCAAATTGGCCTCCGACATCTCGAAGGCCGGCAGCAGGTGGGTACGCAGTACGGCATCCCGAATCGCCCGGAGCCGATCCTGGGTTCCCAGCTCGATGGGCGAACCCCACACGACGATCTCCGGATCGCCGATGTCTACCCCCCACCAGCGGGTCGCGCGCCATCTCGCGGCGACGTCGTGGCTGATACGGTCCCGGCCCATAAAAAAGATCAAGGGCTCCCCGCTGGAACCGCCGGTATTGTAGCGTTTCAGCGGCCCCGCATCCTGAGCCTTGAGCGCTTCGGTATTGGCCCGAATCAGGGGCTTGGTGAGAAACGGCAGGCGCTGCAAATCCTCCAGGCTGGACAACGCGCCCGGATCGAATCGAGCTTCTTCGAACAGACGGCGATAATAGGGAACCCGGGCGCCCGCATGGACCAGGAACGCGCGCAAGGATTCAAGACGATGACGTTCCAGTTCCTCAAGCGACCACCACTGGCTGCGCTCCAAGGCGCGCAGCCTGGCGACCGAGTCGTGACCCTTGAGTGCCTCGTGCAAGGGGAACAGCCAACCGGACACGAAACCTGTATACCAGCCGCTCATGATTCATCACCCACCGTCGATCCATCCGACATCAACCCTTCCGGCTTTGCCGCCAAGGCGCGAAACTCTGCCAGCAATGTCTCGACTCGCTGCTCCCAGGTATTTTCCCTTGCATACCGCACGATAGCTTCTCGATCCCAGCGCCGATTCAGTGCTATGGTCAGTGCCGCCGCCAGTGCGGCGGAATCGCCGAAAGGAACGATGATACCGAGATCGGGCTGGCAGATGACCTCGGCGTTGCCTCCCACATTGGTCGCAACCACCGGCAGACCACAGGCCATGGCCTCAAGGAAAACGTTGGCCCAGCCCTCGTTGCGAGTCGCGAGCACGAACGCATCGGCCGCCGACAGCGGCCAGCGCAATTCCGCTGGCGGCAGGGGTCCCAGAAAGCGAACGCGATCCTGCAATCCCAAGTCGCTGACCTGCCGGCGCAACTCGGTGCTGATATCGCCTTCAGGGCTGGGTCCACCCACAATCAGATAGTGCAGTTCCGGATAGCGGCCCAGCAGTCGCGGCAAACATTCGATCACCCGATGAAACCCCTTGCGCTCGACCAGCCCCCCAACCGAGATAAGAATCGGTGCCCGTTCGGGCAAATTCAAGCGTGCGCGGGCCACGCCGCGGTCCTCGGCATAAAAGCGGGTCAGATCGACACCATTGCCTACTACTCTTAGCTTCCTGGAATCCGCGCCGAGCGCAATCACATGACGGCGCAGGGAATCCGATACGGAAAATACGGTCGCGGCTCCCTCCAAGGCTTTGAGGATACGCTGGCGACGCGCTGGATCGGCGGACAGGGACACCTCGGTCCCGCGTAAGGTAATCGTGACCGGAACGCCCAGCCACCCTCCCAGTAGAACGGCGGCATAACCATTGGGGTAGGCAAAATGGGCGTCGATGATATCGGCCCGGCCTTGACGCCGCAACCGCCGGAGGGTAAGCAGGCTGCCGAGCGCCATGAAGAAACCATCCCATGCCTTGAACAGACCGGGAATCGAGAAGAATCGAGGCAAGATGATCTCAACTCCTTCCTGCAACTCAAGGCGCGGTGCCTTCGGCCGAAAATGAGGCCGGAAAACCCGTATCAGGCTTTGGAGCGGAAACCACGGAATGGGGACCACCACGGTGATCGGCAAAGCTTTACCGACTCGAAACAGCCGTTCGCGAATAAAAAGACCGGCGCCAGGAGTACCGGAATGCGGGAACAGATTTGAAAATACTATCAAGCTTGGACAGGCATCGGGTTTCACAAGCAACGAATCCAGCGTTTCGGCGTGGGGCGTCGACAAACCAGCCAATGGTTAACTACGAATGAAGCCGGAGTTGCCAAAGCAACATCAGCTCAGATAAGTGAAGTAAGCGAACACGAACGCAACAATCACAAATCACATGCACAGCATTATATTTCATCCAGCGCTTGTTGGGTTCTCTGGCCTCCATTTAAAGAGAGGCATCTATTCATCGTCCAGATCGACTCCCAACTCCCGCAAGCGCTGCGCCAAACCCTCGGCCCGTTCCTCCGCCTGCTCGGCCCGGTGGCGTTCCCGCTCCGCCTTTTCCTGTTCCCGTAATGCTCCTCCTCACGGGCGTCCGGCATTCGCTCGGCGAATTGTTGGGCAGTAAACGCCATCATCAAACCTCCAGAGTGGCCCTATTGAAACCTTCAGACCGACTGGCGTACTGACTTTCGGTCAGCAACTGTTGTGGTTCTTCTATTCTGGCCAAAAATCACTGATAGTTTGTTCCCAGCTCAAGGGATTTTCCTGGGGAAACAGAGTTTCCGGCAAACCGGTTTCCCGGGCGGCGATCAGGATCGCATCACTGTAGGCATCGCGGCAGGTTTCGTCCAAATGGGCTTTGAGACTGGGATTCTTGCGGAGGATGCGGAGAATTCGCTGGCGCTGTTCCTTGATAGTCAATCGCCAACTACTACCACGCCGTTCTGGTTGATAGCGCCATTTGAGCAGATGCGCCAGGAGAATGCCGAGGCGATTTTCCAGCTCCCGTTCCTTGTTGGCGCCCATGTCCTCTAATTCCTCCGCCAAATGTTCCAGGTCGATATCGGTGAAATTCCCGTGCCGGATTAGTTGGGCGGTTTGCTGCGTCCATCCATAGTAATCTTGTTCGTAGGCGATCGCTGTCATT
>JAVMKL010000152.1:0-4508 GCA_031732875.1 Candidatus Competibacter sp. | reverse complement strand
CTAGCCCATCCTGCGCCGCTTCGGTCTGGAGAGCACCGTCCGCCCCTCGCTGGCGGTGTACAACCTGCGCGAAGACCTCGATGCCCTGGTCGCCGCGCTACTGCGCATCCAGACCGGGCGCGGCCACCGTGGGTTGTGATCCTCCATCTCCCAAAAAATACCTTCCTCCTTTGCGGTTCCAGCAGGGTACGCATTGCGTACCGCCGGCTACATTGACGGTGGTCGGGCAGCGTCAGGGGTTAAGTTGATCCAGCATCAATCCGATGACTTGGGATACGGCATGCTTCGGAGAAATCGCCATCATCACGAGCGTTTTCAAGTTGAATTAAGGTTCGAGTGTCAAACTCAATACTTCGAACAGTATGGAAATCCAATTTGGAAGCGGGCAACGTGGTACCGATACAGGGTGACCGGATCGAGATCGAGGTCGGTACTGAACAGGACGGCCAAGCCGCAGTGGTGGCGGTGGGTCATCACCACGATCCGGGGATGGCGGCACGGGGCGTGGGCCACGGTGTCCGGGATCAGATCCGAATCGGGGGTTGGGATCAACTTCACCCTATCCGAAACCGACCCGGTGCGGCTACCCCCCTCAGCATACCGTCCCTAAAAAATTCTTGAATTTGGTATATAAGTATCTTCTATGATTTATCTTCATGAGAATGACGTTCGTTTTTTGTTTTTACAGCCCAAATCGGGTTCCTAATATCATCAACAAACGGTACGCACAGGTGTACCGAAAACCATCAACCAGGAGACAAACCATGCGGCGAAACCACCCAACCAAGATGTTGCTTGCCAGCATCGCCTCAATGTTAGCGCTCGCCCAGGGAGCGTCCCATGCCGCTCCACCGGCTGGTCGTTTGCTGGCCTCCCAGTGCGCCCAGTGCCATGGCACCAATGGCAACGGGCCAGGCTTCGACGAGCTGGCCGGCAAGAGCTATAACGATCTCTATAGCGACCTGATAGAGATGAAATACCGCAACGTCGAAGGCATCATGGACCGCCAGGCACACGGCTATACGGACGAGCAACTGGGTCTGATCTCCAAATACCTGTCGACCCAGCCTGGCGCTGGCGACAACTGATCCCGGGAGAAAACAATGATGACTTCCCTCAACAGAAGGAAATTTCTCAAGTTGGCCGGCGTGGCTTCTACCCTGGCTGTCCTGCCGCGCGCCGTGAGCGCCGCCATCACCACGCCGCGCGTGGTCGTAGTGGGCGGCGGTTTCGGCGGCGCCACCTTGGCCAAGTACCTGCGCATGTGGGGCGGAAACATCCAGGTCACCCTGGTGGACGCCAATCCCAACCACGTTTCCTGCATCCTCTCCAATCTGGTGATTACCGGCACACTCTCCATGAGCCGGATCATCCTGGGTTTCGATTCCCTCAAGACCAACCACGGCGTTACCGTGGTGCAAGGCCACGCGGTCGCCATCGATGCACCCGGTAATACGCTGACCGTCAGCACGACCAACGGCAACCAGATACTCTCCTACGACCATCTGGTGCTGTCGCCGGGTATCGACTTCGTGCCGGCGGCAGGCAACTGGAACCCGGACCTGACCCCCCATGCCTGGCAAGCCGGTACCCAGACCACCCTGCTCAAGAACCAGCTGGCGGCGATGCGTAGAAATGAAACCTTCGTCATGACGGTGCCGAAGGCGCCTTATCGTTGTCCTCCAGGACCCTACGAGCGGGCCTGTGTGGTGGCCGATTATCTGAAGCGCAAGGGTCGCACCGGCGCCAAGGTCATCGTGCTGGACGCCAATGACAGCATCATCGCCGAACCCGAAACCTTCGGCCATGCCTTCAGCGTCACTCACGCCGGCATCATCGAGTACTACCCCAAGGCGACAGTGCAGTCGGTGAATTCCAGCACGCGGTCGATCGTGACCAGCGCCAAGACCGTCAACAATGCCAAGGTACTAA
Source organism: Candidatus Competibacter sp. (assembly GCA_031732875.1). Lineage (GTDB taxonomy): Bacteria > Pseudomonadota > Gammaproteobacteria > Competibacterales > Competibacteraceae > JAVMKJ01. The sequence goes on along the minus strand of JAVMKL010000152.1, from coordinate 2,576 downwards.
ACTACATCCCCAACCAGCGTGCCGGGGCCATCGCCGCAAATCTGCCGCTCGACAGCACGGGCTTTGTGCCGGTGCATCCCTTGACCTATGGCATCAGCAGCTATCCCAACATCCATGTCATCGGCGATTCTTGTGCCGTCCCGGCTTCCGACAGCAAGGCCGTGCCCAAATCCGGCCACATGGCCAACTCCGAGGCCAAGATCTGCGCCGATGCGATCATCCGCTTCTTCAACGGCGATGCGCCGGACGAGAACATCGCCACCAGTTCCGCCTGCTTCAGCCCGATTACCAACACGACGGCTTCCTGGCTTTCCGCCAATTTCATCTACGGTGACATTTACCGTGCCGACGGCTCCGTGAAAGGCAAGGGCATGCACCGGGTGGATATTGGCGAAGCACCGGCGAACATGGTCAACAGCGACAGCTACGAACAAATGTTCACTTGGGCGGATAGCCTGTTCGCTGACAGCTTCGTCTGAGCAGACGAATGCCATGGTGGATTCCTGTCGGGTTCAGGGCTTTCAATGCTTGAGTGGAATTTCAGCCATTCGACTCCATCCAGTGATATATAGAGCGCTCATCGCCACACCTCATTGAGGTCAATCCAGGGACGGCTCCACCACCGGTCTGGCCCCCACGCTCCAGCGTGGGAGCCAGACCGGCTTTTGCCTACAAACGCCTACGACAGACTCGGCGTAAATCGTCTTGCGGTTCTCCAGAGTTTAATGAACTGGAGCGATGTACGGCGCCTTCCTTATATGATTAACAAATATAAAATTAAATACTTATCGATATTTTATATATAGAACGGGAGCCCAAGGAATGTGAAAACAATCGCGAGCCGGCCAAGACCGATCATGCCTGCATCAAGGTTCCAAATGAATCGCTCCCAACAGGATACGATCTTGCTGTTCGCCGCACGGATGACCCGGCTATTCGCCTATGGAGCGCTGTCGGTCGTGCTGGTGCTCTACCTGGCGGAACTGGGTCTCGGCGACCCTCTGATCGGCGCGCTGCTTACCGCGACGCTGATCGGAGACGCGGGCATCTCGCTGGCGATGACCACCACGGCGGACCGGCTGGGGCGGCGGCGCATGTTGCGGCTGGGTGCGTTGCTGATGGCGGCGGCGGGGGTGGCGTTCCTGCTGACCGACCGGCCGGCGCTGCTGGTTCTGGCCGCCATCGTCGGCGTGATCAGCCCCAGCGGCAACGAAATCGGCCCCTTTCTCTCCATCGAACAGGCCGCGCTGGCGCAATTGCTGCCGGACCGACGCCGCACCCACGTCCTCGCCTGGTACAACCTGGCTGGTTCCTTCACCACCGCGCTGGGCGCCTTGGGCGGCGGCTGGCTGGCGCAGGCGCTGCAGGCGACCGGAATGCCGGCGCTGGACGCCTATCGGGTGGTTCTGGCGGGCTATGCCATCGGCGGTGGGGTATTGGCGTTGCTGTTCCTCGGCCTGTCGCCGCGGGTCGAGGTCGCGCCGGCGGCGCGCTCCGTCGTTCCACGCCGGCGGTTTGGGCTGCACCATCCCGAATCGAAATCCGTGGTCGCGGCGCTGAGCGGCCTGTTCGCCCTGGATGCCTTCGCCGGCGGCTTCGTGGTGCAGAGCCTGCTGGCTTACTGGTTCCATCTGCGCTTCGGGGCGGACGCCGGTCTGCTCGGCGGCATTTTCTTCGGAGCGAACGTGTTGGCGGGGATATCCGCCCTGCTCGCTGCGCGTCTGGCGGCGCGATTCGGATTGATCAACACCATGGTGTTCACCCATATCCCGTCCAACGTCCTGCTGTGCCTGGTGCCGCTGATGCCGACCCTGCCGTTGGCGATCGCCGTCATGCTGCTGCGCTTCAGTATCTCGCAGATGGACGTGCCGACCCGCCAGTCCTATACCCTGGCGGTGGTCGCGCCCGACGAACGTTCCGCCGCCTCGGGCATCACCAACATCGCCCGCTCCATAGGCGCCGCCCTGTCACCCCTGCTGAGCGGGCTGCTGTTGGCCAACCCACTGCTCGTGAATGCGCCTCTGTTCCTCGCCGGCGGGCTGAAGATCGTCTACGACCTGCTGCTGTATCGCCGCTTCCGCGCCATCAAACCGCCCGAGGAAACCGATGGCACCGGTTACAATCCAAAGCGCCGTTAACATTGGTTTGCCACCCAGGGTTTCAAAACCTTTCGTTATTGCCTGGAGGACGCTGGGTACGGCGCGAGCAGAACGCCCGGCGAGCAGCCAGCCGATCATGACCGGTTGGGTTATTTCATTGCGGCGCGCCCTTCGTCTCGATGGATAGCAATTCGTACAACCCTCCAAGCGGAATTTCGACCCAATCGGGGCGATTATCCAGTTCATAACGGAGTTCGTAGCAAGCCTTTTCCAACGTGAACAGTTCCAGCAGCGCCTTTGCCTGCTCGGGGTCGGAGGGATAACTCGGACTGTCGCCGACGGCCGTGACGTAACCCTCCAGAAACGCCGCCCGGGTTTGCTGCTCCCAATCACTGACGTGCGGCAAAAACGTCGCCCGGTCACCGGTGCCATCGGCGGTGGCCTGGCGTAGGGCGGCGTGCGCGGCATAGTCGAACG
>JAVMKL010000151.1:0-4509 GCA_031732875.1 Candidatus Competibacter sp. | reverse complement strand
CTGGGGATCGATCAGGTCGGTCATCAGGGCGACGATATAAGGCTGGGAAATGGTCTGGCCGTAGCCGATCGGCAGCGGTCGGTTTTCGTAGGCATAGGGTACCTGATCGTCGGGCACGAACCGATGCCGGGGCACCCGGCTCATGGCCGCCATGACCGGCGCGGCGAACTCCCGGCGGCCGGTCTCGACCGCGGTTTCCCGGGCGAGCACGGCGATTTCGGCGCTCAGGCGCTGGCGTTGATCGTCGAAGTCGGCGGCGGTCAGCGGACCGGCCGTGCCCAGCCACAACAGCAGGACGAACCCGAGCGGACGGGACATCATCGCGGTCTCCTGGCAGATGCGGGGACATGACTGAATTATAAATGAGGAATTACGTCGTTGCCGGTAGGGTATCCTGTCGCGGGTGGCTGTTAGAATCTTTCCAACCCACTCCCGGTCATAGTTAACGGCCTTTCCACCAATCCCGCTCGAAATCCGCCATGAAACAGTTTTTGCAACGTTATCTGCTCGAGCCGCAGAAATTGCGCGCGCACAAGAGCCTGCGCTTCCTCGGTGACTTGCTGCACGATCCCTGGCTCTGGCATTTCAACCGCCGCTCGACGGTGCGGGGTCTGGCGGTCGGCGCTTTTTTCGCCTTCGTCCCCTTTCCATGGCAAATGCTGCTCGCCGCCATCACCGCCGTCTGGTTGCGATTCAACCTGCCAGTGGCGGTGGCGATGGTGTGGATCACCAATCCGCTGACCCTTCCACCCATCGCGTTCGTCAATTACCGATTCGGCGCATGGCTGATGGGCAGACCGCCGGGAGACTGGGCGTTCGAACCCTCGCTGGATTGGCTGCTGGAAAAGATGGGAGATATCGGGTTGCCGCTGTTGGTAGGATCGATGGCGACGGCCGTGGTGGCCGGAGTGGCGACATTCGGCATTGCCCATCTGCTCTGGCGCTGGCACATTATCAATAGATTCCGCCGCCGCCGGTCCGTCGCCTGTTCGGGTTGAAACGCCGAACCGAACGGGAATCCCGTCCGTCAGTTGCCGCACGTTCGGGCCGGTCCGGCCCGCCGCAAGATTGCTTTCCAACCCAGGTACCGTCGTGCATGTCATCTCCGATTGAATCGATCGAACGCTTCGAACAACTCGCGCTGTCTCCCCCACTGCTCGAAACCATCCAGAAACTCGGCTACGAAGCTCCGTCGCCGATCCAGGCGGCCACCATCCCCCTTCTGCTCGACGGTCGCGACGTGGTGGGTCAGGCTCAGACCGGCACCGGCAAGACCGCCGCCTTTGCCCTGCCGGTGCTGGAAAAGCTGGATCTGGGCGACCGGCAGCCGCAGGCGCTGGTGCTGACCCCCACCCGCGAGCTGGCCATTCAGGTTGCGGAAGCCTTCCAGGGCTACGCCCGCCATCTGCCCGGCTTTCACGTGCTGCCCATCTACGGCGGCCAGAGCATGAGCATCCAGCTCCGCCACCTCCGGCGCGGGGTTCATGTCGTGGTCGGCACGCCGGGCCGGGTCATGGATCATCTGCGCCGGGAGACCCTGTCGCTGGCAGCGCTGCGGACCGTGGTGCTGGACGAGGGCGACGAAATGCTGCGGATGGGCTTCATCGAGGACGTGGAGTGGATCCTCGAGCAGACCCCGGCCGAAAAGCAGGTCGCGCTGTTCTCCGCCACCATGCCGGAACCGATTCGCCGGGTGGCGCGCCGCCACCTGCGCGATCCCCGGGAGGTGAAGATCGAGACCCGCACCGCCACCGTCGCCACCGTCCGGCAGCGCTACTGTCAGGTCGGCGTCCAGCACAAACTCGATGCCCTGACCCGGGTCCTGGAAGTGGAGGATACCGACGCGGCCCTGATTTTCGTACGCACCAAGATCGCCGCCACCGAGTTGGCGGAGCGGTTGGAGGCGCGCGGTTTTCCCAGCGCCGCCCTGCACGGCGACATGACCCAGGTGCTGCGCGAGAAGACCATCGAGCAGTTGCGCGGCGGCAGCCTCGACATCGTGATCGCCACCGACGTGGCGGCGCGCGGGCTGGACGTGCAGCGGATCAGCCACGTCATCAATTACGACATTCCCTACGATACCGAGGCCTACATCCACCGCATCGGTCGCACCGGCCGGGCCGGTCGAACTGGCGATGCCATCCTGTTCGTCGCGCCCCGCGAGTTGCGCATGTTGCGCGCCATCGAAAAGGCAACCCGGCAGCCGATCGAGCGGATGCAGCTGCCGAGCGAGGAAGCCATTACCGGGCACCGGCTGGCCCAGTTCAAGCAACAAGTCGGCGAGATTCTGGCGTCCCAGGATCTGAGCTTTTTCCAGCGGGTGGTGGCCGAAATCGGGCGGGAGCAGGAGTTCGGCCCGCTCGATATCGCCGCGGCGCTGACTTGGCTGGCCCAGCGCGACCGCCCGTTCCAGTTCGAGGACGCGATTCCCAAGGATATCGAGAGGCCGCCCGCTCGCCCGGAGCGGGACTCGAAACCGGCCGGACGGCGCGAGCGGCCACCGCGCGATCTCGCCCGGGAAGCCGTCCACGCCTCGGCCGATGTCGGCAAGGTTCGCTACCGGCTCGAAGTCGGCCGCGAGCACGGCGCGACTCCACAGAACATCATGGGCGCCATCGCCAACGAGGCGGGAATTGAGGGCCGTTACATCGGCCGGATCGAAATTTACGACGACTACAGCACCGTGGATCTGCCCGATGGCATGCCCAGGGAAATCTTCCAGCACCTCAAGAAAGTCCGGGTGCGACAGAGGATGTTGAATATCAGCCAGCTTGATGGCGCCGAGCCGGAGCGGAAGCGTTCGGGCCCGAAACCGGCGGGCCCCAGAGCGAGGGCGGCGGGGGACGAAGGCAAACCGTCCGAGTTCAAGCCTGGCAAGCGGCGATCGGCGAAGCCGGCGGCCGATTCGTGACGCCGTTTTCAACAGTCGAGGGACTATCGTGAAACTGCTGGCGCTGGATACCGCGACCGAGGCCTGCTCCGCCGCCGTGCTGGCGGACGGCGACGTGCTGGAACGCTACGAACTGGCTCCGCGCCGCCATGCCGTTCTGATCCTGCCGATGATCGAGGACGTACTGGCCGATGCCGGACTGGTGGTGGCGCAACTGGACGCCATCGCGGTCGGACGCGGGCCAGGCGCCTTCACGGGGGCGCGGATCGCGGTCGGCATCGCCCAGGGCATCGCCTTCGCCGCCGACCTGCCGGTCGTGCCGGTGTCCACGCTGGCCGCGCTGGCGTTGGGCGTGGCGCGGGAGACCAAGAACATTACGGGCATTGCGGTGGCACTGGACGCCCGCATGGGTGAGGTCTACTGGGGTACCTATGCAGTCGCCGGGGGGACGGTCGAACGGGTGGGCGAGGAACGGGTCTGCGCGCCGGAGGTGGCGACCGTGCCGCCGGGAGAATGGTTCGGCGCCGGCAGCGGCTGGTCGAGGTACCCTGCGGTTCTGTCCCGGCGACTGGCGGTCGGAGGCTGGCAGGGCGAGCGCTATCCGCGCGCCGGCGACGTGGCCAGGCTGGCGGCCGATCCGCGTCGGCTCGGCGAATGGGTGGCGGCCGAACGGGCATTGCCGGTCTATCTGCGTAATGAAGTGGTCAGTAGACCGGACGTGACATCTCGTTGATCCAGGTGTTGGCAATCATGTCGCCGGCAGTTGGCATCAGCCCGGTATTCGCGATAAGCTCTTGCGACCATAACGAAAACAGCACGAGAAGATCGACCACCTGGAGGATGTTGCATGAACGCCGCAATCACTGCCGACCCCGTCCACAGCAAGGAACTGCCCGATCTGGTGACCAAGCTGTTGACCGCCCGCCAGGAAAGCCTGGTGCTGTACCACAAGCTGGCTGCCCTGAAACCCTTCACCCTCGCCGGACCGGCCCAGCACCTGCTGCAACGGTTCCGACAGACCCTGGTCGATTATCTGGCGCTGGGGCCGTTCGAGGTCTATCAGGCCCTGGAGGACCAGCCGGCCCATTCTCCTTACCGCCGGGCTCGCCAACTGGCCCGCGGCTTCTACGCCCGCATCGCTCGGACCACCCAGGCGGCGCTCGCTTTCCACGACCGGTACGACGGCGAGCTGTCGGCTCCGGCGCTGGCCGAACTGGATGAGGAACTGTCGCACCTGGGCGAGCAGTTGGCGGTGCGTATCGAACTGGAAGACCGGATCGTCGCCGCCGTGCTCCATAATGGCAATGGCGGCATCCGGGCCGCCGCCTGACTCAATAGCCGCGCAGCCACTCCGGTCGCAACCGGACTCCGCCGGCCAAGGCCAGTTGCAACTGGGCCAACAGCGCTTCGCGGTCTTGCGGCAGGGTGCCGGCCAGCGCCAGGGCGTTGGAGGCGTGGTTGGAGCGGAACACCAGCGGCGCGGGCGGATCGAGCCGTTCGATCAGCCGGACCTGTTCCGCCAGCAGCGCCCGATCGTCCTGCTCCCGGAACGGTTCGCGGAACTTGCGGTGAAATTCCTCGTGGATCGAGGGATCGATCATCAGTTGCAGGGTGGACAG
>JAVMKL010000150.1:0-4646 GCA_031732875.1 Candidatus Competibacter sp. | reverse complement strand
CCTCATCCACGATCTGTTCCCAGGTAAAGGGGCAAGCCCTGGGCAGCGCCGTTTCATCCAGCGTTTCCTGGGTCACGCGCAAGACCGCATACCGATAGGCCTTGAGATAACTGCTCTCAAGGTGATGACGCAGACTGGGGCTTTCGGCCAAATGCTCGTGGATCCGAAGTCGTTACTCCTGGATCGTCGCCCGCCAACTTTTTCCGCGCCGCTCCGGTTGAAATCGCCATTTGAGCAGATGAGCGAGCAACGCGGCCAACCGATTGATCAGTTCATGCCGTTCGCTTCTACCCAGGCTGTCCAGCTCCTCCGCGATATTCTCCACGTCCACCTCCATGAACAGTCGTTGCCGTAATAGGGCGGCGTTCTCCAAAGCCCAGGCGTGAAAATCCCGTTCGTACTCGGTTGTCGCGTTTGTCATGGAAATTTCTCTGATACCCGCCCGTTCGTGTCGATGGCAAACCAGGCGGGTTTTCATCCGGACGCCTTTTTTACCTTATGCCGCCGACTCGAAATTTTTCCCGCTACTCGCGGTTTTCCCGTCCCATGCGCTTCTTGTGACGCGCCAGATCGCCGGAAATCTGGCCGATGATTTCGGAAGCCGCCTCGATGATCTGTCCCGAACTGAAGCCGGCGGAGGCGAGATCCCGGTAGAAGGATTTGGCCAACATCTTTGCCAGTCGCGAAGGAGGCGCGCTCCCATCGGTCAGGCGCATCACGATCTCCTGGCCTTCCCGGGCGAGCGCGAGCTGGGCGATGCGGGAACGCACCAGCTTCTGCAGACACTCCACCTGAACCGAGCGACCGATCAGCGCGGCGACGATGGTGGTCAGGGTCAGATCGGCGTCGTGGAAGGCGGCGGCATCGGCACGGCTGGACAGATTGATCACCCCCATCACCCGGGCGTTCACCGCGATCGGCGCGCTGATGAAGCTGGTACCGATGTTGGCGCGGTTGCGGGCCAGCTCAGCGAATTCGGAAGTCTGGATATCGGCGATGAGAATCGGTTGGCCCCATTCCAGGACGCGCCCCGCGATGGATGTTTCCTGCCTCGGAAAATCGCTCCAGGCATCGCTCGGCAAGGTTTCGGTGGAAGCCCAGATCTTGAGTCCTGGCGCCTCGTTCTCGCCGTCCGAAAGGAGCATGATCGAGCAGTTGGCCGCTTTGGTGGCGCGCGCCACCAGCCGGGCGAGTTCGTCCAGTCGGGTCTCGAGATTGTCCTCGCCGCTCAGAATAACCGCCAGATCACGCAGGTGGCCGAGAGGGTTGTGTGGCGGTGGTTCCGGCACCGGTCGCCGCGACCGCCCGCGAAATTTATCGGTCGACATCGCTCGTACTTCTCCGTGCAAATCCTAAAGGGTAAGCATACATCGCCGCCGAGCGATCGGAAGTTGGTTTTTTCGTCGCTGTCATAATAGACTTGCCAACCCATTGAGTCCGACCCGCCAACCCTCATCAGGAGTTTCGCCCAGATGAAGAATATCGAACACCTGCTCCGGTCGTTCCGGGACGATCTGCCCGACGGCAGCAAGACCGCCGCCGCCCTCGACCGAGGCGCGAGTCTGGAGGAAATTTCCGAACTGGCCGAGGAGGAGGGCTTCCACAGGTTTGCCTCGGTGCTGTTCGAGGCCGAGCAGGAAGCTTTGCGCGAACGCCTTGAAACGGTGGAGGACCCCGCCACGGCGACCGATGACTTCATTCGGAATATCCGCCATGATTTGCCGGAGGGCAGCAAGACCGCCGCGGTCATCGACCGGGGCGCTTCCTGGGAGGAAATCTCCGAAATGGCCGAGGAAGAAGGCCTGCACCAGATCGCCTCGGTGCTGTTCGAAGCCGAGCAGGAACGGTTGCGCGCCCCGTCTTGATCCCCGCCAGCGCCGGTATGAAACGTTTCGTCAAGGTTCTGCTGCAAAATCCGGGCGCCTCCTCGTTAGCGCTGTTCACGCGGGAAATCTGGGCGAATCCACGGGCCATGGGCGCGGCCTTCCCCAGCACGCCCGCGCTGGCCTGCCACATGGCTTCCCAGGTGCCGCTGGATCGGGATGGGTGGGTGGTGGAACTGGGAGGCGGGACCGGCGCGGTCACCACCGCCCTGCTCGAGCGGGGGGTGCCACCCTGGAAGCTGGTGGTGGTCGAACGCTCTCCCACCTTGGCCAACCATCTGCGCCAGCGGTTTCCGCAACTGCGAATCGTCCAGGGCGACGCCGCCCAACTCGCCCATCTGCTCGGCCACGACCGGTCGCGCGGGGTCGGCAGCATCGTGTCCAGCCTGCCGCTGCGGTCCCTGCATCCCGCCACCACCCGCGCCATCGCCCACCAGTTCGAAACCTTGCTCCCATCCGGCGGCCTCTTGATCCAGTTCACCTACGACCCGCGCGGCACCCGGACCCGCCTGCTGCCCCGGTTTCGCCGGCTGTCCAGCCGGCTGGTCTGGGGCAATCTGCCGCCGGCCCGGGTGGACGTGTTCGAACGGGAGTGAATCAGCGCGGGCCGCGCTCCCGCGCGGTTGCTTGTTCGGCCTGGATGGCGGTCAGGGCGATGGTGAACACGATGTCTTCCACCAGAGCGCCGCGCGACAGATCGTTGACCGGCTTGCGCAATCCCTGCAGCATGGGACCGATGCTGATCACGTCGGCGCTGCGCTGCACCGCTTTATAAGTGGTGTTGCCGGCGTTGAGATCCGGGAAGATGAACACCGTGGCGCGGCCGGCCACCCGGCTGTCCGGAGCCTTGCTCTGCGCCACCGCCTTGATCGCCGCCGCGTCGTACTGCAACGGGCCGTCGATCAGTAGATCGGGCCGCCGCTCGCGGGCGATGCGGGTCGCTTCCTTGACCTTCTCCACGTCGCTGCCGCTGCCAGACGTGCCGGTGCTGTAGCTCAACATCGCCACCCGCGGCGTGATTCCGAAGGCCTGGGCCGATTCGGCGCTCTGGATGGCGATGTCGGCCAGATCCTCGGCGCTGGGGTTGATGTTGATGGCACAGTCGCCGTAGACCAGCACCTGTTCCGGCAGGCACATGAAGAAGATGGACGACACCAGCCGGACGCCGGGCGCGGTCTTGATCAGTTGCAGGGCCGGGCGGATGGTATTGGCGGTGGTGTGCACCGCGCCGGAGACCAGCCCGTCCACTTCGCCCAGATGCAGCATGATGGTGCCCAACACCACCGGATCGTGCAGTTGTTCCTCGGCCAGCCCAGCCGTCAGCCCCTTGTGCCCGCGCAGTTCCACCATGGCGTTGATGTGGCGCTGCTCGATGCCGGTGGGGTCGATGATCTCGATGTCCGGTGGGATGGTCATGCCCCGGCGGGCCGACAGTCGGTGCATGCGCCCGGCGTCGCCCAGCAGCACGCAGCGGGCGATGCCGCGCTGGTGGCAGGTGATCGCTGCCTCGATGGTGCGTGGCTCGTTGCCCTCGGGCAGGACGATGCGCTTGTTGGCTTGGCGGGCGTGTTCCACCAGCATGTGCCGGAACGCCGGGGGACTGAAGCGCCGTTCTTCGATGTTGGCCAACAGCGGCTCTTTCCACTCCAGGGTGACGTGCGAGGCGACCGCGTCCACCGCCTGCTGCATCCGGTCGCGGTCGTCGATCGGGATTTCCAGGTTCATGTAGGGCAGGTACAGCACCGATTGCATGGTGCTGTAGGGAATGGTCAGCACCGGCAGACCGGCGTCGAGCGCCGGACCGCACAGTTTCCAGACCCGCGGGTCGGGTTTGAAGCCGCCGGCGAGCAGGACGCCGGCGACGTGGGTGCCGCTCATCGCCGCCATGCAGACGGCCAGCAGCAGGTCGTCGCGGTCGCCGGGGACGATCATCATGGCGCCGGGCCGCAGGTCCTGGCAACTGTTGACCAGAGTAGGGGCACCCAAGGCGACGTGGGTGACGCGCCGGTTCAATTGTCCTTCGTTGAGGACCTGCGCGCCGATCATGTGCATGATGTCCCGCACCCGCGGCGCGATCAGCTCGCGCTGCCAGGGAATGCAGCCGATCAGCTTGAAGGTTTCCGGCCAGTGCCGGGCGCACTCGGTACGGAATTCGGCCTCGTGGCCGGGATTGTAGCCGTTCTCGGCGCGACTGAAGTCGAAACGGATATGGCCAGCCTGATCCACCGGCGCATCCAATAGATTGATGATGCAACCGAGCATCCGCTCGTGGCGGATGCCGCCGTAGGCTTGGGCGACCACTTCGACGGTGTCGGCCACTTGCCGCGGCGTATCGCGGCCCGGAGCGGTGACGATGATGACCCTGGCATCCAGGCTCTGCGCCATCTTGGCGTTGAGGTGAGTCCCGTAGGGTTGTTCCTCGGTGTCCACCAAACCCTCGACGATGACGACGCTGGCATGCAGGGCTGCTCGCTCGTAGCGGGCGATGACGTCCTCGAGCAGCACGTTTTCCCGGTCGTGGCCCAGAAGATTTTCGGCCTCGGCGACCGGAATCGGTTCGGGTGGATTCAGGCTGGTGACGGTCCGCGCCAGCCGGGTCGAGCGTTCCGGCCCGGTGTCGGAGGCGTGCGGCTGGCTGATGGGTTTGCAGAAACCGACCGGGATGCCTTGGCGATCGAGGGCGTGAACCAGGCCGAGGGCGACGGTGGTCAGCCCGACCCGTTGCTCGGTGGGGACGACGAGAATGGCGGTGGTCATGGCCGT
>JAVMKL010000149.1:0-26878 GCA_031732875.1 Candidatus Competibacter sp. | reverse complement strand
CCTTGTGGCGCCGGCTCAAGGATTATCGTGCCCAGACCGACAGGCCTCCGGCTGTTTCAGAATGAAACACGCTCGAACGTCTTCGTTTCAAATTGCTACGTCCAAGGTTTGATTTTCCTCTTTCGATCCCTTGGTTTTTTTTTGCCAAAAAATTTTTCCTTCCCTCACTTCCGGTTAAGTTTGTCACGATCCGCTGTAACTTTCTGGCTTGAATGTTGCTCCCTTTAACGACATGAAAAGTTGGTAGCTATCAAGTGATTCCGGGGTACCGGTTTCAGTGAAAACCAACTGAATTGTTCAACAAAAGGGGGAAAGCCATGGCATTTGGAATCTATGCGCGACAGCTTCGCGAACAGCGCCGTGAAGTAAATCGCCGTTATTCGGTTCGACAGACAGCGCAGCGAATCGGCGTGGAGCCGGCCTATCTCAGCAAGATCGAACGAGGCGATGTGTCGCCGCCTTCGGAGGAGACGATCCGGCGGTTGGCGGCGGAGCTGGGGGAGGACTCCGATTATTTGCTGGCGCTGGCGGGCAAGATAGCCAGAGATGTCCGTGAAGCCATCATCGGAAAGCCGGTGCTGTTCGCCGAACTGATCCGGGGGTTGAGCGACGTGCCCGAAAGCGAATTGTCGGCCCTGGTACACAAGGTGCGCAACAGCGAATGGTAGGAGCGCGGGGAGAGGACCGTCGAATCAATACCTGCCGGTCGAACAAAGAGCAGGGAGCGACGGGAAGATGAAATTTTCGTATTCCCATGATCTTGTTTTAACTGGGTTTAAATCATTCATGCCCAGGGGGAATCATGGACCTGCATCGTTTCACTCAAATATCCACCACCGAATGGCGTATCGAACCGCAGGGAGCCATGCGCGTCCCGGGGATACTTTTCGCCACCGAGAACCTGATCCGCGCCATGGACGATCAGGTCTACCGGCAGCTCGCCCAGGTCGCCAGCCTGCCGGGCGTTGTCGATGCCGTCTGCGCGATGCCGGATGCCCGTCCGGGCTACGGTTTCCCCAATGGCGGGGTTGCGGCGTTCGACCCGGAGCAGGGCGGGGTGGTGGTCGGTGGCGGGATCGGCGTCGATATCGGCTGGGGGACGCGCGTTCTGCGCACCGGCCTGAACGTCGCCCGGATCGTGCCCTTTCGGGAAGCGTTGGCCGATGCGCTCCACGCCACGATTCCCAACGGCAACGGTGCCCGGGTGCTGCGGCTCACCCCTCGTGGACTGGACGCCATGCTGCTAAGGGGCGCACGCTGGGCGGTGGAGATGGGTTACGGCGTCCCCGCCGATCTGGAACGGATCGAGGAGCAGGGCTGCGTGGCCGGCGCCGATCCCGGCCAGGTGTCCGAGCTGGCCAAGACTCGGCAGCGGGATCAAATGGGTACGCTGGGTTCCCGCGATCACTACCTGGAAGTGCAACGGGTCGCCCAAGTTCACGATCACCGGATCGCCGAGGCGCTGGGTATCCAACTGGACGATATCCTGGTCAGCATCCACTGTGGTTCGCGCAGCTTGGGCGAGCAAATCGGCGTCGATTATCACAAGCGGCTGGCGGTCGCGGCGGATCGCCACGGCATCGCGCTTTCCGATCGGGATTTGGCATGCGCGCCGCTCGATTCGGAGATCGGCCAGCGCTATCTGGGCGCGATCCGCGCCGGAATCAACTGCGCGCACGCCAATCGCCAGATGCTCACCCATCTGACCCGGCGGGTTTTCACCCGCCTGCTACCGGAAGCCCGGGTGGAGGTACTCTTCGGCCTTTCCTACAACACCTGCCGGTCGGAAACCCATGTCGTGGAGGGTCGGGCGCGTACGCTCTACGTGCATCGCAAGGGCGCCAGCCGCATGCTCGGGCCGGGCCATCCCGAGTTGCCCGCCGCGTGGCGGGAAATGGGCCAGCCGGGTCTGATCAGTGGCGCCACGAGCACGGCCCACCATATTGTGATCGGGGCTCCGGCTGGCCCGAAACGGGCTTTTGGGTCGTCTTGCCACGGGGTGGGATCGGCGCCGCGACGGAACGGGGTAACCCATCCCTGGCGGGGCCTGGTAAACCAGGATGTGTTGATGCGGCTGGGGATTTTGATCCGGGATCCCGACTCGCGGCGCGGGGTGCTGGTGGAGGGAGCGCCGCGCGCCGGCAAGGACGACGGCGCGGTGGTGGACGCGGTCGAGCAGGCGGGCTTGGCCCGCCGGGTGGTCCGACTGGAGCCGCTGATCTGCATTCAGGGCTGATCGGGCCGGGCATTGCCGACGGCGGGAAAGGGGTGATGATCGCGGCCCACGTCGGTTCATGGTGGTAAAGTTGCGAACTTCTGTGGCATAAAGAACCGTTCGCAACCATAATCCTGGCGCGCGAGTCCAACTTCACCGACCTCCCCGCCCACCACAAACGCCCGCCATGCAGTCCGAATTCGTCAATGCCCTGTTCGCCTGGGTGGCCGCTCATCCGGGCTGGATGAGTTTTGTCATTTTCATCAGCGCGGCGGCCGAATCGCTGACCATCGTCGGCGTCATCATTCCCGGTGCCCTGGTCATGTTCACCTTGGGTGCCTTCATCGGTCTCGGGCATGTGGACTTTTGGTCGGCCTACTGGTGGTCGACCTGGGGCGCCATCATCGGCGACGCCATCAGTTTCTGGATCGGTCGGGTGTTCCACCAGGGCGTCCGCCGGGTCTGGCCGTTCACCAAGCATCCCGAACTGATCGCCCGTAGCGAGGAGTTTTTCCGCAAGCACGGCGGCAAGGGTGTACTGTTCGGGCGCTTCTTCGGTCCGGTGCGCGGCACCATTCCGACCGTGGCCGGCATGATGGACATGAGCTGGCGCGATTTCATGGTCGCCAACGTGATCTCGGGAGTTCTGTGGGCGCCGGTCTACCTGCTGCCCGGCATGGCCTTCGGGGCGTCGCTGGAGATTGCGTCGCGGGTGGCGGGACGGCTGGTGGTGCTGATCCTGATCGTCGTGGCGCTGCTGTGGGCGACGGCCTGGCTGGTGAAGCACCTGGTGCGGCTGTTCCAGGCCCACGCCACCGGCTGGCTGCAACGGTTTCATCGGTGGAGCCAGGGCCGGCGCTTCATCGGGCCGATCAGCGCCTCGCTGCTGGACCCGGAAAAGGGCGAACTGCGCGGGCTGGCGACGCTGGCGATATTGTTGCTGGGGGGCGTGGTGCTGGTCGGCCTGAGCCTGAGCGCCGCCGGCCAGCAACTGCCGAGCGGCCTCGATCTGAGCCTCTATCACTTCTTCCAGGAATTGCGCCTGCCTTGGGCTGACGCCCTGATGGTGTTCACCGCCGAACTGGGTGATTTCCAGGTCACTTTGCCCCTGAGCCTGGTGGTGTTCGGCTGGCTGATCTGGCGGCACCATCATTCGGCGGCCTGGCACTGGCTGGCGGCGCTGGGCTTCGGGATGATGACCAACCTGTTGTTCCAAGGGCTGTTGCCGGTGTCCAGCCCGGTGGAGGTGTCGCAGGGCGTGCTGGGTTATTCGTTCCCGTCCAGCCACGCGACCTTCAGTACCCTGGTGTTCGGGTTTCTCGCGGTATTGATCGCCCGCGAAATTCCGCCGGCCCGCCGCTGGATCGTCTATCTCGCGGCGGCGTTCATGATCGTGCCGATCGCGTTCGCCCGCCTGTATCTCGGGATCCACTGGCTGACCGATACCCTGGCCGGACTGTGTCTGGGTTTGATCTGGGTGACGGTGCTGGGACTGGCCTACAACCGTCATCCGACGGCGGCGGTGAGTTGGCGGGGTCTTTTGGCCGCCAGCGCGATCGCATTGCTGGCGACCGATCTGCTGCACGTGAGCGCCGATTATCGCGCGGATTGGCAGCGCTACCAGCCGAAGCCGGTGGTCCAGATCCAGTCGCGGGACCAGTGGTGGCAAAGCGGCTGGCAACGGCTGCCGCAGCAGCGGCTGGATTTCCGGGGCAACCGCCGGCAGGACTTCGTGTTGCAATGGGCGGGAACCCGCGAGGAACTGGAAACACGGCTGAAGGGATCCGGCTGGCAACCGGCGCCGCCGCCGACCTGGAAGGGGGTGTTGCTGTGGCTGAGCCCGCAGGTGGAACTGCGGGAATTGCCGGTGCTGCCGCAGATTCATGATGGCAGCGAAGACGATTTGACGATGGTGCGCTACGGCGACGATCCGAACAGCCGGTGGGTGCTGCGGTTCTGGGACGTCGGCGGACGGTTGAAGGAGAGCGACCTCACGATCTGGGTGGGCAGCGTCAGCCATCAGAAACTGGAGCCGCGCATGAGTCTGTTCACCTTCGCCGTGGACGACCCGCAGACCCGCGCCCCGGTGGATCTGCTGGCGCCGGCCTGGCGGGGGTTAAAGACCCGGGTGGTGAAGGGGAGCAATCCCAGCGAACGGATTACCTTGATCGCGGATTGACGCGACCCGTGCCGGCGGGTTTCGAACCGGGGGAGAGCGCGCAATGTTGATGAGAGCCGAGACGTCCTGCCTGCTGGTGGTGGATTTTCAGGAACGGCTGATGCCGGCGATTCACCAGGCCGACCAGGTGGTCGCCAACGGCGCCTGGCTGATCCGGATCGCCCAGCGACTCGGCGTGCCGGTGCTGGCGTCGGAACAGTACCCGCGAGGGCTGGGGCATACGGTGGCGGCGATTCGCGAGCTGCTGCCGGCGGAGGCGTTCGTGGAAAAGACGCACTTTTCCTGCGCCGCCGAGCGGGAATGCATGCGGCGGATCGATGCCCTCGGTCGCCATCGGGTGGTCGTGATCGGGGCGGAGGCGCACGTGTGCGTGCTGCAGACCGCCTTGGACTTGCGGGCGGCCGGCAAGGAGGTGTATCTCGTCGCCGACGCGGTGTCTTCCCGCTCGCCGCGCGACGTGGAACTGGCGCTGGAGCGGATGCGCGCCGAAAGCGTGCGCGTGGTCAGCCGCGAAATGGTCGCCTTCGAGTGGTTGCACCAGGCCGGCACCGACCGTTTCCGCGAGATCAGCCGGGAGTTTTTGCGCTGAATGTCGAGCCTTCTCAGAGACTGTATAAAAACTCCCCTCGCCCTGCGGGAGCGGCGTGGTCGTTCCGCGAGCGGGGGGCGTCAGCCCCCTGTTTCGCGGAAGGCGGCAAGGCGTCGGCGATAGCGGCTGGGGCCGAAACAGCGGATTCACATCCGCCGCTCGCGGGCGCGGCGTCGTGGGGTATGCCATGCGTATCCTACGAGGTTTTGATCGATCAGTCGGTTAGTTTTTGTACAGCCTCTCAGGTGAACCAATGACCCGTTCTAGCCCTCCCGTCCCGCGCCGTCCCTGTATCGCCGTCCGCATCGGATCCATCACCGTGGGCGGTGCTGCGCCCATCGTGGTGCAATCCATGACCAACACCGATACCGCCGATGTCGCGGCGACCGTAAGCCAGGTGGCGGATCTGGCGCGGGCCGGCTCGGAACTGGTGCGGGTCACCGTCAACAACGAGGAAGCCGCCGCCGCCGTACCGCAGATCCGCGAGCGACTGGCGGCGCGGGGCATCGACGTGCCGCTGATCGGCGATTTCCATTTCAACGGTCACCGACTGTTGAGCAAGTACCCGGCCTGCGCCGAACTGCTCGACAAGTACCGCATCAATCCCGGCAACGTCGGTCGCGGCCGGAAGAAGGACGAGCAGTTCGCTACCATCGTCGAGATCGCCTGCCGGCACGACAAACCGGTGCGGATCGGCGTCAACTGGGGCAGTCTCGATCAGGAGCTGGCGGTGCGGTTGATGGACGAAAATGCCTGCCGGCCGGAGCCGAAACCCGCCGCTGAGGTGATGCACGAGGCGATGATCGCCTCAGCGCTGGACAGCGCACGCCGGGCGGAGGAAATCGGGCTGGGGCACGACCGCGTCCTTCTGTCGGTGAAGATGAGCGGGGTGCAGGACTTGATCGCGGTTTACCGCAAGCTGGCGGCGCGCTGCGACTATCCCTTGCACCTTGGCCTGACCGAGGCCGGCATGGGTAGCAAGGGCATCGTCGCCTCGACCGCCGCGCTGGCGGTGTTGTTGCAGGAAGGCATCGGCGACACGATCCGCATCTCGCTGACCCCCGAGCCGGGCGGCAGTCGGACGCAGGAAGTTCTGGTCGCCCAAGAGATTCTGCAATCGATGGGATTGCGTTCCTTCACCCCGGCGGTGGTGGCCTGTCCCGGCTGCGGTCGCACCAGCAGCGATTATTTCCAGCGGTTGGCCCAGCAGATTCAGGATTATTTACGGGAGCAGATGCCGGTCTGGCGCGGCCGTTATTCCGGCGTGGAAGACCTGACCGTGGCGGTGATGGGCTGCGTGGTCAACGGTCCCGGCGAAAGCAAACAGGCCAACATCGGCATCAGCCTGCCCGGTACCGGCGAAGTGCCGGTGGCGCCGGTCTATGTAGACGGCGAGAAGACCGTGACCCTCAAGGGCGACCAAATCGCCGCCGAGTTCCAGCGGATCGTGGACGATTACGTGGTCCGCCGGTACGGTCAAACAAGCGCGGGAAGAAATGCGTCCGGGTAGGCCGGATGGGGCGCTGGCGCCGGAAACGGCCGAATGGCCTCGCGACCGGCGAGCGGTCCTGACGCGGCGCATTACACCACGCCAATCCGCCCTGCCAGACCATTTGACCATGATTCCGATTCGTCTACTCCTGGTGCGAGCGCCTCGTGACTGATTCCGCCGCCATTTCGCCCAAATCTCCCCACAAGGTCGAGGATAGCCTGCGGCAGATCGTCAAGCTGCTGGAGAAGCATCGGCTGGTCGAGACCATGGTCGATCGCGACCACGCCAGTCCCCGCCACGATCTGATCGAGTCGCTGATCCATCGCCAGCATCTGGTTGAATTGCAGCTCAAACTGCGCAAGCTGCATCCGGCGGATATCGCGTTCGTCCTGGAAGCCCTGCCGCTGGATGATCGGTTGCTGGCCTGGCGGCAGATTCAGGACGACCGCGGCGGCGAAGTGCTGCTGGAAGTGTCCGACGCGGCGCGGGACTCGCTGATTGAAGCATTGGAGCGGCCGGTACTGGTGCGGGTACTGGGCCAGCTCGATGCCGACGATCTCGCGGAACTGGCCGAGGCGGTTCCGGAAGACGTGCTGGCCGAGGTCTCGCGAGCGTTGACCGCCCGTGATCGCGACTGGTTGCAAACCACCATGGCCTATCCCGAGGATTGGGTGGGTCACCTGATGACTCAGGATGTATTGACGGTGCGCGAGAGCCAGCGGGTCGAGCAGGTATTGTCGCTGCTGCGCGGCCGGGACGATCTGCCGCCCAACACCGACAGCCTGTTCGTGGTGGATGCCCGCCACCTGTTCAAGGGGGTGATGCCGTTGCGGGCGCTGTTGCTGAACGACCCGCAGGCCCCGGTGGCGACGCTGATGCTGGCCGATCCGGTGACGTTCAATGCCACCGACAGCGCCGGCGACGCGGCTCGGGCTTTCGAACGCTACGATCTGGTGTCGGCGCCGGTGGTGAACGAACGGGGCAAGCTGCTCGGCCGGCTGACGGTGGACGCGGTGATGGACTACATCCGCGAGGAATCAGAGGAGGACGCTCTGAACATGGCCGGCCTGCGGGGTGACGAAGACCTGTTCGCGCCGATCTGGGCCAGCGCCCGCAACCGCTGGCTGTGGCTGTCGGTCAACCTGTGCACGGCGTTCATCGCCTCGCGGGTCATCGGGCTGTTCGAGGGTACGATCTCTCAGATCGTCGCGCTGGCGACCCTGATGCCGATCGTGGCGGGCATCGGCGGCAATTCCGGTAACCAGACCACCGCGCTGGTCGTGCGCGGTCTGGCGCTGGGCGAAATCGCTCCGGAAAATCACTGGTACCTGGTATTCAAGGAACTGGGAGTCGGCCTGTTGAACGGCGCGGTGTGGGGGGCGACGGTCGGCCTGTTCGCCTATCTGCTGTACTGGAACCTGCCGCTGGCAGGGGTGATGGCGGCGGCCATGCTGCTGAACCTGCTGCTGGCGGCGCTGGTGGGGGTCGCCATTCCGTTGACCCTGCACTGGATGGGACGCGATCCGGCGCTGGGTTCGAGCGTGTTGCTGACCTTTATCACCGACGGCATGGGTTTTTTCATTTTCCTGGGGTTGGCCACGGTGTTTTTATTGTAGAATCAGTACCTTCTAAGTATTAAGAGATTGATCTGGATAGGATCGTTACCTATGCCCCGGTTTTGGTGGATGGCCGTCCTTTCCGTCGCCTTGAGCGGGTGCGCCGCGCTGGACGGCTTGTCCAACGCTCCGGCATCCGATACCACGCGCCCGCGTGTTGGCGAGCCGGCTGTTGCGCCACCCGCGTTCCCAGCGACCCCGGCGAGCCGGTCCGATCCGCCCAGCCCCGAATTCGTCGAGGAGCGCGCCCGGCAGGCCTACGAGACCGGCCGCTGGGACGTGGCGGAAGGCTATTATTTGCAATGGACCCGGATGAAACCCCGGGATGCGATACCGTGGTTCCAGTTGGGCAACCTCTACGCCGAGCAGGGGCGGCTGGACTCGGCGGAGCGTGCGTACCGTGAGGCGCTCCGCCGCCGCGATGATGCTCGAACGCTGCACAATCTCGGCTTGGTGCAGATAAAGCTGGGAGTGGGCGCCCTGCGCGAAGCGCAACAACGGTTGCCGCCAGACGATCCGGCCCGCCAGGAAACCCGGGAGTTCCTGCGGACGTTGCTGGAAAGCGTGGCGCGGTAACGAGCTATCCCATCAGGACAATCGTTTTGACCAAGGTATTGACGGGAAAACCTACTGGGAGGAACTGACATGGCCTATCAACACGTACTGTTCGCAGCCGATTTTTCCGAGGATGCGCTGCGGGTCGGCGAACGGGCCAAGGAAATTGCCCGGAAATATGGGGCTCGCCTGAGCATGATTCACGTGGTCGAGGATGTGAACATCGGTTTGGGTGGCGGTTATGAATTGCTGCCGGTGTTGCCGGACCTGCCCGACGAGGCGCTGTTGCAGGAAGCGCGGGCCGTGCTCGGCGATCTGGTGCGACGGCTCGGGGCCGAGGATGCCGAAAAATGGGTGGTCAATGCGCCATCCACCAAGGAAGGCATACTCGGCGCCGCGCGGGATCATGGCGCCGATCTGATCGTGGTCGGCAGCCACGGGCGCCACGGCTTGGCGCTGCTGCTGGGGTCGACCGCCAACGCCGTGCTGCACGGCGCACCCTGCGACGTGCTGGCGGTGCGGATTTGAGCGGGTGGGTCCCTATGACGATTTGAACGGTTCCGGATTGGGCTCGACATCCACTGCTACCTTCATTGCGTGCGAGCCGCCCCCGGTCATCACTCCCCGCAACGGGGCGACGTCGCCATAATCCCGTCCCCAGGCCAGCGTGATGTGCTGGGTTCGGGGCATGCACCGGTTGGTGGGGTCGAATTCCGCCCAGCCAGCGCCCGGCACGTAGACCGCCAGCCAGGCGTGCGAGGCATCCGCGCCGACCAGCCGCGGCTGCCCCGGTGGCGGCAGGGTTTCCAGATAGCCACTGATGTAGCGCGCCGCCAGCCCCAGCGCCCGCAGGCAGGCGATGGCCAGATGGGCGAAGTCCTGACAGACGCCGCGCCGCTCCTTCAAGACCTCGTCGAGGGGGGTGGCGACCGTGGTGAAGTGCGGGTCGTATTTAAATTCCCGGTTGATTCGCTGGTTCAAGTCCGCCATGGCTTCCAGCAGCGGCCGGCCCGGCGGGAAGCTGGGTTCGGCGTATTCCCGGAACGCGGGCCGTACCGCCACGAACGGCGAGTCCAGCCCGAATAGCCGCGCCTCGACGATTTCCGGATCAGGGTCTTCCCACAGCATCCGACGGGCCTGTTCCCAAGGCGGCGACGGGCTGGTTTCAGCGAACGGCCGCTCGTCCAGCACTCGCACCTCGGTGGCGACCGTCACTTCCAGCCGGTAATGAACGTCCTGGATGGCGAAGTACAGTACCCGGTTGCCGAAGAAGTCCTGTCGCTCGATCGATAGCGCCGGCCGCGGCCTGATCCGGAGCTGGCTGGGCCGGCACAGTTGCCAGGGTACTTCCCGCGGCAGCAGCCAGGCTTCGTTGTGGCACAGCGCCACGCCGCTGCTGTACTGGTACAGGGTGCGATGGGTGATGGTGTACCTCATGGCCGCATCGCGATGAGTTGCCGAGGAACCTCAACGTGGCTGAAATGGCTGTGCGTGAGGGCATCGGACAGACCCAACAGCGGTTTCTGCACGGCTTCCAGCAGCCGGGTCAATTCGGTGCTGGAGCGGGTGCTGTCGTGCGACAGCGTCGCCAGCGCCGCGATATCAGCGAGTTGCAGCGTGGCGACGGCTTCCAGGATCAACCGTTCCTCGGCGCTGCGGTAAGGGGTGCTTTCAGGTTGCTGCAGCCGGCCGATATGTCGCTGCAGCCGCCGCAACTGGTAACCGACCGAGCGCGGATTTCCTTCGTCGAACAATAGCAGGTCGATGATGGCGGTTGGATGCAATGCGGAACGGTAACGTCGCCGGTAGGCGGTCAGGTTGTCGGTGATGATCAGCACTACTTCCCAGAGCGGTACACCCGGATTGCGGGCGGTGATGAAGGCTAGCTTGAACAAGTCCAGGGTGCGCAACACCCGCTCCAGATAGCGGCCAATGTCAAAGAACAACCAACCCTGATGATGCGGCATGGTTTCGTTGTTTAGCCCGCAGAACGACGCTACCAGCATCAATTTCTCTTCCAGCAGTTCCCGGGCCTGGCGGGCGCCCAGGCTGGATGGTGGTTCTTGAACCGATTGCTGCAGGCGATTCAACAGTCGCCAGATATCGTCGCCCAAGTGGTTGCGAATCGCCCGGCCGGTTCGCGCCATGCCGTTGAAAATCGCCTGGAGGCTGCCCGGATGCTCGGACTCCAGAATAAGATTCAACAGAGCTTGGCGCAAAGCGAAGAATCGCGCCCGCGGCGATTCCGCCACCGGCGGAACGGGGATTTCCAACGCCTCGAACAGGTCATCCAGACAACGTTCGTCGGTATTATCCTGCTCCCATTCCAGCAGTCGCCCGAGTGCTTCCCGCAGCAGGCGGGCGGTGCTATCGAGCCGCTCGCTGTAACGGCCCAGCCAGTACAAATTGTCGGCTACCCGGCTGGGCAGGTCGCTACCATCGCGGGTGACGACGATCGGACCATAGGCTTGGCGCAACAGGCTGACATGGCGTTGCGGAGTGGGCGCCAGGACCCACCAGTCCTTGCTGATGCCGCCTTTTTGCAAGGCGGCCTGCAAGGTGTCCAGCCCTGAAGAGACTCGGGCCAACCCACCCGGCATGATTCGGTAGCCGTGGTTCTCGGCTACCGCGAAGCCGCGCAACATCACCGGGCGTGGCACCAGCCGGCCTTCCTCCAATACCGGCGTGGTGGACAGCGGCGATGGGTTCTGGGCTACGAACAGATGCGGTTTGGCCAGGATACGTCCGATCAATTGGGCGCGCGCGGCGGCATCGAGCTGGTGGCCTTCCCAGTATGGGCTGCTCGGCAGGATCGAGCGCACCACCAGACTGTCCAGATTCGCCAGCACGTAGTCGCGGTCGCCGGCATGGCCGCACCACCAGGTCGGCAGCGACGGCAGCTTGAGATCCTCGCCCAGCAATTGCCGACACAGCAGCGGCAGGAAAGCCGCCAGGCCGGGATTCTCGACGATGCCGCTGCCCAGAGCGTTGGCGAGGACGACGTGGCCGCCCCGCGCCGCCTGCAGCAAGCCGGGGACGCCCAGCAGGGAATCGCCGCTGAGTTCCAGGGGGTCGCAGAAGGCGTCGAGCACCTGCCGCAGGATCACGTCCACTGGACGCAGTCCCCCGAGAGTCTTCAGCCAGACCCGACCGTCGCGCACCACCAGATCCTCGCCCTCGACCAGGCTCAACGACAGGTAGTTGGCCAGATAGGCGTGTTCGAAGTAGACGGGACTGTTGGGACCGGGGGTCAGCAGCACCACGTGAGGATTTTCGGGATTGTGCCGGGCCAGTCCGGCCAGGGTGGCGCGTTCGGTTTCCAAAAAAGAGGCCAGCCGGCGCAACGGGGCATCGCGGTACAGCATCGGCAAGGCCCGCGCCAGGGTGATACGGTTTTCCAGAGTGTAACCGGCTCCGGAGGGCGACTGGGCGCGGTCGCCATAGACCCAGAAGGTTCCATCCGGCCCGCGGGCGAGATCCACCCCGTGGAAGATCAGCCAGCGGGAGCCGGCAGGCAGCGACTGATGACAGGGGGGCAGAAAACCGGGATGAGCGTAGATTAGTTCCGGCGGTAGCCAACCTTGGCGGATTGCCAGCCGCGGGCCGTACAGATCCGCCAGCAGCGCGTTCAGCAGACGCGAGCGCTGTTCCAGTCCCACCGCCAGCGCGCTCCACTCCTCGCCGGTCATCAACAGCGGAATGGGGTCCACCAGCCAGTGCCGTTGCGAGGCGTGCGGGTCGTCGTAGGTGTTGTAGGTGACGCCATCGTCCTGCAACAGCCGCTGGATTTCATTATGGCGGCGTTCCAGTTCCTTGCCGCCGATTTCCTCTAGGAACCGTGCCATATCCCGCCAGTGGGGCCGCAATTCGCCGGGCGCCGAACACATCTCGTCGTAGCCGGAACCGGCGACCGGGTAGTCGCCGAGCAAGGTGTCGCTGGGTGGGTCGGGATAGTCTTGGTACACGACAGAGGCTTCAATCATGAAGGTCTCCATGGGCGGGACCGCCGCGCCGCGGGTTGCCGGATGACACGATCATGGCAGCGGCATCCCGGGCGTCCTGGCGGATGAGAAATCGCGGGGATTCGGCGGTCTTGCATGGCGCGAATGGGGATGCCTGGGCATGAGAAAGCGGTCGGGTTCGGGCCGTTGACCGTGCGGTGCCGGGCGTGGCGCTACTCGTAAAGCTGGCGGGTGGTTTGGCGCAGCCGTTCGGCCATCACCCGCATGACCTGGAGGGCGAACGCCGGCGTGCGCTGGATGAGAACGAGAAAATGTTGCCGGCTCACCGGGGCGAGCAGGCAAGCGATACGGGCGGTGGCCGTGGCGCTGCGCGGTTTGTCGTCGATCATCGCGAGTTCGCCCAGGATACCACCGGGCCCGACCGTTTCGATGATCTGGCCACCCGCCACGATGTCGACTTGACCTTCGGCCACGATATACAGGTTGTCGCCCGGTTCGCCTTCCCGAAAGATGGTCTGGCCGGGAGCGAAGGACCGATACTCTTCGATCTTGTTGAAGAGATCCTGGGTTTGCATGGAAAAATTTCCTCGTCGTGCAAGCGGATCGGCAGGGGTCATACCCGCGCCTTGCCTGGGCACGCTGGCCGGCTGGTGCGATGCTTTTTGGAGTTTAGCCGACTTTTCGAGGGCGTGATAGCGAGCGCGCCATGCACGCTTTGGTCTCGCGGTGGACGTTTCCCTCCGGAGTCTGTCCGAGTCCGATGCGACGCGCGCCCGGGGGACGCCTGGCAGGCGTCCTCGCCGACCTGCTCATACCGTCAGATACTGGCGTACCAGCCCGTCGGTTAAATCCGCCATCGCCCCGGTCGCCACCGCCCGGCCCTTGTCGACGATGCAGAACCGCTGCGCCACCCAGCGAGCGAACGGCAACTTTTGTTCCACCAGGAGCACGGTCATGCCGTGCTCCTGGTGCAAGCGCTGGACCGCCAGGCCAATTTCGCGAACGATGGCAGCCTGCTCCCGAACACGGTCCATTTGCTCCTGATTCAACCGGCGGATGACCCGGCCGATTTCGCGGACCACGTTGGGTTGGATGCCCTCGGTGGGTTCGTCGAGAATCAGCAGGCGCGGCTCCAGCACCAAGGCGCGGCCGATGGCCAACTGTTGTTGCTGTCCGCCGGATAGATCGCCACCCCGCCGCTTGAGCATGGTCTTTAGCACCGGGAACAATTCAAAAATGAATTCCGGTACCTGGCGCGGTCGCCGCGGGTTGGATGCCAGGCCGATTTTCAGGTTTTCCTCCACCGTCAGCAGTGGGAAGATTTGTCGGCCTTGCGGTACGTAGCCGATGCCCAGCGGCGCGCGCCGTTCCGCCGGCAGGCGATTCAGTTCCGCGTCGGCGAAGGCGATCCGACCGGAGCGGATGGGCAGCAATCCCATGACGCACTTCAGCAGGGTGGTCTTGCCGACGCCGTTGCGGCCCATCAGGCTGATCACCGCGCCTTCCGGCACCTCCAGCCCGAGATCCCACAGCGTGTGGGACTCGCCGTAATACTGGTTCAAACCTTCAATGGTAAGCATCGCCGGCTCCCAGATAGACTTCGATGACCGTCGGGTCTTCCTGTAATTCGTCCAGCCGCCCTTCCGCCAGCACCCGCCCTTGGTGTAACACCGTGACTTGGTCGGCGATGGAGCGAACGAAGCCCATGTCGTGCTCGACCACCACCACCGAATGGCTGCCGGCCAGCGACCGGAGCAGTTCGGCGGTGCGATCCATTTCCGCCGGGGTCATGCCCGCCACCGGCTCGTCCACCAGCAACAGACGCGGTTCCTGCATCAGCAACATGCCGATTTCCAGCCATTGCTTTTGACCGTGCGCCAGAATCCCGGCCAGCCGTCCGCCGTGCTCGGCCAAGCCGATCCGGTCCAGCACGGCGTCGATGCGGTCGCGCTCCTCGCCCGAGAGTCGGGTGGTCATCAACCCGCGCAGCCGTTTGGCGCCCGACATCGCCAGTTCGAGGTTTTCCGACACGGTCAGCGGTTCGATCACGGTCGGCCGCTGGAACTTGCGGCCGATGCCGATGCGGGCGATGGCCGGTTCGTCCAGTTTGAGCAGGTCGATGGTCTGGCCGAAGAACACTCGCCCGGTGTCCGGTTTGGTCTTGCCGGTGATGATGTCCATCATCGTGGTTTTGCCGGCGCCGTTGGGACCGATGATGCAGCGCAACTCGCCGTCGCCGATGTACAGCGACAGGTTGTCGATGGCCTTGAACCCGTCGAAGCTGACGCTGACGTCTTCGAGATATAACAGGATGCCGTGGGTCGCATCGACCGGTCCGATCGGCGGGTGCATGACGCCGGCATCGAGTTCGGAGATCAATTCGCTCATGCCGCCGCCTCCCGGCGCCGTCGCAACAGTCCGATCAAGCCATACGGCAGCAACAGGGTCACCGCCACGAACAGCCCTCCCAGGGCGAACAACCACACCTCCGGCAGCGCGCCAGTCAGCCAGGTCTTGGTGTAATTGACCAGCACCGCGCCGACCACCGCCCCGACCAGGGTACCGCGCCCGCCGACCGCGACCCAGATCACCGCCTCGATCGAGTTGAGCGGGGCGAATTCGCCGGGGTTGATGATGCCGACCTGCGGCACGTACAGTGCCCCGGCCACTCCGGCCAGCATCGCCGAGAAGGTGAACACCAGTGCTTTCACCCGTTCCACCCGGTAGCCGAGGAAACGGGCGCGATCCTCGCAATCACGAATCGCCACCAGTACCCGCCCCATCCGGGTGGACACCAGCCAGCGGCAGGTCAGATAAGCTCCCGCCAGCGCCAGGGCGGACAGCGCGAACAGCACGATGCGAGTGCCGTCGGCATGTAGCGGGAAGCCGAGCACGTCCTTGAAATCGGTCAGGCCGTTGTTGCCGCCGAAACCCATTTCGTTGCGGAAGAAAGCCAGCATCAGCGCGTAGGTCAGCGCCTGGGTGATGATCGAGAGATAGACGCCCGACACGCGCGAGCGGAAGGCGAACCAGCCGAACACGAAAGCCAGCAGGCCGGGCACGACCAGCACCATCAGCGCCGCGAACCCGAACAGATCGAAGCCGTGCCAGTACCAGGGCAGCTCCTTCCAGTTCAAAAACACCATGAAGTCGGGCAGGACTGGATCGCCGTAGACCCCGCGCGTGCCGATCTGGCGCATCAGATACATGCCGAAGCAGTAACCGCCCAAGGTAAAGAACGCGGCGTGACCCAGGCTCAGGATGCCCATGTAGCCCCACACCAAATCCACTGAGACCGCCAGGAGGGCATAACAGAGGTATTTGCCGAGCAGGGTGACGGTATAGGCGGTCAGGTGCAGGGGGTGATCGGGCGGCACCAGCAGGTTGAGCACCGGCACGCCGATGCCGATGACGGCCAGCACGGCCAGCAGCACCAGCCCGGCACGGTCGGAGAGCAGCCAGCGGGGTAGTGACATCGCTTAAACCTCCGCCGCCCGGCCCCGTTGCGGGAACAAACCGCGCGGCCGTTTCTGGATGAACAGAATCAGGAACACCAGCACCACGATCTTGGCCAGCACCGCGCCGGTCCAGGGTTCCAGCACCTTGTTGGCGACGCCCAGCGACAAACCGGCCACCAGTGTGCCCCATAGATTGCCGACCCCGCCGAACACGACCACCATGAACGAATCCACGATGTAACTCTGGCCGAGATTGGGGCCGACGTTGGTCAATTGTGACAGGGCGACCCCGGCCACGCCGGCGATGCCGCTGCCCAGGCCGAAGGTGAGCGCGTCCACTCGCGCCGAGCGCACGCCCATCGCCCGCGCCATGGCCCGGTTCTGTGCCACCGCCCGCACTTCCAGCCCCAGTCGGGTGCGTTGCAACGCCAGCCACAGCACGGCAAACACCGCGATGCAGAAGCCGACGATCACCAATCGGTTGAGCGTGACTTCCAGCGGTCCCAGCAAGATGGTGCCGCTCATCCAGTCCGGGGTAGCGACCGAGCGGTTCAGCGGCGAGAAGATCGAACGCACCGCCTGTTGCAGGATCAGGCTGACGCCAAACGTGGCCAGCAGGGTTTCCAGCGGCCGACCATAGAGAAAGCGGATGATGCCGCGCTCGATGGCGATACCGACGAGGGCGGTGACCAGAAAGGCCAGCGGCACCGCCACCGGCAGGGACCAGTTGACCGGCAGCCATTGCTGCACCAGCCAGGTGGTATACGCGCCCAGCATCATCAACTCGCCGTGCGCCATGTTGATCACGCCCATGACCCCGAAGGTCACCGCCAGACCGATGGCGGCCAGAATCAGCACCGATCCCAGCGACAGGCCGAAGAACAGGGTTTCGGCCCAGCCCAGCATTTGCAGGCGGAACTCGGTACGGCTCAGAGCGATCTTGGCCGCCTCGCGCACGCCGGCATCGCTGTCGTCGGCCGCCACGCGGGTCAACCGGCCGCGAATCTCGGTTTGCATCCGACCGCCGAGCGCGGTGGCCGCTTTGGCGCGGACGGTGGCATCATCGCTGGATAAATCGGCCAGCGTCAGTGCCAAGACCAGCAGTTCCTTGATTCCGCCATCCGTTTCGACCTCCAACCGCGCCCGCAATGGCGCCGCGCCCGCCGGATCGGGACTGCGCATGAAGGCTTCGACCGCCGCCTTGCGCTGTTGGGGATCGGCGCTGGCGAGTCCCAGACTGGCCAGCCGATTCTCGATCAGGCTGCGCAAGCGGTTATTGGCGGTGATGCGGTCCAGGTCGCGCTTGCCAGCCTGACCGAGCGCCGCGCCGGTGACCGCATCCTCGATGGCGATCTCCGTGCCGTCGCCCAAGCCGATGACGATGCGTCCGGGATCTTCCTGGAAGTACAGGCGACTGTCGGACAGCGCCTTCAGGACTGCGGTGACCCGGGGATGCTCCAGAATCACCAGCTTTTCGACCAATTCGGTCTTGCCATCGAAATCGGCGTCGCGCAACTGGAGGAGGGTAGCGCGCAGCTCGTCGTCGCCGGCCCGCGCCGGTGGCGAACCGCCGAGAATCCCCAATACCACCATCGCGGCGATCAGCCAGGCACGAACGGGCGCGCGGGAGGGCATGGGCACGATCTCTCGTAAGTAAGGGGAGCGGTGGAGAAGCAATCCCCTCGTTTTGCCGCTCCTTGCGACGAGCGGGGCGGGGGGATTGGGTAGCGGGCGAGCGCTTCAGCCTATTTGTAGTTCTGCCCGGAACACTTCTTGGTGACGGTGTTGTAGTTGCCGCACTTGATCTTGGGATCGGCCCAGTCGGCGATGATGTCCTTGCTGCCCGGCAGATAGTCGGACCAGGCATCGCCTTCCACCAGACCCTTGGTCTTCCAGACTACGTCGAACTGGCCGTCGGCCTGAATTTCGCCGATGAACACCGGCTTGGTCAGATGATGATTGGGTAGCATTTTGGCGATGCCACCCGTCAGGTTGGGCGTTTCGATCCCGACCATGGCGTCGATCACCTTGTCCGGATCGGTGGACTTGGCCTTCTCCACCGCCTTGACCCACATGTTGAAGCCGATATAGGTGGCTTCCATGGGGTCGTTGGTGACCCGCTTCGGGTTCTTGATGAAGGCGTGCCATTCCTTGATGAAGGCGTCATTGGCCGGATTCTTGATGCTCTGGAAGTAGTTCCAGGCGGCTAGATGCCCGACCAGCGGCTTGGTGTCGATGCCGGACAGCTCTTCCTCACCGACCGAGAAAGCCACGACCGGAATGTCCTTGGCGGAAATGCCCTGGTTGCCGAGTTCCTTGTAGAACGGCACGTTGGCGTCGCCGTTGATGGTGGAGACGACCGCGGTCTTCTTGCCGGCCGAGCCGAATTTCTTGATCTCGGCGACGATCGACTGCCAGTCGGAGTGGCCGAATGGGGTGTAGTTGATCATGATGTCCTCGTCCTTGACCCCCTTGGCCTTGAGATAGGCTTCCAGAATCTTGTTGGTGGTGCGCGGATAGACGTAGTCGGTGCCGGCCAGCACCCAGCGCTTCACGCCCAGATCCTTCATCAGGTAGTCCACCGCCGGAATCGCTTGCTGGTTGGGCGCGGCGCCGGTGTAGAACACGTTGCGGGACGATTCTTCGCCCTCGTACTGGACGGGATAGAACAGGATGCCGTTCAGTTCCTCGAATACCGGCAGAACCGATTTGCGCGAGACCGAGGTCCAGCAGCCGAACACCACCGCCACCTTTTCCTTCTGCAGCAGTTCGCGTGCCTTCTCGGCGAACAGCGGCCAGTTCGAAGCCGGGTCCACCACCACGGCTTCCAGTTTCTTGCCGAGCAGACCGCCCTTCTTGTTCTGCGCGTCCACCATCATCAGGACGGTGTCCTTGAGCGTGGTTTCGCTGATGGCCATGGTGCCGGACAGCGAGTGCAGCACGCCGACCTTGATGGTGTCGGCGGCGTGAACGAGCGTGGCACCGAGCGCCAGAGCGCCGGTCAGCAGCCAGGAGAGTAACTTCGGCATCGTCTTCTTCATGCGCGGCCCTCGTATCGTGGTTGATTGGTTCGCCGAAGCGCGAACTTGGAGGGCAGCGTATCAAGGAATATGCCAAACGATAAATATTAAATATATTAGCGAGTTAATTAATATATTTCGATAGCGGCGGAGCCTTGTGCTTCATGGTGGTGCACGACCTTGATCGCGATGGCGCAAGATGGAGCGGATTTGAAAGCATGTCCGGGAGCGTGGCACTAATGCGGCGCATCGGGGCTTGATCGCGTGGCCGGCGCCGCTAGCTTTTCTGATCTCCCTTCTCCCGCACCAGGGCGTAATCCGTCCGGCGCACCCCGCGAACCAGCATCTCGGTCTCTTCGCCCGCCACGCCCAGGCTCTCCAGCGCCTCGGCGGCCAGCCGCAGGCTGGCTTCCACCAACTCGGGAAAAGCCTTGTTGGCGCCGGCTTGCAACAAGGCGCTGCTGGCGACCAGATCCCGCGCTCGCGCGACGATGGTGGCGCGGGGGGCCAGGTTACGAATCAGCCGGGTGGCGCGCAGGGCAGCCTCGCGATCGTCCAGGGTCATCACCACCAGGTCGATGTGCTCGATCTGGGCGGCCACCAGCAGGTCCATGTCGGTGACATCCCCATAATAGACCGGGTGGCCGAGGTGGCGGAATTCGTCGACCCGGTCGGGTTTCGTGTCGAAGGCGATGTAGGGTACTCCGCTGCCCGCGAGGATGGTGCCCACGACGTGGCCCACGCGGCCATAACCGGCGACCAGGGCGCGCGCATTGGCTTCGGTTCCTTCGACCGAGAAATGAAAAGCTCCCTCCCCCGACGTCGCCGCGGCCGGGAAGCGTGCCGCCAGCGCATCGCCCATTTTGACCAGCAAGGGGGTGATCAACATGCTGAAGGAGACGATGCCGACGGACAGCACGAAAGTGTTGTCGTCGAGGATGCCCATGGCCTTGGCGGCGCCAAAGAGCACGAAGCCAAACTCGCCGCCCTGGGAGAGGATGAAGGCGACCCGCGTCGCCGTTTGGCGGGTCTCGCCGAAGGCCAGGCAGAGCCCCAGGAGAACCGCGATTTTGATGGCCACGATCGCGATGACTTGACTCAAAAAGAGCCAGGGCGCCGCCGCCAGCGCGCCAACGTCCACCGACATGCCCACGGCGACGAAGAACAGGCTCATGAGCAAGCCCTTGTGAGGATCGATGGCGGCCTGAATCTGCAAGTTGTAACGCGAACCGGAAAGGGCGACCCCCATCAGAAAGGCTCCCAGCGCCATGGACAACCCGGCCTTTTCCATGGCCCAGGCGGCGGTGAAGACGGCGGCCAGAGCGACCAGAAAGAAGGCTTCCCGATTGTTCTGGCGCACCAGCAAATCGAGGACGCGGGGAATCACGTAGTAGCCGGAGGCCACGACCAGGCCGACGGCGACGACGACGATGAGGGCCTGCTGGGCCAGTGGTCTGTCCCCCGCCAAGGACCCGACGTCCCCGAGAATCGGCACCAGGGCGAGCAAGGGTACGACGGCCAGATCCTGCATCAGGAGGATGGCGAAAGTGGTTTGGCCGTGCGGACTGGCGATCTCGCCGCGTTCCTGCAGGATTTGCATGACGAAGGCGGTGGAGGACAGGGCGAGGGTCAGGCCGGCGAGGAGGTCGATGCCCCAGTCGGGTTCGGACAGGCGCATGAACAGGGCGATCGCGCCGCCGGATACCAGGATTTGCAGGGTGCCCAGACCCAGCATGGCGCGTCGAAGGGACCAGAGACGATGCGGATGCATCTCCAGGCCGATGACGAACAGGAGCAACACCACCCCGAGTTCGGTGAAGTGGCGGACCCCCTCTACATCCTGGGTCACGACGAACCC
The DNA here is from genome assembly GCA_031732875.1 of Candidatus Competibacter sp. GTDB lineage: Bacteria > Pseudomonadota > Gammaproteobacteria > Competibacterales > Competibacteraceae > JAVMKJ01. The sequence continues at coordinate 5,934 of JAVMKL010000149.1, read as the reverse complement.
CGGCGTGTGGGGGCCGATCAGAATGCCCGCCACCAGCAAGCCCAGCACCGAGCCCAGACCAAAACGGCGAAAAATGGCCACGGCAAAGGCGGTGGCCACCAGCAGCACCACGGCTGATTCAACGAAAGATTGGGGTTCCAAGCAGGCCGCTCCGATGAGTCAAGTGGTGTCGGTATTGGTCCATCGGTTCGCCGCTTCGGGGTCAAGCCCGCCCGGAGTCCCCGGCCTGTCGGTATTCCGATGTGGCCGACGGCGCGAAGCGTCGCACGATATGCTGGATCATGCCTCTGGCGAGTTCTTCCACCCCCAAAAATACCATGCCGATGCCGTCCTGGCGCAGGAGTTGCGATTCATCTTCGTTGTGGGTGCGCACCACGATTTCGATCTCCGGCTTGAGCTGGCGCGCGGTATCGGCCATCTGGCGCACATCGATGGGATGCTGGGTGGCGATGACCAGCATCGCCGCGTTCGCGATGTGCGCCTGGATCAGCACCGCCGGTTCGGCGGCATTTCCCGACACGGCGGCGACTCCCTGCTTGCGCAGTGCCTCGACCAGTTCGCGATTCTGTTCCGCGATGACATAGGGAATGCCGCGTTCGCTCAGGGCCTGGGCGATGCGGCGCCCGATTCGCCCGTAGCCCACCAGCACTACCTGTCCCGCGAGATACTTGCTGTCGGTACTCATCGGCAATTCCGCGAACGGATCGACGCGGCGTTCGAGACGTCGAGCCAGCTTCGAGCGGCGAAGAACCCAGTTTCGGGCCGGCTTGACCGCCGCGAAGGTGAAGGGGTTGAGCGCGATCGAAAGCAGCGCGCCAGCCAGAACCAGGCTCATCCCCTCCTGGGGCAGCAGACCCAGCGCCATGCCCAATCCGGCCAGGATGAAGGAAAATTCCCCGATCTGCGCCAGGCTCGCGGCCACCACGAACGCGGTCGTGAGCGGATAGCCGAAGGTCAGTACCAGCGCCATCGCCGCGATGGATTTGCCGACCACGATGATGGCAACCGTGCCCAGCACTCGCAATGGTTGCTCCACCAGTACGGCAGGGTCGAACAGCATCCCGACGGCGACGAAGAACAGCACCGAAAACGCATCGCGCAGGGGCAGCGACTCGCGGGCGGCCCGGTGGCTGAATTCGGACTCCCGCATCACCATGCCCGCGAAGAAGGCGCCCAGCGCGAAGGACACGCCGAACAACTGTGCCGCGCCGAAGGCGATGCCGATCGCGGCGGCGATGACCGCCAGCGTAAACAACTCTCGCGATCCGGTTCGGGCCACTTGCCACAACAGCCAGGGCAAGACACGGCGGCCGGCGATCAGCATCAAGGCGATGAAGGCCGAGACCTCCAGCAGGGTCTTGCCGATGGCGAACCACAGGGAGGCGGCGTCCGCGACGGGAGCGGTTTTCCCGCCCAAAACCCCAGCGAGCGGCGGCAACAGCACGAGGATCAGCACCGTGGCGAGATCTTCCATGACCAGCCAACCGACGGCGATGCGCCCGTTCATCGTTTCGAGAACGTTTTGAGACTCCAGCGCCCGGAGCAGCACCACGGTACTGGCGCAGGACAACGACAATCCGAAAACCAGGGCAACGCCTGAAGTCCAGCCCCACCACTGCCAGGCCATCGCCGTGCCGAGCAAGGTCGCGACGGTCATCTGCACCAGCGCGCCGGGCAGGGCGATCCGTTTCACCGCCAGCAGATCGTTCAGGGAGAAATGCAGGCCGACCCCGAACATCAGGAGCATGACGCCGATTTCGGACAACTGGGAAGCGATATGCACGTCGGCGACAAAACCCGGCGTGCCCGGACCGATGAGAATGCCCGCGAACAGATAACCGACCAGCGCCGGTATCCCGAGCTTCTCGGCGGCGAAGCCAAGGAGCAGAGCCAGGCCAAAACCGGCGGCAATCGTGGTGATCAGCGAAATGTTGTGTTCCATTCGGGTTTAATTCGTTGAATTGCCGACGGTAGAGAGCAGGCTGGTCGCTCAAGGCGCGCTTGCCACGAGTCGTTGAAAAGCTGGAAACCGGCTTACGCCGTTATGACGGAAAGCGCAAGCTCTGTTAAAACCACTCGAATGAGCTGCGCGTGGTCCGGACCGTTACCGCAACATCCCTTGCTCGACGATGAATCGAATCACCTGTTTCAGCCCCCGCCGGGTCTTGAGGTTGGTGAACGCGAACGGTCGCTCGCCGCGCATCCGGCGGGCGTCGCGCTCCATGACCTCCAGCGACGCACCAACATGGGGCGCCAAATCGATCTTGTTGATCACCAGCAGGTCGGAACGGGTGATGCCCGGACCGCCCTTGCGCGGGATTTTGTCTCCGGCGGCTACGTCGATCACGTAGATCGTGAGATCCGACAGTTCCGGGCTGAAGGTGGCGCTGAGGTTGTCGCCGCCGGACTCCACCAGCACCAGATCCAGGTCGGGAAATCGCTCGCACAACCGTGCCACCGCCGACAGGTTGATCGAGGCATCCTCGCGGATGGCGGTGTGCGGGCAGCCGCCGGTTTCCACTCCGACGATTCGCTCCGGTTCCAGCGCCTGGGCGCGGGTCAGGAACTGGGCGTCCTCGTAGGTGTAGATGTCGTTGGTGACCACCGCGATCTGATAGCGGTCGCGCAGCGTCTTGCACAGGGCTTCGACCAGGGCGGTCTTGCCGGAACCGACCGGGCCGCCCACGCCGACGCGCAGCGGGGATTTCTTCATGAGTGATGACCTGTTACTGGAAAGATGGGGTTTGAATCCAGGGGCAACGAGCGTGCCAGCATTGGATGACGCCAAAGCGTCAGCCCGTCACTGGTGAAGCCCCCCACCATGGCGCGTCGCCCAGGTCAGGGCCATGTCCAGGCGGTCGTTGCCCCAGAACATCTCATCGCCGACGAGAAAAGTTGGGGCTCCGAAAATCCCCAGGGCAATCGCTTGTTCGGTCTGAGCGCGGAGCAGGGCTTTGTTGGCGGGCGACCGCGCTTCCTGGAGCAGTGCCGCGCCCGGCAGATCCAGCCCCGCCAGACAGCGTTCCAGCACCACCGGCTGACTGATATCCCGATCGTCGGCGAAGTTGGCCCGGAACACGGCTCGCACGAAGTCGGGCAGCCACGGTTCGGCGGCGAACCGGCAGGCCACCCGCGCCGCCAGGACGCTGTTGCGGGGGAACTGGCTGGGCCGGCGAAACGGCAGTTCGAGATCGGCGCAGATGCGTTCCAGGTCCCGCCACATGTACCGCCCCTGGACTGGAAACAGGTTGAATGGCGAATCGTTCCAGCCCTGAGCCTGAAAAATCGGGCCGAGCAGAAACGCCTTCCATTCCAGCGAAATTCCTTGTTGCCGGGCCAGCGCTTCCACCCGCAGGGCGGCGGGATAGGAATAGGTGCTGGCGAAATCAAACCAGAATTGCATGCGGTCGATCCTCCTAAAAACGCCCCCGTTTGACCATCCGATCCACACCCTGCCCGGCGCGGTGCCCGCAAGAGAGCCCCAATCCTCGACTACGAGCCGGCTTGCGCTTTCCGCCACGCGGCCGGCGGCAGGCCGACCATTCGCCGAAAGGCGCGTGAGAACGCCGCCTCGGAGTCGTAACCGACATCGAGCGCGATGGTTGCCACGGTGCGATTCGATTCGCGCAACAGTCGCGCGCCGAGTTGGATGCGCCAACTGGTCAGATAGTGCATCGGCGGATGGCCGAGGAAGCTCACGAACCGCTCGTGAAGCGCGGAACGCGACAGACCGACTTCGCGGCCGAGGTCGTCGACGGTCCACGGGTGGTCGGGACGTTCGTGCAGCAGCGCGAGCGCCTTGCCGACGAAACGGTCGCGCAGTCCCGCGAGCCAGCCAGTCGCATCCTCGGGCAAGCTGTCGAGGTAGCGGCGGGCGACGTCGACGAACATCATCTCCGAAAGGCGTTCGAGCACGGCGTCGCCGCCGGGCCGACGTTCGTTCGATTCCGTCACCGCCTGGTCGATCACGCGGGCGACCCAGCCGCCGGCGCGCGACGCCGGCAGATGCAGGATGCGCGGTAACGCGGCGATCAGCGGATTGAACGGCTTGAGGTCGCAACCGAGAAACCCGCACACCAGGACCGCCTCGGCGTCTTCGATCGGCATGCTCGCCTGGTCGTCGACGACACCGTGCCGAATCGAGATCGGCAACGGTTTCGGGTCGTTGCGCCGTGCGAAGACCCACTCGGGCTCGCGCCGGTTCGGCTCCAGGCCGGGCGCGCTCGAAATCACGTGACGGTCTCCCTGCGGAAACATCACGATGTCGCCGGCGGCGAGCCGTACCGGCGGCAATCCCGACACGGCCGCCCAGCCCTCGCCCTTGGCGATCATGTGGTACTCCATGACATGCTCGCAACCGGGCATCACCGCTACGGCGATCTCCTTCGCGGTCGAGGCCTCGGCGGACCACTGATCGCGCAGGCTCACATAGAAAAACACCGCGCCGCGCAGGCGCACGCTGCGCAGCAGGTCGGAAAGCGTATCTCGGCTCATGACAAGGGACGGACGGTGGACGGCTGATCGAACAATATAGATGAGCAATTTGGTCGTGGATTTTTCGCGACACTCGATCAAGTTTGGTGGACGCCTGGTGAAGCGTCAAGGCCGCTCTTCCGGAACAATGCGACTCACCGGCAACCATCGGCGACGCCAACGAGGACAGCACCTTTCCCATCGACGCCGCCATGGTGACAAGCAGGCTTGGTTTTCATTCACCATCGGGAGAACTGACATGGGTCTTGAACTGAATGTTTGCACGCCAGCAGCCTCGGCGAAAACCGCGACCGCGACCGACACCACCGTCGATTTCGCCGCCATCAAGCAGCGCCAGCAGGCCACCTGGGCGAGCGGCGACTACGCCATCGTCGGTACCACGCTGCAGATCGTCGGCGAGATGCTGGCCGAGGCAGCCGACGTGCGTGCCGGCGAGCGCGTCCTTGATGTCGCCGCCGGCAACGGCAATGCTTCGCTGGCGGCGGCGCGCCGCTTTGCCAGCGTCACCTCGACCGATTACGTGCCGCATCTGCTCGACAAGGGCGCGGCGCGGGCAAAGGCCGAGGGACTGGACATCCGCTTCCAGGTGGAGGACGCCGAAGCCTTGCCGTTCGCCGATGGCTCCTTCGACGTGGCGCTGTCCACCTTCGGCGCCATGTTTACGCCGGATCACACGCGGCCTGCGCGGGAAATGCTGCGTGTCGTCCGCTCCGGCGGCCGCATCGGCCTCGCCAACTGGACGCCGGACGGCTTCATCGGCCAGCTCTTTCGCCTCATCGGCGCCTATGTTCCGCCGCCCGCCGGCATGAAGTCCCCGGCTCTTTGGGGCACGGAACCGCACATCGTCGAACTGTTCGGCGCGCAAGCCGGGGACATCCGCACGGAGCGCAAGTTCTACAACTTCCGCTACCGCTCCGCCGCGCACTGGGTCGACGTCTTTCGCAACTACTACGGGCCGGTGCACAAAGCCTGCGCGGCGCTGGATCCCGCTCGTCAGGCGAGTTTGACCGACGACATTACCGCTCTTCTGGAACGCTTGAACGTGGGCGGGCCGAACTCGCTCGTCGTGCCCAGCGAATACCTGGAAGTCGTCATCACCAAGCAGTGACGAAGCAACTGTCGGGCGGGGGCGGGGCCGGAGCGAGCGACCGTTGCTTCGATTCCCGCTACGCCAGCAAACCCGAACAGGAGGCCCTATGAATGCGATCGCGCAGTCCCATGCGAGCCAGGAACAAAAGGTGCTGGACGTCTTTCATCGACACGTCGCGGCCTTCACGTCCGGCGACCTTGAAGCGGTATTGAACGACTTCGACGAACGGTCGGTGGTGATCACGCCGGACGGTGTGTTTGCAGGCCGGGAGCGGATCCGAGTCCTTTACCAAGGTCTGCTCGCGGAGTTCGGCGTCATCGACCGGGGCGATTCGCCAGGTTTGACACTAG
>JAVMKL010000148.1:0-4695 GCA_031732875.1 Candidatus Competibacter sp. | reverse complement strand
CGCTGGCGCGGCTCGCTCAGCCGGGCGTTCAGGTACTCGAACAGGATTTGCTTCATCTCGCCCCAGCCGATGCCCCGGGCGTAGCGTTCCCGGATGGCCGAGGATTCCCCGGTGGTGGCGAAGGCCTGATAGATCTGGAACAGCGTGCAGGTTTCGGGATCCTTGGGCGCTTCCGGCGGCAGCGAGTTGGTCTTGATGCGCATGATCAGCTTGCGCAGCATTTTTTCCGGCTCGAACAACGGGATGGTGTTACCGTAGCTCTTGCTCATTTTGCGCCCGTCCAACCCGACCAGTACTGCCGCTTTCTCGTCCACCACCGCCTCGGGTAGCACGAAATGCTCGCCGTACAGGTGGTTGAAGCGGGCAGCGACGTCGCGAGCCATCTCCAGGTGCTGGACTTGGTCCCGGCCGACCGGCACCTTGTTGGCCTTGAACATGAGAATGTCCGCCGCCATCAGGATGGGGTAGCAGAACAGCCCCATGGTGACGCCCTTGTCGGGATCCTTGTCGGGATCGGCCACATTTTCGGCGACCGCCGCCTTGTAGGCGTGAGCGCGGTTCATCAGCCCCTTGGCGGTCACGCAGGTCAGCATCCAGGTCAGTTCCAGGATCTCCGGGATGTCGGTCTGGGCGTAGAAGATGACGTTCTCGACTTCCAGACCCAGCGCCAGCCAAGTCGCCGCGACTTCCAGTCGGGAGCGATGGACCAGGGCGGGGTCCTGGCATTTGACTAGGGCGTGATAGTCGGCCAGGAAGTAGAACGATCGCACGTCCTTTCGGCGGCTGGCCTCGATGGCGGGCAGGATCGCGCCGACGTAGTTGCCCAAGTGCGGCGTGCCGGTGGTGGTGATGCCGGTGAGGGTGATTTCCATAATGGCTGCAAGGGGTTGGGATTAGAAGAGGAACAGAGTCAGAATGAAGTGGCGGATGCTCATGACGATGGGCATCAGATTCAGCAGGCCGCTGACCAGTAGCAACACCAGGATGATCAGGCCGTAGGGTTCCAACCGCGCCATCGCCAAGCCGAACCGGTCGGGCAGCATGCCCACCAGTACCCGCGAGCCATCCAGCGGCGGAATAGGCACCAGATTGAGTACGCCCAGCATGACGTTGACGTCTACGCCGGCCACGCCCATCACCATCAGTGGCTCGCCCAGCCAGGGCAGCGTGGCCATGGCGCCGTGGCCGATCGTGGCCGCCAGCGCCCAGCCCACCGCCATGAGCAGATTGGCGCCCGGTCCGGCCAGTGCCACCAGCGCCATGTCGCGCTTGGGCTGGCGCAGCCGGTGGTAGTTGACCGGCACCGGCTTGGCCCAGCCGAAGATAAAGCCGCCGAACACCGCCAGCAACGCCGGCACCAGCACGGTGCCGACCGGGTCGATGTGCCGCAGTGGGTTGAGGCTGAGCCGGCCCTGCGCCTGGGCGGTGGTATCGCCACAGCGCAGCGCCATCCAGCCGTGCGCGACTTCATGCAGGGTGATGGCCAGTAGTAAGGGCGGCGCCAGTACGATGAGTTGTTGGATCACGTTCAATTCTTGCATGGCGCGATTATACGCAGCCTGCCCGAGGCTGGACTAGAGAAACGGGTCGGCGTTTCCCAATCCTTGGCGGATCAGTTGCGGAGCATCGGCGGTCAGGTCGAGTACGGTGGTCGGTTCCCGCTGGCCGGGGCCACCGTCGACGATCAGATCGACGTCGTGGCGCAGCCGTTCCTCAATTTCCTCGGGGTCGTGCAGCGGCCAGTCATCGCCCGGCAGGATCAGCGTGCAGCTCATGATCGGCTCGCCCAGCTCGGCCAGCAGGGCACCGACGATGGCGTTATCCGGTACCCGGATGCCGATGGTCTTGCGACGGGGGTGTTGCAGGCGGCGCGGCACTTCATGGGTGGCTTGCAGGATAAAGGTGAACGGCCCCGGCGTGGCGGCCTTCAGCAACCGGTAGCGCTGGTTGTCCACCTTGGCGTAGGTGGCGATCTCCGACAGATCGCGGCAGACCAGGGTGAAGTTGTGATGGCGGTCGGTCTGACGGATGACGCGAATGCGTTCCGCCGCCGCCTTATCGCCGAGCTGGCAACCCAGAGCGTAGCTGGAGTCGGTGGGATAGACGATCACGCTGCCTTCGCGCAACCGGGTTACGGCCTGTGCGATCAGACGCGGCTGGGGGTTGGCGGGATGAATTTGTAATAAGCGGCTCATGGCCTGTACTATTCTCAAGTTTGAAGACAAGTTCGGACCGGCAACTTGCCAGCCCGGCGCTGTCCGGTCAAGACGGCGGCCGTGGGGTCGCCCGGTATCAATTCACCCGCCACGCTTTTCCGCTCTCTCAAAGGAACCTTGATTGCCGGCATGAAACTGCTGTTCGACTTCCTGCCCATCCTGCTGTTTTTTATTGCCTACAAGCTGGCGGACATCTACGTTGCGACCGGCGTGCTGATCGTCGTGACCCTGGCCCAGGTCGGCTGGATCTGGCTGCGGCGACGCCAGGTCGAGAAGCTGCCGCTGATCACCGCTGGCCTGGTGCTGGTGCTGGGCGGCGCGACGCTGGCCCTGCACGACCCGGTTTTCGTCAAATGGAAGCCGACGGTGGTGAACTGGCTGTTCGCGGCGGCGTTCCTGGCCAGCTGCTTCATCGGCCGGAAAACCCTGCTGGAACGGATGCTGGGCGGCCAGTTGGAACTTCCCGCGCCGGTTTGGGTCAAGCTGACATTTGCCTGGGCGATCTTCTTCTCGGTCATGGGCTTGGCCAATCTGTATGTGGCCTACACCTTCGACGAAAATACCTGGGTCAATTTCAAGCTGTTCGGCATGCTGGGTTTGACTCTGGTGTTCGTGCTGGCTCAGGCGGCCTACATGAGCCGCCATATCAAGGCCGACGATGTTCCCTCAAAGGAGTCCTGATCATGCTCTACGCCATCCTCGGCCGTGACGCGCCAGGTACCCTGGACCAGCGTCTGGCGGCCCGCCCCGCCCATCTGGAACGGTTGAACGCGCTGTTGAACGAAGGCCGGCTGATCCTGGCCGGACCGCTGCCGGCCATCGACAGCCCCGATCCCGGCCCCGCCGGTTTCCAGGGCAGTCTGGTGGTCGCCGAGTTCGCCACGCTGGAAGAAGCCCGGGCTTGGGCCGACGCCGATCCCTATCGAGCCGCCGGCGTCTACGCGGCGGTCGAGGTCTATCCGTTCCGCAAGGTGTTGCCGGCATGAGCGACCGGGTGGCCCTGATCGAGCAGCGACTGCGGGTCGCGCTGGCGCCCGAACGGCTGGAAATCGCCGACGACAGCGCCGCCCACGCCGGTCACGCCGGCGCGCGCGATGGCGGTCATTTCACCGTCCGCATCGTCTCGTCCGCCTTTGCCGGCAAGACCCTGATTCAGCGTCATCGTCTGGTATATCGGGCGGTGGACGACCTGATGCGCCGGGAGATTCACGCCTTGAGCATCGAGGCGAGAGCCCCGGATGAAACCCGATCTTCAACCCCTGGAAATTAGTCTACCCCCTGGAAACCGAGATGAACAAACCGAACAAGCTGACTCTCCCGCTGCTGGCGCTATCCTCCGCCCTGCTGCTGTCCGGCGCGGCGCTGGCCGCCGAAGACAAGAAACCCGAACAAGCTCCGGCCAAGGCCGCTCCGGCCGCTCCCGCTGCCTCGGCCGCCGCCCAGCCGGCGTCGTTCACCATTCCCGATCCGGTCGCGGTGGTCAACGGCAAGCCGATTTCCAAGACGGCATTCGAGCAATACGCCCAGCAGTTGCGTGGCAAGGCCAAGGTGGATTCGCCGGAAGCCAGCAAGGCGCTGGTCGACCAGCTCATCATGGAGGAACTGCTGGTGCAGGAGGCCGCCAAGGAGAAATTGGCGGACGATCCACAGATCAAGCAGCAGATGGAAATGATCCAGCGCAGCCTGCTGGCCAGCACCGTGGTGCGCCGGATGCTGAGCGAGAACGCGCCCAGCGAAGATGCCATCAAGAAGGAATACGAGACCGCCGTCGCGGCCATGAAGGGCAAGGAGTACAAGGCCAGCCATATCCTGGTGGACTCCGAGGACAAGGCCAAGGAAGTCATCGCCGAACTGAAGAAGGGAGCCAAGTTCGCCGACTTGGCGAAAGCCAAGTCCAGCGACAGTTCCGCGGCCAACGGCGGCGATCTGGGCTGGTTTACGCCGAGCATGATGGTGCCGCCGTTCGCGCAGGCGGTCGCCAAGATGGAAAAGGGCAAGTACAGCGAACAGCCGGTCCAGACCCCGTTCGGCTGGCATGTCATCCTGCTGGAGGATGTCCGCGACGCCACCCCGCCGTCGATGGATGAGTTGAAGCCGCAGATCGCCCAGATGCTGCAAAGCCGGATGGTGAACGACTATCTGGAGAAACTGAAGTCGGGTGCCAAGATCGAGGTCAAGGAAATCGAGGTGAGCGAAGCCAAGCCCGCTCAGGAACCGGCCAAGGAAGCCAAGAAGGAAGAGAAGAAATAAGCCGTCGTGGGTTGGGGCGAGGCCATCGGGCCGAACCCCAACGTCCCACGGGCGCGAGACCGCAGGCCGATCCGACTCGCCGGCGCCGAAGCGCCTACCGCTCCAGCAGCGCCAGCAATCCCGCCTCGTCCAGCACCGCCACGCCCAGTTCCCGCGCCTTGTCCAGCTTGGAACCGGCATCGCGACCCGCCACCACGTAATCGGTCTTCTTCGACACGCTGCCGCTCAC
>JAVMKL010000147.1:0-4750 GCA_031732875.1 Candidatus Competibacter sp. | reverse complement strand
CCAATGTGTCACTAAAGTGGGGATGCTCATCACGGAAACTGAGGGACACTACCAGTTTTTATACAGCCTCTTAATCCGCCGCCAACACGCTGCAGACCACCGTCCGGGTCGAACGGGGACCATCGAATTCACAGAAGAAGATTCCCTGCCAGGTGGACAGCCCTAGTTGGCCGTCGATGATCGGGATGGTCTCCGATGGTCCGACCAGACCCGCCTTGAGGTGGGCGTCGCCGTTGCCGTCCTGCCGGTCGTGCAGCCAGACGCCCGGCGGGATCAGCTTGCGCAGCAGGTTGATCACGTCCAGCGGCACGCTTTCATCCCAGTTCTCCTGAATCATGATGGCGGCGGTCGCCCCTTGGGCGTAGACGTTGATCAAGCCGTTTCTGATTCCGCTGTCGCGCGCGACGGCGCGCACGCGCTCGGTGATGTCGATCAGTTCCTGCGCTTGACGGGTACCGAAGCGGATGATGTGGTGCATGGGCGCGGGTTTCCGGGGTTGGGGAAGGTGTCGCACGGTATGGTAGCGATGTCCGGCCGGCGACCACAATTCAAACGCCCGGTCGCGCCCCTTGAATTTTGCTAAACCACCAGCATTTTATGGGGAAATAGCATTCACGGGAGTAAACCATCCATGCGCATGGACAAACTGACCAGCAAATTTCAACTGGCCCTGAGCGATGCTCAGAGTCTGGCGGTGGGTCGCGATCATCAATTCATCGAACCGGTGCATGTGATGGCGGCCCTGCTCGACCAGGACGGCGGCACGGTGCGACCGCTGCTCGCCCAGGCCGACGTCAACGTCAACCTGTTGCGTTCCCAACTCGGCGAGGCGCTGGATCGTCTGCCGCGGGTGGAAGGCGCCGGCGGCGACGTGCAAATCTCCAACGCCCTGTCGCGGCTGCTGAACCTGACCGACAAACTGGCCCAGCAACGCAAGGATGCCTACATCTCCTCCGAACTGTTCGTGCTGGCCGCGCTGGAGGATAAGGGCGAACTGGGCGCTCTGCTGCGCAAGGCCGGCGCGACCCGGAGTCTGATCGAACGCGGCATCGACGCCGTGCGCGGTGGCCAGAAGGTCGAGGATCCCAACGCCGAGGACCAGCGCCAGGCGCTGGAAAGGTACACCATCGACCTGACCGAGCGCGCCGAGCAGGGCAAGCTCGATCCGGTGATCGGCCGCGACGACGAAATCCGCCGCACCATTCAAGTCTTGCAGCGGCGGACCAAGAACAACCCGGTGCTGATCGGCGAGGCCGGCGTCGGCAAGACCGCCATCGTCGAAGGTTTGGCCCAGCGCATCGTCAACGGCGAAGTACCGGAAGGACTCAAGAACAAGCGTGTGCTGGCCTTGGACATGGGCGCGCTGATCGCCGGAACCAAGTTTCGCGGCGAGTTCGAGGAACGGCTGAAGGCGGTGCTGAAGGATCTGAGCAAGCAGGAAGGTCAGATCATCCTGTTCATGGACGAACTGCACACCATGGTCGGCGCCGGCAAGGCCGAGGGTTCGATGGACGCCGGCAACATGCTCAAGCCGGCGCTCGCCCGCGGCGAACTGCACTGCATCGGCGCGACCACGCTGGACGAGTATCGCAAATACGTCGAGAAGGACGCGGCGCTGGAGCGGCGCTTCCAGAAGGTGCTGGTGAACGAGCCGACGGTCGAGGACACCATCGCCATCCTGCGCGGCTTGAACGAGCGCTACGAAGTGCATCATGGGGTGGAAATCACCGACCCGGCCATCGTCGCCGCTGCCATGCTCTCGCATCGCTACATCACCGACCGCAATCTGCCCGACAAGGCCATCGACCTGGTGGACGAGGCGGCTTCCCGCATCCGCATGGAAATCGACTCCAAGCCGGAGGTGATGGACCGGCTCGAACGGCGGCTGATCCAGCTTAAGATCGAGCGCGAGGCGCTGAAGAAGGAAAGCGACGAGGCCTCGAAGAAGCGGTTCGAACTGCTGGAACAGGAAATCGCCAAGCTGGAGCGCGAATACAACGACCTGGAAGAGGTCTGGAAGGCGGAGAAGCTGGCGCTGCACGGTTCGGCGCAGGTCAAGGAGGAACTGGAGCGGGCGCGACTGGAGTTGGAAACCGCCCGTCGCGCCGGCGATCTGGCGCGGATGTCGGAGTTGAGCTACGGCCGCATCCCCGATCTGGAGCGGCGACTGGCGCAGGCGACCGCCGCCGAGAACGTCGAGTTCAAACTGCTGCGCAACAAGGTGACCGACGAGGAAATCGCCGAGGTAGTTTCCAAGTGGACCGGCATTCCGGTAGCCAAGATGCTGGAAGGCGAGCGCGACAAACTGCTGCGGATGGAGGAAGCCATCCAGCGGCGGGTGGTGGGGCAGGGCGAAGCGGTCAAGGCGGTGTGCGACGCCATCCGCCGGTCCCGCGCTGGCCTGTCCGATCCCAACCGGCCCAACGGTTCGTTCCTGTTCCTCGGTCCCACCGGCGTCGGCAAGACGGAACTGTGCAAGGCGCTGGCCGAGTTCCTGTTTGATACCGAGGAGGCGATGGTGCGGATCGACATGTCGGAGTTCATGGAGAAGCACTCCGTGGCCCGGATGATCGGCGCGCCGCCCGGCTACGTCGGCTACGAGGAGGGCGGCTATCTGACCGAGGCGGTGCGGCGGCGGCCCTATTCGGTCATCCTGCTGGATGAGATCGAGAAAGCCCATCAGGACGTGTTCAACGTGCTGTTGCAGGTGCTGGACGACGGGCGGCTGACCGACGGTCAGGGCCGCACGGTGGATTTCCGCAACACCGTGGTGGTGATGACCTCCAATCTCGGCTCGCAGATGATTCAGGAACTGGCGGCGCAGAACAATTATCCGCTGATGAAGAGCATGGTGATGGCGCAGGTGGCCGATCATTTCCGGCCCGAGTTCGTCAACCGCATCGACGAAGTGGTGGTGTTCCATCCGCTGGGCCGGGAGCAGATTCGGGCCATCGCCGACATTCAGATCGGTTACCTGCGCAAGCGGCTGGCCGACCGACAAATGGGGTTGGAAGTGACTCCGGCGGCCTTGGACCGGCTGGGCGAGGCCGGTTTCGATCCGGTCTACGGCGCGCGACCGCTCAAGCGGGCGATCCAGCAGGAGTTGGAAAATCCGCTGGCGCGACGGATTCTGGCCGGTGAGTTCGGGCCGGGCGATACGGTGGCGGTGGATGCGGGCCGGGACGGCTTGGATTTCCGCAAGAGGATGCTGGACAAACTGGCCAAATAAAACTCCAACCGAGGCGCCGATAAGGCGCTTCGGGCGTTTTGGGGTGTCCTGGTTGATTTGCTTGCCGCCGGTTCCATTTTTGCCAACACTATTCGGTAGCCCGCTGCGTTTTCCGGTGGTATCTCTCCGTTGAGAGTCGAGTACGATGAACCCATCGGTCACGGCAGGTTGCGGCGCGAGCGCCCGGGTCCACCCTGGAGGATTTCCTTTATGCAACAAGAATCTCTCGACGGCAAACCGCTCAGCAAGCCGGGCGACCAAGCATTGCTGGACGCCTATTATCAGGAACCGGTCAAACAGGTGGAACGCTTCGCCGATCTGGCCAAGGAATTATTCAAGGTGGAACTGGCGATTCCCGGAATTTACGCCGCCGTGTTGCGTTTGGTCGGCAAGGAACAATCCGCCGATCACCTCGCCGTATTGATTGCGTTTCTATTTTGGTTGGCCGCTTTTCTCCTGACGCTGCGAGCGATTTTTCCGCGTAGATATGAGGTGTTGGATAATGTCGTTCGCTCATCTCGGTCAACACTCGGTCAGGGTCCGCTGAGCATTGAGGAGTACTTTCAACGGAGCACCCGGGATAAACAGCAGTTATTATTAGGGTCTATTTTTCTGTTCTGCATTGGAATTGTCGCCGCCGTTCTGGCGGTGTTGGCGTGATAGGAGTAGGGACTATGACGACGCGACAGGCCTTGAACATCAAATGCTGGAAGTGCGAGGTCGTGTTTACGATGAGCGCCAAGGTTTCCAACAAGCCCGGCCCGCTGGTGGAAGCGGCGATCCCGTGCCCCTTCTGTAAAACCACCAATCAGGTGACCGTTCGCGCCGATCAAGTGAAATCCACCGTTTTGTATCGGAACGGCCAATCTGTCGAAGCGGCTGAATTGGACAAGCCCGGCGTGTTGCTGGGTCAAGTCTTTGAGGGACAACCGCCCGCCGAAACCTGAGGGATTCCGCCATGCCCGCCTATCTCCATACACCGCTGATTTTGCAGCCGCCTGCCGATTTGGCCAGCCGTTTTCCTCACGTGCTCAGCTTGGTCCAACAACTGTCGCTCAAGTACGTGCATCGGTACGTGGTGACGGAACAGGATTTACAAACCGTGGGCGACGCGCTGTGGCGAACGCTGGAAGCGGACGAGGCGCTCGCCGCCGCGCGCCAAGCCGCCGGTATGCGGATACTGCCGCTGATTCTCGAAAGCGCCGATCCGCTGGTGCAGTCCTTACCGTGGGAATGCCTGCATCATCCCGAACAGGGTTTTTTGGGCAAGCATCTCGGTTTCAGCCTGACGCGCCGCTTGTCCGCCGCGCCGTCCGCCGCCGCTGAACCGCTCAAAGGCCCGTTGAAAGTCTTGCTGTTCACCGCTTTGCCCGACGATTTGGATCAGGAGAAAGAGCGCCTGGACATGGAAAGCGAGCAGGCGAACGTGTTGGAGGCGCTGGACTCGCTGATCCATCAGGGTTTGGTGCAGCCCTTTTAAGGTCGCTAGGCCCTCTTCGCGGCCCTTGCTTTCGTAGATGT
>JAVMKL010000146.1:0-4758 GCA_031732875.1 Candidatus Competibacter sp. | reverse complement strand
TCGCCATGGCCTGCTCCGCCGCCAGCACCACGGTCGGCAGCATCAGCACGGCCAGGGCGACCCCGCCGGCAAGCGCCGAGTAGGTCTTCATGGGGACCACCATGACGGCATAGACGAACACGCCGGCCAGGATGGACGGAAAGCCGGTCAGGACCTTGGCCAGGAAGCGCACGGTGTGCGCCAACTTGCTCTCGGGATCGAGGATCGCCAGGTAGACGGCGGCGAAAATGCCGATCGGCATGCTGATCAGCGTGGCGATGCCGACCATGACCACGGTGCCCACGATGGCGTTACCGAAGCCGCCCCCCGGATCGAAGGCGGAGGGTGGGAGGGCGGTCAACGTTTCCCAATTCAGGCGGGAGCCGCCCGCGACCACCAATTCGTAGATGACGGAGAACAGCGGCACGCTGGCGAGAAGGGCCGCGATCCAGGTCAGCCCGGTCAGGAAACCGCTTTTCAGCGCTCGGATTTCCAAGGGCGCGCGGTGGAGGTTGGGCAGGTGCCGCGGAGTTTGTTCGGAGTTGCGGATGTTCGATGCAAGAGTCAATTCGGGAACGCTCATCGCTCGGCCTCGAATTTGCGGGTGGCGAATTTCATGACCGCCAGGCCGATGGCATTGACGATCAGGGTGATGGCCAACAACGCCAGGGCGGCGTACATCAGCGCGCGGATCTCGACGGGTCCGGCTTCGGGGAAGCTGGAGGCCAGCAGCGCGGCCAGCGTGTTGGCGGGGGCGAACAGGGACAGGCTGATCTGGTTGGAGTTGCCGATCAGCATGGCCAGCGCCATGGTTTCGCCGAGGGCACGGCCGAAGCCGAGCACCAGCGCGGCGAGGATGCCCGACGAGGCGGTCGGCAGCATGACCTTGAGGATGGCCTCCCAGCGCGTGGTGCCCATGCCGTAGGCGGCTTCCTTGACCTTGTAGGGAATCTGGCGCAGCGCGTCCACCGAGATGGATGCCACCGTGGGCAGAATCATGATGGCCAGCACCAGCGCGGCGGGCGCGAGTCCCGGACCGCTCAGCGAGGTGCTGAAAAAGGGAACGCCGCCGAGATTCGCGTGCAGCCAGTTTGCCACCGGGCGCAAGAGCGGGATCAGCACGTAGATGCCCCAAAGGCCGAAGACGACTGAGGGAATGGCGGCCAGCAACTCGATGATGGTGCGAAAGACCGCCGCCAGCCGACTGGGTAGGAAGTCCTGGGTCAGAAAGATGGCGATGGCGATGCCGAAGACGCCGCCAAGAATCAGGGCCAGCAGCGAACTGTAGAGCGTGCCCCAGATTTGCGGAAGGATGCCGAACTGGCCGGTCTGGACGTTCCAGGCGGTCGACGTGAGGAAACCGAGGCCGTATTTGGAGATGACGGGCAAAGCCTTGCCACCGATCTCGATGATGATGTAAACCACCAGCGCCAAAATGAGCGCGGCGCTGAGCCAGGCGATGCCACGGAACCCGCGGTCGATGGCGTAATCGCCTCCGGAAGGGGGGCCGGACACGGAACTGGACCGGCCAACGTTATCGAATTGATGCGATGCCATGAGTCACCAGGCGAGGTTTGGGTTAGAGCCTGTACGGAAACACCCCTCTCCCTCCGGGAGAGGGGTAGGGGTGAGAGCAGGCGAGAATGACAAAGGGCTGCGGTTCGCGCCGGTGCTATTGGATCAGCGCGGTCGCTTTTCTGACTTTCTCGATGACGTTTTCGGGCAAGGGGATGTAGCCCATCTTCGGCGCCATCGCCTGGCCTTTGGTCAAGCCGTACTCGACTAGATCGCGCATGACCTTGGCTTTGGCGTCATCCTGATCCCGGTAGAACAGCATCCAGGTGAAGGTGGTGATCGGATAAGCCTTCTCGCCGGCGGGATCGGAGACCCAGACGCGCAGATCGGGCACATCGGAATCCGGCAGTTTTTTGGCGGGAAACTCGGCGCTCGCCAGGGCGGCCATGCCGGCCTCGTCGCCAGCCGAGACGAATTTACCGGCCTTGTTTTGCAGGACGGCCATGGGTTGCTTGGTGGCCATGGCGTAGGTGTACTCGATATAACCGATGGCGCCGGGCGTCTGCTTGATGGTGGCGGTGACACCATCGTTTTTCGGCGCTTTCACGAAACTGGTCGGCCACTGTACGGTCGTGCCGTGACCGATGGTTTTCTTGAATTCTTCGCTGACCGCGCTCAGGTGGCCGGTGAAGACATAGGTGGTGCCGCTGGAATCGGAACGGGCCACGACCGTGATGTTCTGGTCGGGGAGCTTGACGCCGGGATTGGCGGCGGCGATCTTGGGATCGTTCCACTTGGTGATCTTGCCCGAAAAAATATCGATGTAGACCTCGCGAGGCAGTTTCAACTCCTTGACGCCTTCGAGGTTGTAGGACAGCACGATCTCGCCGGCGGTCATCGGCAACAGCACGACGCCCTGCTTGACCTTGGCGATTTCCTCGTCGGTCATGGCCGCGTCGCTGGCGGCGAAATCGACCGTGTTGTTGATGAAGTCCTGAATGCCGGCGCCGCTGCCCTTGGCCTGGTAATCGACCGTTACCCCTGGCGTCTGTTTGCTGAAATCCTTGAACCACGCCGAATAGAGTGGAAACGGAAAGCTGGCTCCGGAACCGGTCAATCTCATTTCTTGCGCCGAAGCGGGGGCAATACTGGCGATGCTGGCCGATAGAGCGAAGATCGCGGCTGGTATGAGTGTTTTCACGCATTGCTCCTGTTGAGTGAATTTTTGTTTCAAAATAACTATCTGAAAAATATTATGCTTTTCATTTGTTGCAATTAGATGATCGCGCGGTGAACACTCGCTTGCTCGGTACGATCATGAAGCGCTCAGTTTTTTCAACATGAGGTGCAGCGATGGTTCCCCATCGTAGTCCACCGAACGAAACCCCAGTTTTTCAAACCGTTTCCGGTGCTTGGTGGACAGTGCAGGCAGGATGACCGGCGCGGGGGATCGGGTTGCCGGCCGAACGTGAGGTACGCCAATTATCCGGGCGAAATATGACGGGAACGCATCGCTGGCCCCCGGAACAAGGCTGTTCCCGGGTGGAACGATGGCCTGTCATCAAACTTTAGGGTGTTTGGGGGAAACTGCGCCGGACTCTCCAAATCCACGATTCGCGCCGGAGGATAGCGCTGGTGATCTGGAAGCCGCTGATCGTGATTCTGTCGCTGGCAGTCCTGCTCACTGCCATTATTGCCCTCGATCCTGGCCATTACTTGACCCTCGGTTATCTGCAATCGCAGTACGGGGCGCTGATGGCCTATCGTCTCGGGCATCCGCTGGTCGCCATGGCATGGTATTTCGCGCTGCATGTGCTGATTACCGGTCTATCACTGCCGGGCATGATCGTCATGAGCTTGGCGGGCGGGGCGGTTTTTGGACTGGTCTGGGGTACGGTGCTGGTGTCTTTCGCCTCGGCCATCGGCTCGACTTTGGCTTTCCTGGCCGCCCGTTATACCTTGCGCGATGTGGTGCGGCGTCGCTTGGGCAGCCGGTTGCGAATGATCGATGCCAGCATGGAAGCATCCGGCTCGTTCTATCTGTTCGGGGTGCGGCTCGTGCCGGTGATTCCCTATTTCCTGGTGAACCTATGGATAGGGATGACCCCGATTCCAGCCCGAACGTTCTACTGGATCAGCCAACTTGGCATGTTGCCGCTGACGATCATTTACGTGAACGCCGGGACCCAGTTCGCCCAACTGAATACGGTGCGGGATATTCTGTCTCCCGCCCTGCTGGGCTCCCTGCTACTGGTCATTCTTTTTCCATGGCTGACGCGCTGGCTGGTCAAGATGACGCAAGGTTGGTTTCAGCGCGCTGGCAGCGGCTTCGCGCGCAGCGCACCCATATCCCCCGCCGCCTGGCGTTTCGATCACGAACGCATCACCCGTCTTCATCGTCGCTTGCGCCGTGCCCGTTTGATGATGGTCGGCCGTTTGTTCACTACCGGGGTACGGGATTAGTAGACGGTTTGGGCAAGCTTGAGCAACTGGGAACTGATTTCAAGCCGGCTTTGGCGAGCGGCTTTTAGATTGATCTTGAACCCCAGTCTTCGCTGCTCGACGACTACGATTTCGATCATGATGCCTTGTGCCGCCGCGCCTTCCATGTCGCTTACGGTCAGCACCGGCACGTCGCGCAGGATTTTCAGGAGGGAAGGTAGATCGCCACTTTCCGAGGAGGAGACGAACAGGACATGGCACGTTTGGCCTTGGGTTGCCGAAGCGATGCGCCGCACCGATAAGGTTTTATCCTTCAACGGCTTGCCGTCAAGCGAGTCGAGCGCCAGGCCGAACGGGTCGGAACCGAGCACGCAAAGCACCATTTCCGAATTTGCGTGTGGCGGCCAATCGACAAATTTCGCGAAGTTATAGAGCATCGACGCCTTGATCTGCTCCGGGGAAAGGCCTTCGGCGGAAGCGACCTGCCGGTGAGCACCATTCTCCATCAGGCAAAATACCGCGATCAGCGCGAAGCGCCGCCAAGTCGGATGTCTCCGCAAGCCAGCCATGCCGGCTCAAAACCGGTAATCGAGCTTCAATCGCCAGGTTCGGCCATCCTGGGGAATTTCCGCTTGGAGATGCTCGTCCGCCCCAGGATCGGCGTAATCCTGGTCGAACAGGTTGTAAACGCCCAAGGCAATGTCCAGGTTTTTGCCGAACGGGTGGCCGACCAGATTCAGGTTGGCGACCAGCGCGTCGGTTACCATGTTGCCTTGGGTTGCGCGGCGCTGGCCGATGTATTGCAAATCCAGTCCCGCGCGC
>JAVMKL010000145.1:8101-27297 GCA_031732875.1 Candidatus Competibacter sp. | reverse complement strand
ACGGAACCACGGTAGCGGCCGATTACTTCCCTTTTGATAAGATTCATAATAAGGCCGCGGTGCGAAGCCAGGGAGGCGATGATCGCCATGGGCGAGATGCTGGGCTTTTCGTTTGGGTTCAATAGCTTAAACCATAATTATCAATGTGGTGGTCCTGAAATCCGCATGGTTATCTTACTATTTTCGCAAGCCGGGCGCTCGGCATGTAGCGCGATTGCCCTCAATCGCCAGCAACGATGCTGGCATGATCGGAGATGGATCGTTACAATTCCGACGTTTCGGAGAGGTGGCAGAGCGGTCGATTGCGACGGTCTTGAAAACCGTTGACCCGCAAGGGTCCGTGGGTTCGAATCCCACTCTCTCCGCCAGATTTCGATCCATTCGTTCGGGATTGCTTCCCGATTCCCGGCGCGGCAAGTTCATGGCCGCTTCCATTCTCCAGCCATTCGAGCACGCTCATGAAATCCGTTCTCGCCATCCGTCACGTTGCTTTCGAGGACCTCGACCGTTTTGCCCCGATACTGGCCGAACGGGGCTATACGATCCGGTATCGCGAGGCCGGCTTCGACGATCTGGCCGCGTTGGACCCGCTGGCCGACGATTTGCTGGTGGTGCTGGGTGGTCCCATCGGGGTTTACGAGGACGAGGCGTATCCCTTCATCCTCGACGAATTGCGCCTGTTGCGGGCACGATTGGACGCCGGCCGGCCGACGCTCGGCATCTGTCTGGGTTGCCAGATGATGGCCCGGGCACTGGGAGGACGGGTTTATCCAGGCGGGCACAAGGAAATCGGTTGGAAATCGCTGCTGCTGACCGAGGCCGGCCGCGCCAGCCCGCTGGCGGCGTTCGGCGACGGCGCTCCGGTCCTGCATTGGCACGGCGATACCTTCGACTTGCCGGACGGCGCCGTCCTCCTGGCGGCGACGGACCGGTATCCGCATCAGGCCTTTTCCTGGGGACGGCACGCCCTGGCGCTGCAATTCCATATCGAGACCACCGCGCGAGGACTCGAACGGTGGTTTATCGGTCATGCCGGCGAAATCGCCGGTACCCCCGACCTGAGCGTGCCTCTACTACGGGCCGAAACCGACCGCCATGCCGCCGCGGCTGAATCTCGAGGCGAACGGTGTTTCGCCGCTTGGCTGGATCAAGCCGGACTATGAGCCGGCGACCGTCTCAAGCCGGCGTCGCCACTATCCCCATCATCAATCGGCCCTCGGCGCCAGCCGGATTGGCGGAGGGACCTGTCGTGACGGAACGGATGGCAATCCGAGCCTCTCAGCGGGGTTGCAACCTCCGTAATTTCGAATAATCTTCGCCATCGCTACTGGAGAAGGGGAAAACGGCCATCGGTGTCATTTGGGCATCTTCCCGAAGGGTATGGGCACCTGCTGCAGAAGAAGGGCAAGTGACCGTTCCAAATCCGTTTACCAGTGACTGACCCTCGAGATCGAGTTGGAATCGGTAACAGGCATTGCTGACCATGGTGACGGTTCCAGAACTCGAAGAGTTGAGACCGCATCCCGACACGCGTGTGGAAAAACCCTTGGTGCCGGCAGGCGTGCTGGCGAACCCTTCGAAAGTGGAGTCCGTGGTACAGAGGGTGGCTACGGATCGTTTCGTAATGCCATCGACGGTCACGTCATAAGTAATAGGAGAACCATCAGAGCAGCATATATCGTTGTATGCGCTCCAGCGCGCGTTGTTGGGAGGAGGAACAACGGAAACGGGTATGCTATTGGTCGAGCTGATGAAGCCTTGGACGAAAACCTGTAAAACTATCGTCCCATTTGCTTCCGTGGGTAAATCCGTCAGGTCGAATTGACCGAAAGGCAAACTGGCTGTGCCTCCCTCGCAGCGAAGGGAGCCCGGCCCGCAGGTGAACATGCAACGGCCGCTCGCCAGCGCCAGCGCGCAGGCGGGGTTACCAGACCCATCCAGCGCCGTTCCAGTTAACCGGTAACGCCCCGTGCTTGTCTGAACCGGGGTATTCCATATGGCACCGGCTTGATTGCTTGCGGTGGGTTCGCGGACATCTGCGGCCAGGTTCTCGGCGAACGCCCCGGGCCCGACGAAAGCGATCAATACAACGGCCAGCTTGTGTGCCGATAAGTAAAAGTTGTTGCGAGACATTCTGCTACCCTCCTTTGTCAGACCCCATCAGGAAACGGTTGTGAATTGCCCAACACTTGGTCTCCAGCAGTTCCCGGTGTTTTGACTTACAAGGAATTTTTCGCCTGATCAGAGTTACGATAGCAAAAAATATCCTTAAAAATCATAGTCACAAAAATAAGAGAGCGGGAACCGCTGTTGGTCTCCCGAGCCGGCCGCGAGATGGCGGGAAAAAGACGACTGTAGTTTTTACCGCGCCCCGGACCGATTCGAACGTAAAAATAGCACTAATAACAAGAAAAAAAACAGTAGGAAATCGAAGGACGGGAGATGATATTCTCAATCCATTAAAATAATTATTTTCAAATGGTTATAGATATCTCCTGGGCATTTGAATATTATTACATACTATTGATAGGCATATTAGTAATAAAATAGTTACATATTAAGTCTTCTATCAACATATAATGCAGCATACCTTAAAATATATGAAAATAGACTGAATCAAACTTCGAAGATTCTGGTCTGGCCAAACTCCCAATCACCATCGTGGTTGCTTTCCGGCTGACCGACTATCGGTTAAATGCCAGACAAACCCCCGCCTTTGATCGCGCGCGATCCCAAGCCTAATGAGGCTATTTTCGTCGGAGCGGCAGCGTTTCGTCATCATTTCTGGCAACCCAAGGTAATGGTTTGAAACATGCGGTCGAACCCTGCGGCACCCATTGACATCGTGATCCCGGTTTACCAAGGGTTCGCGGTCACCCGCCGCTGTCTGGACAGCGTGCTCGACCATCGACAGGAATTCCCCCACGAAGTCATCGTGATCGACGACGCCAGTTCCTTGTCCGATTTGACAGATTATCTGGACGGGCTGGCGCGGGCCGGACGCATCACCCTGTTGCGCAATTCCGCCAATCAGGGATTCGTGGCGACCGCCAACCGTGGCCTGGCCTTGCATCCGGATCGCGATGTGGTACTGCTCAACAGCGATACCGAAGTGAACGGCGACTGGCTGGACCGGCTGGCGCATTGTGCCCGCGCCACCGCCACGACCGGCACGGTTACACCCTTTTCCAACAACGCCACCATCTGCAGTTACCCCCGTTTTTGCGAACCCAACGAACTGCCGCCGGGACTATCGCTGGCGGCGACCGACGCGCTGTTCCGAAGCGCCAACTCCGGACGCTGGTTGGAGATTCCGACCGCCGTGGGTTTTTGCATGTACATTCGCCGTGGTTGCCTGCGGGAAGTGGGCTGTTTCGACGAGCAGCGGTTCGGGCTGGGTTACGGCGAGGAGAACGACTTCTGCATGCGAGCCGGCAAGGTCGGATGGCATCATGCGCTATGCGCGGACACCTATGTCTACCATGTCGGAGGCGCAAGCTTCGGCGAGCGTCAGGCTCAATTGCAGGCGCAAGCCCGGATGGCTCTGGCTGCGTTGCACCCCGATTACGACGAGCGGATTCATGCCTTCATCCGGGAGGATCCGATCAGGCCCTTGCGGGTGGCCGTCGATAGGGAGCGTGCGTTGTTGGCGCCAGAGCAGGCGCTGTACGTGCTGCGGGAGCGCGACGAGGCGCTCGCTCGCGCGCAACGGACCACCGTCGAGCTGAAACAGGGACTTCGGAGCGCCGAGGTGCTACTGGCCCAGGCACGGGACGAACTACGACAACGAGACCAAGCGATCGCCGAGGTCCAGCGTTATGTCCGCGAACGGGAGGCCGATGTTGCCCTGCTGGCGGCTCAGATGCAGTCGATGCAGGACGAACTGACGGCGCAACTGAAAATTTTGTACGCGCGTAACCTTGACCTGGCGGCCCAACTCAATGAGATTCACGCTTCCAGAATCTGGCGTTACACGGAGTTTCTCAGGAAATCATGAATCAAACCGCGCATTTGTTCACCAGTATTACCGCCAACTACCTTCCGAAGGCGCGCGTGTTGGCCCACTCGGCCAAGCGGCAGGGGGCCGATGTCCGTTTCCATCTCCTGTTATGCGACGACTATCCGTCCGGGGTCGATTTTACCACCGAGCCGTTCGATTCCATCATCAACGTGACCGAACTGCCGATTCCCGATCTGAAGGCTTGGCTATTCGGCCACACGGTGGTGGAGATGTGCACGGCGGTCAAGGCCATCGGGTTTCTGGAAATCGCCCGCCGCCACGGGGCTGACAAAATTTTCTATTTCGACCCCGATATGGTGATCCTATCCGGCTTGGCCGGCTTGATCGAACGATTGGGGCGGCATAGCGTTTTGTTGACGCCCCATCAGAGCGAACCGGAACAGTCGCTGGAGGCGATCATGGACAACGAGATCGCCAGTCTCAAGCACGGAGTGTTCAATCTGGGCTTCCTGGGAGTCCGAACCAGTTCCGAGGGATTGCGGTTCCTGAGCTGGTGGGCGGAGCGGTTACGGTATTTCTGCCACGACGATATCGCCGGCGGATTGTTCACCGACCAGCGTTGGATGGATCTGGTGCCGACCTTTTTCGAGGACATTGCCATCCTGCGCGAACCGATTTACAACGTGGCCACCTGGAACCTCACTCATCGCCATGTCGGTGGCTCTCTGGAGCGGGGCATCACCATCAACGGCGAGCCCCTCAGTTTCTATCACTTCTCCGGCTTCGACGGCGGCGCGCAGGAAATCATGCTGAAGAAATACGCCGATGCCGGTTCGGCCCTGTTCGATTTACGGCGCTGGTATGTCGCCGAGTGCCGGCGCATGGGTCAGGACGAGATGGGTGACCGCCGTTGCCGCTACGACTATTTCGACAATGGCGAGCGCATCGCCAAGGCGCAGCGGATTCATTATCGGTCCCGTCTGGACTTGCAACGGGTCTTTCCCGACCCCTTCCAGGTTACCGGCGATTGCTACTATCACTGGTACCGCCGGAATATTGCCGATACCGGCGCCAATACGCTGGAGACCGAATCGGGGATTCGCGCCGAGTTGATGGATACCCGTCGCGAACTCGAATTGATCAAGCGTTCCCGCAGTTGGCGGTTGGCAAGGACTTTTGCTCGGATCTTTAATGCCTTCCGTTAACTCCATCGTCCGCCGGACGCCGTCGGGCCGCTGGCCGTGGCCAGTGGAGCCCCGAGTGGCGTGCCTGCCGGTCGGCGCCGATGACGACATGGGCCTGCTGGCCGGCACCCTGGCATCGCTGCTGCGCCATACCGCGCCCGACACCCGGATCGTCGTGCTGCCGTTCGGTGGGATCGAACGGGCTCGACTGGAGCAGACGCTGCGCGAGCAGGCCGAAACACGGGTGTCGCTGGTGGATACCGCAGGCATCGATACCCCTTGGCAGGCCGTCCTGCGCGGGTTGCCAGCACACCATGATCGACACGACCGGCTGCTGGTCCGGCCTGGGATGGAGGTCCTCAACGGCTGGGATGTCCGGCTGGCGCTGGCGGCGTATGGCCAGGAACCGCGAATCGCCGCAGTGGCGCCGCTGTGCGACGGCACGCCGCTGTTCGCCCTGCTGGAAGCAGGGGTTGGCGACCGAATCGCGCTGGATGACCTGGATCGTTTGCTGTTGGCCTCGAGCCGGCGGCGCAATCTCGAAATACCCGCTTTATTCAGCGGTTGTTGTTATCTGCGGGGCGCGGCGTTGCGAGAAATCGAGCCCCGGCTGGACGCCGCCGCGCGGGACCGGGGTTGGGCGGAATGTTGGGTCTGGCTGGCCAGACTGTTCCGGGAGCATGGCTGGCACGCGGTCTGCTGCGACCATGTCTACGTGCGCGATCGCGATGCCGGCCGCCGGACTGAGATGCGCGGCGTCGAGCAACTGGAGGAGGCGCGGCAGATCGAGCGGGCGCACCCCCTGACCGGGTTACGCTTCGCGGCTGGCGATGGATTGCGACGGGGCGCCTTGGCGCGTCCCGCCGTCCCGGAGCGTCGTCCGGTGCAATTGCACGTCGTCAACAGTTGGGGGGGCGGTCTGGACCGCTGGGTACGGGAGTATTGCGAGCATGACCGGGAACGGGACAATCTCGTGCTGCGCTCGATCGGTAATTGGGGTGCCTTCGGCCAACGCATCGCCCTGTACCGTTCCGCGCTCATGGATCGGCCGTTGCGTCACTGGGAACTGGAGTATCCGATACGGGCGACGGCCGTGGCCCACCTGCAATACCGGGCGATCCTGGATGAGGTCGTCGCCGATTTCGGAATCGAAACCATTCTCGTCTCTTCGCTGATCGGCCATTCGCTGGATGCGCTGGACAGTGGTCTGCCGACGATCTTCGTCGCTCACGACTATTATCCCTTTTGCCCGGCGGTGGTCATCCATTTCGGCGAGGTGTGCGAACGGTGCGAATTGCCGCGGCTGGAACGCTGTTTCGCCGAGAACGAGCACAATCGATTCTTTCGCAACGTCGCCGCGGCCGAGTGGCTGGATTTGCGGCGGCGCTTCGCCGATTTGGCCGGAGCCGATCACGTATCGTTCGCCGCACCGTCGGAATCCGTGTCCCGGCACTGGCGGACTCTGGTGCCCGCCCTCGCTGGCAAATCCTTCGCCATCATTCCCCATGGAGTGGATTTCAACCCGGGGCACTTGCCGGCGCCACCGGCCGGCGATAAGTTGCGGGTGGTGATGCTGGGCAGCTTGGCCCCGCAGAAAGGCCGGGCGCTGCTGGAACAGATCTGGCCGCGGATCGCGGCTGGCGTGGAGTTGTATTTGATCGGCTGCGGCGAGGAGGGCGAGATGTTTCGGGGTTGGCCGGGCGTCACCCTGATTCCGCGCTACCATCACGAGGAATTGCCCGCCATCATGGCCGGCGTCGCGCCGGAACTCGGTCTGTTGCTCTCCATCTGTCCGGAGACCTTCAGCTATACCCTGAGCGAACTGTGGCTGCTGGGCATTCCGGTGGTGGCGACCGCCGTGGGCAGCTTCGCCGATCGGATTCGGGAAGGAGTCAACGGTTTTCTCTGCCCGCCGCGGGCGGAGACGATAGCCGACGAGTTGCTCCGGATCGCCGCCGACCGCGCCTGCCTGGAGCCGCCGCGTGTCTGGCTGGCGGGTTTTCGTCATCGCCGGGTCGATGAGATGGTGGCCGATTATCATGCGCTGACGCCGCTGCCCGCTTTCGCCGCGCCGCGTTATTTCGCCACGCCAGCGGCGCTGGCGCCGGCCGAGGACGCTCCGACTCGAGCGGTGTACGTGGATGCCCGGGTTCCGTTCGTGCAAGTGCTGGAAGAGTTCGGCGAGTATGCCCGGCAGAAACTGCTGGCCTCGCCCCGCCTGCGCGCCTGGCAGAAGCGCTGGCTGGCGGCATGGCTCGGGTACGGGCTGCGGGGCGCCAAGGCGCTGGCCACCGCGCGGCGCAAGAGTGAAATGTCGCCCGCCGGCAACGTCGATGGCCAGCGCTGATTTCGACGTCACGGTCGTCGTCGTCAATCACAATGGCGGGGCCTATCTCGAACGCTGCTTGCGGGCGCTCGCCCGGCAGACCCTGCCGCCGCGACAGGTCGTGCTGGTGGACAATGCCAGCAGCGACGGCAGCGCCGAGCAGGCCGCGGCGTATTTTCCCGGATTGAGGGTGATTCGCTGCACCGAAAATCTCGGCTTCGCCGCCGCCAACAATCTGGCGGTCGCCCGAAGTTCCCCCACCGAGTGGCTGGCGCTGCTCAACCCCGATGCTTTTCCCGAGCCGGTTTGGCTCGAGGCGTTGTGGCAAGCAACGCGGGAATACTCCGATTATGCCGTGTTCGGTTGCCGGCTGCTGCTGGACGCCGATCCCACCCGGCTCGATGGCGCCGGGGATTGCTACCATGCCAGCGGGCTGGCCTGGCGGCGCTGGCACGGCCTGACGGCGGCGGAACGAGGATTGCGGGTCGAGGAAGTCTTCGCGCCCTGCGCGGCGGCGGCGCTGTACCGGCGGCAGGCGTTTGTCGAGGCAGGCGGCTTCGACGAGTCGTTCTTCTGCTATATGGAAGATGTGGATTTGGGCTTTCGGCTGCTCCTGCTGGGGCAGCGCTGCCTCTATGTTCCCTCGGCGGTGGTGCGGCACGTCGGTTCCGGGTTGACCGGAGCGCGCGGTGATTTCGCCGTCTACCACGGTCACCGCAACCTGGTGTGGACCTATTTCAAGAACATGCCTTCGCCCTGGTTCTGGCTCTATTTGCCGGCGCACGTTCTGCTCAATCTGTTCGGCGTATTCTGGCTGTGGCGGCGCGGGCAGGGCGGGCTGGCGTTGCGGGCCAAGTGGGATGCTCTGCGCCAATTGCCGCGAGTCTGGCGGCGGCGGCAGGCCATCCAGCGGGAGCGGCGAGTGGGTATCATCGAATTGCGCCGCGCGATGGTGGGGGGACTGGTTGGCCTGAAACGGTTCCTTGGAGGCGAGTCATGAGCGCTTGCCGCCCAGTCGCCGCGCGGCACGCGACAGCCAGCGTAACGGCCCGGTCACCCGCCACGATGTGGAGCGACGCAGTTCTTCCAGTTGTCGAGTACTCTGGGCGATTTGGGTTTGCAGGTTTTGCACCGCCACCGCCAGCCCGTCTGCTCGCCGGACCTGTTCGTCGAGGGCGGCGGTCTCTTGTCGCTGCTCTTCGAGACGCGCCAGAATCTGGTGGAGCAGAGCGGTCTGCTCCGCAAGGTTTCCGGCAAGGGTTTCCACCATCGGTTGTTCCGCGTCCGCCCGTCCCGATTGGCGGTGGATGACGCCGTCGCGCAGGGCGGCCAGCGTTTCGGCCCATTCCGTCCCGGACCAGCGCCGGCCCCACTTGGCGAACAGGGCCGCCCGGCCGGCGGCGATCCTGGCTTCATCCGGCCGCAGACCGAAACCGGAGTGGCCGAAGTTGCGGTAACAGGCGGTAATGCGGTCGACGTGCAGAAATTCGCTGTGTTCCGCCAGTTGCAGCCAGAAATCCCAATCCTCGTACAGGGCCAGAGATTCGTCGAAACGGCAGCCCAGATCGAGCAGGGCGCGGTCGAACAGAACCGCATGCATCGGGATGTAGTTCTGCGCCCGCAGGCTCGGCAGATGAAACGGCTGGTCGAGCAGCGATTCCGAGCCCATCCGACCGTCGGGCAGATAGGCGATCATCCGGACGCCGGCGTAGGCGACTTTCGCCCGGTTCTGGTCGCGCAAGGCGTCGATCAGCGCCGTCACATGGTCCGGCAGCAGCAGGTCGTCGTCGTCGAGAAAACCGATGTAGCGTCCCCGCGCCGCCGTCAGCCCGGCGTTGGCCGCCGCGCTGCGATCCAGCGATTTGCCCGGGTCGACGAATCGCAGCGGAAACCGCCCGCACCACTCGCCGGGCGGCGGATGATCCGGACCGCGTGCGTTCACCAGCACCGCCTCGATGTTCGGATAGGTTTGCAGGGCGATGCTGTCCAATGCCTCGGCCAGCGTGGATCGCGCCATGCTGCGCACGACGATGCTGACCAGGGGGCTGCGATCCGGCGCGGCATTCGATTCCGGACCGCGTGCTCGCCAATATTCCGGAACGCGAAGGCAATTCAGTCCTGCCGCCAGGTCGACGGTCGCGACGACCCGATAAGCCTCCGCGGCCCGTACCGACTTGGCCAGGGTAAAGGTACGGAATTCGTTGAGCGCCAGACTGTGACGATGGTAGTCCTGCACGGCCAACTGCGAGGTAAAGCAGGCGATCGCGGCCTGTTTCCGCTCGACCAGCGTACTGATATCCAGCAGGCGGTTGGGATGCAGGGGCGCGCCGACCTCGTACAGAGCCAGGACTAGCGGTGGGGAACAGCGGCGAACCGCTTCCGCCGCCGCCAGCGCCACCGCTTGGTGATCGGGATGGATTTCCAGCGGTGAGGGGGCGTAGACCACCGCCGGCTGGTGCGCGGCGATAGCGTCGAGAATCCGCCGCACCAGCCGTTCGCCGTAAGCCAGTTGTCGGTCCGGCAGATTCCAGAACAGGGGTTGTCCGTAGCCCAGGATTTCGGCGGCCCGCCGGCTTTCCTGTTGCCGGCGCCGGACGTAGTCGGCCACCGGCTGGCTCCCGTCGCCGGCGGCGCCATCGGTGACGACGATGACCGTCACCGGCTCGCCAGCGGCGACATGCCGCATGATCGCGCCGCCGCAACCCAGCACCTCATCGTCGGGATGCGGCGCCAGCACCAGCGCGGCGCCCCGGACGAGGATGTTCACGGCTTCATAGGGGATCAGACTGGCTTCGGTGGTCATGGCGAGGGTAGGTGGTTACCGTAGGTCTGGTGGTTGCTGCCGTCATGTTAAGGAATTTTCATGATGGAAGCCCGGCGGTTTATAACGGAGCCGACCCGAGGGTTCAAGCTGGCCGTCAAGCGCCAAAGTGTTCGATTTGAATATATTCAAATTTGACTTAATTCAATTTTGAATATATAGTTCGCCAACCTGTTGGATTGCTGGAGGGCGAAATATGGTCATGCGTTTGGGTAACAAGGCGGAAGGCGCCGACTTCTTCGACCGGGTCACGGAGCGGGACGATCTCTGGCGTTATCTGGAAGGCAACCACATCGTTCTCAGCGGCCCGCGCCGCCTGGGGAAAACCTCTCTGCTGCAACGCCTGGTGGATGAGGCCGAGGAAAAGGGACTGATGGCCCGGCTGGTGGATGTGGAGGGCATCAACAGCGCCGAGGCATTCGTCGGCGCCCTGGAGCGTGCTTTCCCCGACGGGAGTATCACGGGTTATTTGAAAGCAGCGGGCAAGAAAGCCTCAGATTGGCTGGCGCGCTTCCGCAAGGTGGAAGTCAAGCTGCCCGGCGGTATCGGTGGCGGATTGGAAATGCAGGCTATGCCCGATCTTCCCTGGACGGTCGCCGCGCGGAAATTGCAGCAACGCTTGTCGGAAGCGCCGTTGTTGATCCTAATTGACGAATTTTCAGTTTTCTTGGGAAACCTGATCGCGCGCGACCGGGGCGAAGCGGAAAATCTGCTGGGCTGGCTGCGCGCTTGGCGTCTCTCTTCCGGGGTAGCGTGCCGCTTCGTCTTTACCGGATCCATCGGCCTGAATTACCTGCTCGAACAGCACAAGTTCAGCACTCGCTTCAACGACTGTCACGACTTCCGCCTCGGCCCGTTCAAGCCAAAAGCCGCGCTCACTATGCTGGCCGAGGTTTCGCGCCGAGAAGGCTGGCAAGCCGACGATACGGCCCTCAATCATCTGTGCAAGCGCGCGGGCTGGCTGTCGCCCTTTTACCTCAACCTGCTGCTGGCCTCCAGCATGGAAGCGGCGCGCGACCGCCAAGAAGAATCGGGTTCGACGGTAAAGATGTTGATCCAAGCCGACGTGGACGACGGCTACGACCGCTTGCTGGCCAGCCGGTCGCGCTTCATCCACTGGTACCAGCGTCTGGAGAGAGACTTGGTCGAGCCCGATTTCTCCTTCGCCTTGGCCATCCTGAAAGCGCTGGCCAAATTGGACGAGGGATTGACGCGCAAGCAACTTCTCGCCCGCTTGCAGCGCCGCGAACCCGATCCCGACAAACGCACCTCCACAGCGAGCCGCCTGGTCCTCAAGTTGGAGGAAGACGGCTATGTGGACGGGACGGGCGAGCGCATCCAGTTTCTTTCCTTCCTGCTGCGCGATTACTGGAGGCGCAACCATGCCTGACCCAGATCGCGGCCCGCTGCAAGGCATCGTCAAATACAACCCGCACCTGTGGGGCGACGATGAGTTGCGCTCGATTTTTGTCGCGCGCAACCGCGAACTGGCCGCGCTGCTCGACCGATTGCGGCAAACCCCGGCGGGTACAACAGTACCCCAGCATGTGCTGGTCGTCGGCCAGCGGGGCATGGGCAAAACTACCTTGCTGCGCCGGCTGGCCCTGGGGGTGCGGGACGACCCTGAGCTTTCGCGCCAGTGGATCGCCCTCACCTTTCCCGAAGAACAATTTACCGTCTCCACCCTGGCCGAGTTGTGGAGCAATGTCCTTGATGCCCTGACCGACATGCTGGAAAACGAGGGTGCGCCCCAAGCGGAACTCGACCGTCTGGACGGCGAAATCCACCGCATCGAGGCGTTGCCGCCCCTGGAACGGGAAGAGGCCGCCATCGGCCTGCTTAGCGATTGGATTGACCAGCAGCAGCGGCGCATTCTGCTGCTCATCGACAGCACCGATCTGTTGTTCGACAGTCTGGGTGGGCCGGAGGAAGGCAAGCGCGGTCAGAAAGCCGGCGCGGCCTCGCTGTGGCGTCTGCGCAAGACCCTTACCCATCACAGTGGTTTTTTCTGGTTGGGCGCGAGTTACCAAGCCCTGGAATCTGGCCACCTGTACAGCGATGCTTTCCACGACTTTTTCGAGCTGGTCGAGTTACGTCCCTTGAGCGTGGACGACATGCGCCAAGCCATGCTGGCCCTCGCGCGCACCTTTGGCGCGGGTCAGGAAAAGCCCGGCGAAGCCGCCGTCCAAGCCATGGCCCGCATTCTGGACGCCAAACCGGAACGGTTGAAGGCCCTGCGCAACCTGACCGGCGGCAACCCGCGCATCACGGTCATGCTCTACGAGTTATTCGCCGCCGACCGGCAAGACAATCTGCACGCCGACCTGAAGCTATTGCTGGATTTGATGACGCCACTGTACAAGGCGCGCATGGAAAATCTGGCCGACCAGCCGCGCAAGTTGCTGGCCCATGTGATGGAACGCTGGGCGCCGGTGGCCGCCGCCGAATTAGCGGAAGCTTCCGGCATTCCCGTCACTACCGTGAGCGGACAACTCGCCCGTTTGGAGGCGGAAGGCTTGATCGAAAAAGCCAAGCTGCCGGGCCGCCGCCGCGCCGGTTATCAAGTCGCCGAACGCTTTTTCAACGTCTGGTACTTGATGCGCTATACCCCCCGCCGCATCCGGCAGGGTCTGACGTGGCTGGTTGAGTTCATGCGGCTGTGGTACAGCGCCGACGATTTGCGCACCCTCGCCGTGGAACGCGCCCGCGCTCACATTGAGGGCCAGCTTTGCCACGCCGACCATCTCGAATATTCCCGCGCCCTTGCAACCGCCCTAGGCGATGAGCAATTGGAAAGCTACCGTTTAAAGTTGCGCATTTTTTTGGACGCTAGGGACGAGGCTCGCCGGTTGGGCCGTCCTATCCCGGAAATCTTTCCCGCTCTCTTTGATCTGGAGGGCGCTGACAAAGCTTTAATAACCAAGCCCGGTCTTTGGAACGACCTCGGAATCTCGCTTCAAGATCATTTTAACTGCCCGGATGAAGCTGAATCTGCTTTCCGCCACGCCATGGAGATCGACCCCAAGGCCGCTCGGCCTTGGTACAATCTCGGTCTCCTACTGCAAGAACGCTTGGGCCGCCCCGAGGATGCCGAAGCCGCCTTCCGGCAGGCTATCGTTCTCGACCCAAAGGCTGCCCTGCCTTGGACAGCCCTTGGTGACCTGCTGCAAGAACGCTTGGGCCGCCCCGAGGATGCCGAAGCCGCCTACCGCCGCGCCATCGAATTCGATCCCAAAGACGCTGGGCTCTGGAACAACCTTGGCATCTTGCTAGCAAAGCATCTGGGCCGCCCCGAGGAGGCCGAAGCCGCCTTCCGCCGCGCCATCGAACTCAACCCCGAGGGTGCTCGGCCCTGGAACAACCTAGGCAGCCTGCTGGAAGATCGTCTGGGCTGCCCCGAGGAGGCCGAAGCCGCCTTCCGCCGCGCCATCGAACTCGATCCCGAGGATGCTCGGCCTTGGATCAACCTCGGCAGCTTGCTGGAAGAGCGTCTGGGCTGCCCCGAGGAGGCCGAAGCCGCCTATCGCCGCGCCATCGAACTCGACCCCAAGGCCGCCCGGCCTTGGAACAACCTCGGCAGCCTGCTGGAAAATCGTCTGGGCCGCCCCGAGGAGGCCGAAGCCGTTTATCAACATGCACGGCAACTCGACCCGGATGATCCTTATCCTCTTGCCAACTATGCCCGTCTGCTGATCCGCATGGACATGTGTGCGGAGGCCAGCGCAGCGTACCGCCGAGCCGCTGATTTGGCCGCACGGTCAGCAGAGGAGCGAAATCCCACGTATTGGGAAATCGTTCTGCAAGCCCATCTCTGGCTCGGCAATCGCGATTCAGCTCGCCAAGCTTTGGGACAGCTTGCAAACCTTGCCAGTGGCGGTGATCGGTGGGCACTTAACAAATTGCGCGAACAGGCCCGCGAGTGCCACGGCATCGGCCTGGGGTCGGCCTTGGCCGAACTGATGGCACAATCCGCGCACGCCAGCTTCCTCAAACCCCTGGCCCTCGCCCTGCGCGCCGCCGCGGGCCAAGCGGAAGCCCTGGACGGCATCCCGCCGGAACTGCGAACCATGGCCGAGGAGGCGATGCGCGACATCCTCGCGCAAGACCGGAAGGTGGTTGGCAACTGATTTCGGTAGAATGGTCGGATGCCGACCGCGGTGATTATTCTTCCGCACTCGCAGTAAAAAATGCGTGATTTTTTCCAAAAAATCGTCTTTAATGAAGATATTACGCATCGAATAACAGCCCGTTTATTCTGGTCTGGTTGGAGCGATCCGGCCTAAAATTTCAATTCCGTGGGAACGCTGCTTCCAGTGCTGCGTGTCCCGCCCTTTCCAACCCGATAACAAATCAGAAGGAGTGCCCGGTGGAACGCGAAAGTATGGAATATGACGTGGTCATCGTCGGCGCCGGTCCATCCGGCTTGTCGGCGGCCATCCGACTGAAGCAACTGGCGGCGGAGAGCGGCCAGGACGTGAATGTCTGCGTCATCGAGAAAGGCTCCGAGGTCGGCGCGCACATCCTGTCCGGCGCGGTCATCGAACCGCGCGCCCTGAACGAATTGATACCGGACTGGAAGGAGCGGGGCGCGCCGCTCGATACCCCGGCCACCCAGGATCAATTTCTGCTGCTGACCCGCGAGACCTCGTACAAGCTGCCCACCCCGCCGCAGATGAACAATCACGGCAACTACATCGTCAGCTTGGGCAACGTGTGCCGCTGGCTGGCCGCGCAAGCCGAGGAACTGGGCGTGGAAATCTACCCCGGCTTCGCCGCCGCCGAGGTACTCTACAACGACGACGGCGCGGTGGTGGGCGTCGCCACCGGCGACATGGGCGTCGACCGGGAAGGCAAACCGACCGATCAATTCACCCCGGGCATGGAATTGCGCGCCCGCTACACGATCTTCGCCGAAGGTTGCCGGGGCTCGCTGACCAAGATCCTGTTGGAACGTTTCAAGCTGCGCGAAGGCGTGGATCCGCAGACCTACGGCATCGGCATCAAGGAACTGTGGGAGATTGATCCCGTCCTCCACCTGGCAGGCAAAATCGTGCACACCGTCGGCTGGCCGCTGGATCCGAGCACCTACGGCGGTTCCTTCCTCTATCACCTGGAGAACAACCAGGTTGCGGTGGGTTTCGTGGTCGGCTTGGGCTATGCCAACCCGCACCTGTCGCCGTTCGACGAGTTCCAGCGCTTCAAGACTCATCCCGACATCCGGCCCACCTTCGAGGGTGGCCGGCGCATCGCCTACGGCGCGCGGGCCATCTCGGCCGGCGGGTTTCAGTCGATTCCCAAGTTGACCTTCCCCGGCGGCGTGCTGATCGGCGATACCGCCGGTTTCCTCAACATGCCCAAGATCAAGGGAACCCACACAGCGATGAAATCGGGAATGGTGGCGGCCGAGGCGGTGTTCGGGGCGGTCGCGGCCGGGCGCGGCGCGGACGAGGTTGCGGAATATCCCGAGCGGCTGCGCCAAAGCTGGCTGTGGGAGGAACTCTACCAGGTCCGCAACATCAAGCCGTCATTCAGTTGGGGGCTGTGGGCGGCGATCGCCTATTCGGCCCTCGACACCTACGTGTTCCGGGGCAAGGCGCCGTGGACTTTCCACCACAAGCCGGACCACGCCAAGCTGAAGAAGGCTAGCGAGTGCCCGAAGATCGAGTATCCCAAGCCGGATGGCGCGATCAGCTTCGACAAGCTGTCCTCGGTGTTCATCTCCAACACCAATCACGAAGAGGACCAGCCCTGCCACTTGACGCTGAAAGACCCGACCGTACCGGTCCGGATCAATCTGGCGCTGTACGACGCGCCGGAACAGCGGTATTGCCCGGCGGGGGTGTATGAAATCGTCCGCGACGCCGACGGCGGCAATCCGCGCTTGCAGATCAACGCCCAGAACTGCGTGCATTGCAAGACCTGCGACATCAAGGATCCCACGCAGAACATCAACTGGGTTACCCCGCAAGGCGGCGGCGGGCCGAATTATCCCAACATGTGATCCGGGCGGACCGGTTCGCACTCCTTCCCAACCTTCTTCCTCGGGCCAGGATGGCGGGGAGGGTTGGGTGGGAAAATCTTCCAATCCAGCACCAGACCATTGCAGGAGCCCGCATGTCCCCCACCCCGAATCCACCGCTGCTGATCGAACCCGAACAGCTTCAGCCGTATCTCGTCGACCCGGCCGTGCTGGTCGTGGATCTGGGCGATCCGGCCGGTTACGCGGTCGGGCACGTTCCCGGCGCGGTCCATCTCGATTACGCCGACCTGGTGCGGGTCGAACCGCCGGCGATGGGCTTGTTGCCGGACGAAGCGCGCCTGAGCGAGGCGCTGTCTCGAATCGGCCTGACTCCGGAGCGGCACGTGATCGCCTATGGCGGTGAAGGTAACGGTCGCGCCGGCCGGCTGCTGTGGACCCTGGCGGCGCTCGGCCACGAGCGGGCATCGCTGCTCGACGGCGGCATCCAGGCCTGGGGCGCCGCCGGCGGGCTGCTGGAAACCCAGTTCCGCCAGCCGCCGCGCAGCGCGTATCAGGCTCGCTTCCTCAATCCGGCGGCGGTCGCGGAGAAGGACTACATCCTGGCGCGGCTCGGCCAGCCCGACCTGGTTCCGCTCGACGCCCGCACCCCGGCCGAATACGCTGGCCTGGACCGGCGGGCCGCCCGCAGGGGCCATATTCCCGGCGCGGTGAACCTGAACTGGACCGATGCCATGGACCCGCAACGACAGCTGCGCTTTCAACCCGACCCGGTGCTTCGGGCCATGCTCGAAGCGCGCGGAGTCACTCCCGACCGGGAAGTCATCGTCTATTGCCAGACTCATCACCGTTCGGCGCATACCTACTGGGTGTTGCGCCATCTGGGTTATCCACGGGTGCGCGGTTACGCCGGCGCCTGGTCGGAGTGGGGCAACGATCCCGACCTGCCGGTCGAAGTCTGAGCCGGACGGTGTCTCAGCGGGCGACTTCCGCCGGAACGAACAGTCGCTCGCGGTAAAAGCGCAATTCCTCGATGGAATCGCGGATATCCTGCAACGCCAGATGGGTCGAGGTCTTGCCGAAACTCTTAAGTCCGGGGTACCAGCGGCGAGCCAGTTCCTTGAGCGTGCTGACGTCCAGATTGCGATAATGGAAGTAGGACTCCAGTTCCGGCATGCGGCGCGCCAGAAACCGCCGATCCTGGCAAATGCTGTTGCCGCACATCGGGGATTTGCCCTTGGGGACATGACGGTTCAGAAACTCCAGGGTCCGCCGTTCGGCCTCGCGTTCGTCGATGTCGCTGGCGCGGACCCGGGCCACCAGCCCGGACTCGCCGTGCTGCTTGCGGTTCCAGTCGTCCATCGCGGCCAACACGGCGTCGGTCTGATGGATGGCCAGCACTGGCCCTTCGGCGAGAAGATTGAGCTGGCTGTCGGTGACGAGGGTGGCAATTTCGATGATGCGATCGGTCTGAGGGTCCAGGCCGGTCATTTCCAAATCGATCCAGATCAGGTTATCGGGGGACATGGGTTATTCTAAGTGTTGCGTCTGGGTGAGAAAATCAGCTTGTCGGTGGCCGGCGAGCGATGGTTGCCACCGCAAGTTTACCCTGATTCCAGCGGTCGCGCGTGCCGCTTTCCGCGTGGTCGAGGTGGCATGACCGGCCGTCGTCTGACCCAGCGCCAGCGCGAGCGCATCGGGCGCTTGCAGGAGCGTCGCCGGGGATTGGCCGACCAGAGAATGGAGAACCTGGATGGCGCCGGACTCGGTCCGGCGCAAACCGGGCTGGTCATCGCCAATCACGGTCAGACCCTGATCGTCGAGGCCGGCAACGGCCAGTTGCAGCGCTGCGCGGCGCGCCAGAACCTGGGCCGGCTGGCCTGCGGCGACCGGGTCGTCTGGCAGGCTTCCAGTACCGGGGATGGCGTGGTGGTGGCGGTTGACGAACGTCGCTCGCTGCTGACCCGCCCCGACTACAACGGCCAACCGCGCCCGGTCGCCGCCAATCTCGACGCGGTGGCGGTGGTGCTGGCGCCGATGCCGGAACCGAGCGAATATCTGATCGACCGCTATCTGATTGCCATTGCCGCTATCGACGTGCAAGGACTGCTGGTGCTGAACAAGCTGGATTTGTTGGGCGCGTCGGCGCTGGTGGCCTTGACCGGGCGGTTGGAACCCTATCGCCGGATCGGCTATCCCCTGCTGCTGACCAGCAGCCATACCGCGCACGGTTTGGACGAACTGCGCGACTGGCTGCGTGGCCGCGTCAGCCTGCTGGTCGGACAGTCGGGCGTGGGCAAATCGTCGCTGATCAAGTCCTTGCTGCCGGACCGCGAGATTCGTATC
Organism: Candidatus Competibacter sp.; assembly: GCA_031732875.1. GTDB lineage: Bacteria > Pseudomonadota > Gammaproteobacteria > Competibacterales > Competibacteraceae > JAVMKJ01. The sequence continues at coordinate 8,682 of JAVMKL010000145.1, read as the reverse complement.
CAGGCCGTGTCCCAAGTCACCGGCCACGGCACCCACACCACCAGCGGCAGCACGCTTTACCATCTGCCGGACGGCGGCGATCTCATCGATACGCCTGGGGTGCGCAGCTTCGAGTTGGGAGAGATCAGCCCGAGCGATCTCGACCGGGGGTTCACCGACGTCGCGCCGTACCTCGGTCGCTGCCGGTTTTCCGACTGCCGCCACGAAACCGAGCCGGATTGCGCGTTGCGGGCAGCGGTGGAATGCGGCGAGATCGCCCCTCGCCGGCTGGACAGTTATCGGCAACTGCGTGCGGCCTCGGACGCGGCGGCGAGAACGGGTCGCCAAGCGCCATGATCGCGATCGTCAGTCATCGTCAACTCCGGTCCGTGCTGGCCCTGCCGGTCGCCAAGCGCCATGATCGCGATCATCCCGCCATTCACGCCCCAGGCCCGATCCTCGCCACCTTACGCCATGATTGAATCGATCTCTTTCCTGTCCGCCGGATTGTTGCTGGGGCTGAGCGGCGGACTTTCGCCAGGGCCGCTGCTGGCGCTGGTGGCCAGCGAAACTCTCCACCATGGCGTGCGCGCCGGAATTTC
>JAVMKL010000145.1:0-8001 GCA_031732875.1 Candidatus Competibacter sp. | reverse complement strand
TGCTGGCGCTGGTGGCCAGCGAAACTCTCCACCATGGCGTGCGCGCCGGAATTTCGGTGGCGCTGGCGCCGTTGCTGACCGACCTGCCGATCATCCTGGCGGCGGTGCTGCTGTTGCGTCCGCTGGCGGACCATAACGTACCGCTGATGGCGATCCACCTCGGCGGTGGGTTGTATCTGGCCTGGTTGGGCATGCAGGGCCTGCGCTTTCGAGGGGCGGACTTGGCGCCGGTCGATCCAGCCGGCGCGTTGCGGCGCGGCATGATCGCCAACTTACTGAATCCCAGTCCCTATCTGTTCTGGCTGGCGGTGGGCGCGCCGACCGTGCTGGCGGCCTGGCGGGAGGGCTGGCTGGCGGCGGCGGCGTTCGTCGTCGCGTTCTACGCGCTGCTGGTGGGTTCCAAGGTGTTGCTGGCGATAGCGCTGGGCCGCGCCCGTCGCGTCCTGTGCAGCGGTGGCTACATCGTTCTCATGCGCGGCTTGGGTCTGTTGCTGTTGGCGTATGCGCTGCTGTTCCTGGGCGAGGGCTGGCGGCTGCTCGATGCAAGCCCGCGGCCGGCTTGAGACCGATTCGACGACTCGTCTGCCTCTCACCCCCTCCAGCAAACGGGCGAGGGGACGAACGCTCATTCTGACGCGAGCAGAGCGGCGCCGTTGCTTCGAATGACTTCCGCGTAGAACCGGGCGCTGGCCTTGAAGGTCCGTTGCTGGGTGGCGAAATCGACGTGAATCAGCCCGAAGCGTTGCGAGTAGCCGTGGGCCCATTCCAGATTGTCCAGCAGCGACCAGGCGAAATAGCCGCGCAGGTCGACGCCGTTGCGCCGGGCCGCCAGCGCCGCGCGCAGATGGTCGCGCAGGTAGCGTTGACGCAGGGGATCGGCGATGTCCCCGTCGGCTTGGGGTGGATCGTAGAACGCCGCGCCGTTTTCGGTGACGTACAGCGGCAGCGGTCCGTAGCGGTTGGCCACCCACTCCAGAATGTCGGTCAAACCTTGTGGATAGACTTCCCAGTCCAGCGTGGTGTGGGTTTGCCGGGCCTGTCGCACCCGGGCGGCGGCCAGCGGCCAGTCGCCGGGATCGTGCCGCACCACCTGCCGGCTGTAATAGTTGATGCCGAGAAAGTCCGGCGGCTGGCGAAGGGCGCCGAGGTCGGCTTCGGGAAACGCCGGCCAGGCGGCGCCGAAGATCTCCGCCAGTTCGGGCGGATAGGCGCCCAGGAACACCGGGTCGAGATAGTGGCGGTTCCAGTAGGCGTCGGCCCGCATGGTGGCCGCAAGGTCCTCGGCCGTTTCCGCCGCCGGATATTTCGGCTCCAGGTTGACCACCAGTCCGATCTGGTGCCGGCCCTCGGCACGGTAAGCTTGCATGGCAGCGGCATGCGCCCGCAAGAGATGATGGGAGGCGAACGGGGCGGCGAAGGGGTTGCGCAAACCCGGTGCCAGCGAGCCGTGCAGGTAGCCACCATCCACCACCACCCAGGGTTCGTTCAGGGTAACCCAGAATCGCACCCGGTCGTCCAAAGCCCGGAACAGAGTCCGGGCATAGTCGGCGAACCAGCCGGCGCTGTCCGGGTTCGGCCAGCCGCCCAGCCGGTCCAGCGCCGCCGGCAGATCCCAGTGGTACAAGGTGAGCATGGGTTCGATGCCCTGCTCCAGCAACGCATCGACCAGCCGCTGGTAGAAATCCAGCCCGTGCGGGTTGACCGGACCGCGCCCCTCCGGCAACACCCGGCTCCAGGACACGCTGAAGCGGTAGGCGTTCAGGCCCAGCCCCCGCATCAGCGTCACGTCCTCCCGGTAGCGGCGGTAATGGTCGCAGGCCGAATCGCCGGTGTCGCCGTCGCGAGTTCGGCCCGGCGTGTGGGCGAATTCATGCCAGATGCTGGGTCCAGCGCCATCCGCCAGCGGCGAACCTTCGATCTGGTAGGCCGAGGTGGCGGCGCCCCAGAGGAAATCGGCGGGGAAAGGAGTCGGTTCGAGCATGGGTAGGGCCTTTGGCTTTGCGCCTTCAATCTTCCGGGCTCTGGGCCAGCGCCAGACCGGTGGCGTCGAACAAATGCAATCGCGTCCAATCCGGCGCCAGGCGCACGCTTTCGCCCCGGTGGAACGCCCGCAGACCCGGCAGTCGCGCGGTTATTACCGGACTGGAAATCTCCAGTTCTTCAATCCGTAGATGCAACAACGTTTCGTGACCCAGATATTCGGTATCGCCGACCGTCGCCCGCAAGCCTTCGTCTTCGTCGGCGAGACCCAGATGCTCGGGGCGAACGCCGGCGGTCAGCGGCGTATCCAGCCAGGCTCGCCAGTATTCCGCGGTGGAAGCGGGCAGAACCAGCGGCAGGCTCTGCTCGCCCAGGCGCAACTGGAGCCCGCCATCGCGGGCGGTGTTCAGCCGCGCCGGGAACAGGTTCATCGGCGGGTTGCCGATGAAACCGGCTACGAAGGTATTGGCCGGGTGCTCGTACAGTTCCCGCGGGGGCGCGATCTGTTGCAGGCGACCCCGATCCACCACCGCCACCCGGTCGCCCAAGGTCATCGCTTCGGCCTGGTCGTGGGTGACGTAGATCGTGGTCGCGCCCAACCGGTCCAGCAGATCGCCGAGTTCGGCGCGGATTTGCACGCGCAGGCGGGCGTCCAGATTCGACAGCGGTTCGTCCATCAGGAACACGGTCGGCTGCCGCACCAGCGCCCGCCCCATCGCCACCCGCTGGCGCTGGCCCCCGGACAGTTGCTTTGGAAGGCGGTCGAGCAGGCCGCCGAGACTCAATAACTCCACCACCCAGTTTACCCGGCGCTCGATCTCGGCGCGGGGCAGGTCGCGCATCTTCAGGGGAAATTCCAGATTGCGTCGCACGGTCATGTGGGGATAGAGGGCGTAATCCTGGAATACCATCGCCACGTTGCGTTGCTGCGGTGACAGTTCGTTGACCGCGTTCCCACCGATGCGCAACGTGCCTTGAGTTGGCATCTCCAACCCGGCCAGCAGCCGCAACAGGGTGGACTTGCCACAGCCTGAGGGGCCGACCAACGCCAGCGCTTCACCGTCGGCGATGTCGAGGCTGAAATCGAAAACAGCTTGAGTACCGCCGGGATAAATCTTGTCGATGTGATCGAATTCCACGCTGGCCATGGGAGGTCCGTCAGTCGAAAAACCGTTCGGAGCCGAGTAGCGGCAACATTCGTCGAACGAGCGGGTCGGCGGCGAAATAGCGCTGGATGGCGCCGTCCCGCAGATGATTCGCCAGCGCGATCAGGATCATGCTCTGATCCAGGGCCAGATAGTTGTATGCCACCTGGCCGGTTTTCGGGTCCACCGCGTCGTAGAAGCCGAAATCGCCATAGATCGGGTAGCGTTCGGCCAGTTGGCGGAGATTGGCCGCCGCCTCCGCCGGTTCCGTCAGCAACCCCAGCGCCGCCGCGTGCGGGGTCACCGCGCCGCCTGGATAGCCGCGCACGCCGAGAATCCGGACTCCGAATTCGCGGTAGCCGCCGACCGGCGCGGAACTGGGCGACAGACCCCAGACCGGATAGCCCAGGTGCTCCAGCGCGAAGCGGCGGTGAATTTGGGTGTGAATGAGATCGTTCCGTCCCAGGCTGGCCGGTGCGTACCGTAACTCGTCCAGCACCAGCAGCGGCATCAACGCCTCGAACAGGCTGCCGCCCCAGGACGGCACGTATTGCAGTCCGTGCCAGGCGTAGTGGCCGCCGGGGAAAGTATGGCCGTTCACGGTCCGGTCCGCGCGATTCTTGGGCGATTGCGACTGCCAGTCGAAATGACGCGGGAAGGTTCGCGCCATGCGATACCAGTGCTCTTCCGGCGCGTCGCCCTTGCCGATCGCGATCAGACTGCCCAGCCGCGCTTCGCTGTAGAGCAGCCCGTAGCTGTATTCGGAGCGGTAGGGCAGGTTGGTATAGTAGCCGTGCATCATCAACTGCTGGACCGGATCGTAGAAAACGCGGTAATCGCCCTGGTCGATCAGCCGGTCGCAACGCCCGGCCAGTTCGGGGACGCCGTTGCGCGTCACCATCAGCCCGGCGGTCAGCCAGGCCGAATCGACGAACGAGATGAAGTGGCTGGTGCGCTCCAGGGTGGTGGTGTCGTAGTAGTTGTAATGAAAGCCCCGCCAGGTTTCGAGCCGTTCCAGGGTGTCCAGCGTTCGGTTCAGGCGCGCCCGGGCCTCATCCCCGTCGATCAGCCCCAGTTCCCGCGCCGCGACGATGTCGATCAGATAGAAGCCGATGTTGGTGACGTTGGTGTAATCGCCCAGCCAGGCATGATCGAGCGCGATCGAGCCGCCGAAGCGCACGGTGTCGAACGGGAGGCCGTGTTCGCGGTCGCTCAGCGCCGCCAGTCCCCGCCAGGTGTCGCGAGCCAGCCGCGCCAGAAAAGCGGGGTCGTCGCCGGGCAGTTCCGCCGGATCGACCGTCAGCCGTTCCGGCCACCCGGCTAGCCGGGCGCGGATGTACGACTGGGCGGCGGCCTTGCCGCCCACGCCGTTCTCCCATGCGGTCTTTTTCGGAGGGATCACCGGATCGTGGATGCTGGGACCGGGCTGGCCGGTGTGGATCAGAGCGATGTCGTCCAGCCAGTAGGCGCCACGGGTGATGGACGAACGGCGCGGCTCGAAGACGACGGTGAATTGGCGGAGGTGTTTCCAGTCGGTGATGCCGTTCATGACGTTCAGCGGGACGCGAATGCGTTGCCAGTCGTCGGCGATGCCGGTAACCAGATAGCTGCCCTGGCGCAGCAGGCCGGGCGGTCCGCCGGACAGCGGTTGCTTGAATTCGATCTCGAACGAGTCGGCAAACCCGGCGCGACCGTCGCCGCGAAACCAGAGTTCCAGGTGATCGTAGGCCGTGGCGTCGAGATCGGGCAGGGCGAGTTGCCAGCCGATGGCGTCGGTGGCGCCGGGATCGAAGCGATAGTGAAGGTGCAGCGCCCGCTCGCTGCCCGGCCGCCGGGCCGGCTCCCGCCGGTACCGGACCTGGCCGGTGGGATAGGCCGGATCGGCGGTCCAGCCGCTCATGCCCACGCCCGGAGTGGGGCTGGTAGTCTGTTCGAAATCGTGCAGCACCAGCGGTGGCATGGCGGGTTCGATGGCGGGAGCCGCCCAGTCAGGGCGGAACAACAGCCCGCCGAGCAGGATAAGCCGGCCAAACAGGCATGCGCGCATGGAATCGGTTGCGGTGGACGGGGGTTGGGCTACGGACCGGATTTTGTGTCGAGTTGCAATTGTAAACCAGTTTGGTCCCTGGCACCGCCGGCCATGAAGAAAGTAACCGTTCAATTCCCTCGCCTGTTTGGGGGAGAGGGGGGTCAGGCGAAAGGAGGCTGAACGGTTACTGAAAAAGTTAATGAGGGCGTTCGGAGGGTGGCGAAATTTCGTATGGCGGAAAACCGGCTCAGTAAATCAGAAAGATTTCCGGTTCCTTGTTTAACAAATCCAGCAATTGGAGAAACTCCCGTTCCACGACCTCGGCGATTTCACTGGTTTCGCAGGACTCGTGATGATGTCCGCTATTGGATTCATGGTTAATCATTGGACGCCTCCAAACCGTTTTTTGGCCATTTTGGGTGATCGTTTCCATTGTCGCCACTCCCGGGTTTCGCTTGCCTTTCGCATTTTCGAGCAGGCAGGTTTCATGCCTACTATCGTGCAAGCCGTTTTTGAGGATTTTGGGGCCGCCATCCCGGATAGATTGTCGTACTGGAGGATTTCTCATCGGGCGCTGTCGGTCCAACGACCGCGAGGCGTTAGCACGATTGAAATTGGCCATCACTGGGTGACAGGATCGCTGGCCGTATCGGGCCAGTTTGGCCCGATCCCAGCCGGCGAAGTCGGTCAGGCGGGCGCGGTGGCGGGCAACGGCAACAACCGAACGATCTGGGCTACCGCCTGGCCGAGCTCGGAGAAGGGGAGTTCGTAGGATTGCACGCCGCGTAACCAGTCGACGATGGCCGTGGCGTCCTGAAGAGTCAGGGGTTTGGGAATGGACGTGCTCTGCTCCAACAGACGACGCAGGGCCTCGATTCGGGAGATGGGGTGCAGTTCGGTCGTGCAATCCGGACGATGGCGCGGGAAAACGACATGGCGCGCGGGCAACGCCTGATCGGCGGCACGCGCGGTTCCGGGCAGCGTCAGATAACGTACCCATTCGCCATCTTCCCGTTCGTAGACCGGCAACTGGGCCACGTCCGGGGACAGGGAGGAGAACACCGCGATTCCGTGCTGCTTGACGCATAGGCTCAGGGGGAAGGGCCGCACCTTGCAGGTGGCGCGATCCAGCAGGGCCACTTCGTCGGAGAAATAGCGATAGCCGGCGTGGACCAGACCGGCCACCAGGGTGGTTTTGCCGCTGCCCTTGGCGGCGGGGAGCAGCAGACAGTGCTCGCCGTTGGCGACCACGCCAGCGTGCAGGTGCAGCGAGTGATCGTGCCGGGCGATGGCATGCCGCAGGAGAGCGAACTTCAGACTCGGCGCCAAGGCGCCGGGAATGCGGGCATCCATCAACCATCGACCGTTCACATGGATCGAGTGGACTCCCGCACGATGGGAAATCTCGATTTCCCAATCCGCCTCGCCTTCCGGTTCGATCTCCAGGTGAGCGATGGGGGGATGGCTCAAACGCTCGGATTCGGCGGTGGGATAATGGACCCGGAGGACCGAATCGAGCAGTCGGTAGCGGCGCAAGCTGTGATCGGCCTGGTCCGCGGCCGGCGCCGGACCGGGGGTTTTACATTCGAGGGGCGGCGACGGGAGGTGGGCCACCGACGGGTTATCCAGCAGGCCCAGACCGTCCAGACTGTCCATCAGAAAGTCGAATTGCTGCTCGGCCGTGGCGGCGTCCACCACGCAGAGCCGCGCCAGACCGTCGAGGATTTCCCGCCGCGCCCAGCCCTCTTCCAGGGCGCACCACACATAGGTAGCCGCCGTATTCAAGGCGATCAGTTCTCCTCCTTCCTCGGAGAAGATCACGCCGTCGTGGTCGAGGATGAACAGGTGAGCTTGCGGATTCGGCCTGACTTCCTGGCGAACGGGCGGGGCGTCGCCGGTGGCGGAATCCAGTACGAAGGGGAACCGCCGTGCGTAGGCGGCCACGGTCAGTCCGGTGAAGTTGATCCCCGAGAATCGTTGGTAGTCCGCCAGCGTCCGGGCCTGACCGAGACCGTACGGACCCAGATCAACCGGCGCGTCCAGGCGTGAGAGCGATCCCGGTGCCAACAGGGCCTTGAAGCGTCGCAGGCTCTGCTCGTGCTTGGCATGCCAGCGTGAGTCGTCGTTCCAGGGGCGGGTGCCGTCCTTGCGGATATAGTAGTGATAGATCGGCGCTTCGCTGGGCGAGTACAGGTCGTAGCCGTGGGTCCAGAGTCGTGCCGCCAGGGTCGGCTCCTCGCCGAAGAAATAAATGTCCGGATCGGCTGGAACGTCCTCGATGATGCGACCGGGACCAAAGATAAAGCCACCGGCGCAGGCCGCCGTCGACAAGGGACCTTCCACCACCCAGTTCTCGGGCACCGGATGCGCCCCGAATTCGATCACCCCGTTGGAATGGAATCGGTGTGCGGTCTGCACCCGCGGACGGTTCCAGTCCTCTCGCTGGTCCGGGGGAAGATAGCCGGGGGGATATACCGTGAGGACCGCATGGTTGCCCCGGCTCTGTTGCTGGGCGATCATCTTTTCGTCCCAGCCCGGGACGAAACGCATGTGGCTGTCGATCTGGAGAGTGTACTCTTCACCTCGCCACAATAGTTGGGTCTGCCGCCGGGCCCACCCCAGCCCTTTGGCATCCCGGGCATGGTAATCGATCACCCGTACCTGGTCCGGGCGCGGGTAGGGGACGGCGAAGCAATCCTGGTCTTCTTCCGGAACGAACTGCCAGCAGATGCCCACAAAAACTCGGTCCGGACAAGCCGCCTTGTCGAATAAATCCTTGACCGTCCATTGGCATTCCCGGTCGCGGTAACTGGGAATCTGGACGAATATTCGGTCCATTATTTTTCT
>JAVMKL010000144.1:0-4828 GCA_031732875.1 Candidatus Competibacter sp. | reverse complement strand
TCGATGACGGTATTGGGCGGCAGTTGCTTCATCACCGACGCCGCTTCTTTCAGCAGCGCGCGGTTGTAGCTCGGGACCTCGGCCTTGCCGGTCGCAAAGTTGATGACGGTGGCATTGAGGGCACCGATGACGTCCTGGGCGCCGAAGCCGGTCTTGAGGCCGCGGATCTGCGCCAGCGCCTTGGTGTTAGCGTCCTCTTCCAGCGCGGCCAGGGAGAAGCCGGAACCGAAGACTCCCTTCAGCGCCTCAAGAACGCGATCGCGATCGACGTCGGGAATCAGGCCGCCGACGTTGACCGAAGACCCACCGAACAGAGCGCTAAGGCCGGGGATCTTGAAATTTTCGATCGCCGCCTTGAGTTTGTCGAGCCAGGTCGCGGCCTCGGCATTGGGATCGACTTTGATCTCCCCGAAAACGTTACCAGCGCCGAACACGCCCTTCAGGGTATCGATGATCGACGTGCGGCTCGCTTCATCCTTCACGACGCCCGAATAGGTGACGTAGTTGTCGCCGTGGTAGTTCACGCCCAGTCGCGGCTGCACCTTCATTGCCGGCTGCACGGCGGGGGCCGGCGTCGTCGGCTGCACGACAGCCGGTGCGGGCGCCTGGACGGCCACCTTCTCCTCCTTCCCCGACAACAGCGACCAGAGGAGGCCACCGATGATAAGCAGTGGGATCAGCCACAACAGCCACTTCGGGAACCCGCCGCCTGCGGCTGGCGGCGGCGGCGCAGCGGCCCGGCGAACGGGTTCGGCAGCCGGCGCTCGCAAGGTCGAGTCGATAAAGCCTTGCCAGGCCGGCGGAACCGAGGTCGGGACCCTGCCATCGGGAGTGAGCATGCCGATCAGCTTCGGAACGACGAATCCCAAGGCCGGCGTCACAGCGCTCGACCCGAGGCCGAGCTTGCTCATCAGGCCTTCGAGCCAACTCTTGCCGAAGACCGCCTCGACTTGCTGCGCCGGCATCGGTTGAGGGTCCTTGCTTCCCACCACACTGGAAAGCAAACCTTCGAGCCCTGCAGCCTTGAAGCGATCAAAGAACCCGCTGAGGCCGCCGCGGTCGGAGGTCATGAATTGCAGGACCTGGGCAACAAGCGGACCCGCTTTGTTCCCGAGACCGAACTTACTCGCAATCTCATTGATCAAGGTATCGAATATCGCCACGATGATGTCCTCCCTCCGAGAGAGCTAAGCCCCAAATGGGCGGATGTTTCCCTGAGCGCCCCGGTTAGTCCCGCAAGGCGCGAAGCGCCCGTCGCACGACCTTAGGCCAATGCCGCCTTGATGCTGTCGATGGCCGCGACCTCTTCCGGGCTCACTTGCGTTCCCCCAAAACCGAGAAAGCCGCCCTCGTACGCCGCCTTGGAGACGTTATCGGCGATCGAAAGCACCCATGTTCGGAAGGCTACGGCCTCCTCTGGCGTTGCTTTCCTGGCCAAGACTTCGGAGGCCGCCCTGCACTTCTCGGACACGGCCGCCTTGAACTTTTCGATTCCGAGTCCCTGGTAGGGATTGTCGGTGAATGTTTCCGCCGTCGACTTCTCGCCGCCCTTCAGGCGCGCGTTGACGATAGCTTGGATCAACTCGACGTTTGGAAACTCTTTGCCGCCTTCGAGAGTACTCCTGGTGAGGGAGATCGCCTCCTTCATCGTGCCGAGACCGCTCTTTGCCGACATCATGACGGCAAGGCCCGCAAGGGTGGGCACGTCCAGTAACAGCTGCCATTCTTCGGCGTTGTATTCGCTCTTGGTGGTCACTGTCCCTTCTCCTTATCTGGAATTGGACCGGCTCCAGTGCGAAATCACGCCCAATCAGGGAATCCTATCTTACATTGAACGTCAAGAAATTTCGCCTCGGTCTCCTTCTTTGTCCACAAAAGAACCGCCTGACATCATTTTGCCATCATATTGTCCCAAACTCATCATGCCCGTCCTGTGCAGGATTCGATGAAGGCGAAGAGCGGGCTCAATACCTGGGTTGACCAAGCGTCAACTGCTCCGGAAGAGCCGAGGCACGGCGTGGTCTTTGTTTTTGAGACCGCGGATCTGATGACCCCGCCACGAAGTCGATCGAACGCTATTGCGCCGCGCTCTTCGGGCCGCGCAGCGGGCGCATGCGCTGGAGATAAACCGACGCAACTCGGGGATGCATGAGGCGCAGTTGAGAAGCGGTCTGAGAATCCGAGGCCACTTCTGATCTCCGGCTGCAGCAGCAAAGGGGAAGGCCGCTCCCACCCAGAACTGGCGCGAAGCGAACCTCGAGAATTTTGCACATGACCAAACCGTCTAAAATCATGCCCGCTTGATCGCGTCGCCTGCTGGCCATTCTAGGCGAACTGCCAAGAGCGATGAACAGAAACCGACGGGGGTTTTGCTCGCGGCGGAATCCTGATATAATAATTCCGCAAAATAGAAAGGCCGTCCTGGTCTCGATCTGTCGGGTCGGCGATAAGAATCTAGTGCACTGACACAAACAGAGCGTTCATCCTGTTTGTGCCGAAAGTGCACGCGATTCAATATGGTGTGCAGCGACAACCGTGCTCGGGCGTGAATCGCCCAATTGGGTCGCTGCATTAGCGGGGAGGAATGTCATGCGCCGTATTTGCGCCGTAGCGATGATTGTGCTCGGACTTGCGCTCGCAGCTTCGCCACTTGCTTATGCAGAGGAATCCAAGGCAGCGAGCGGTCAAGTGGACCGGTCCACGTTGCCGATACCGCCGGCGCCTTTCCAAGGCAAGATCGAGCGCACGGCTAAGGACTCGACACCCGATTTTCCGAAGGGTGTCGCGGCGCCGGAGGGCGCTCCAAATGTATTGCTGATCTTGACGGACGATGTTGGCTTCGGCGCCAGCAGCACGTTCGGTGGGCCGGTTCAGACGCCCACCATGCAGCAGCTCGCGGACAACGGGCTGCGCTACAACATGTTCCACACCACGGCACTCTGCTCGCCGACCCGCGCCGCGCTTATCACCGGGCGCAACCACCATTCGGTTGCCAGCGGCGTGATTACCGAATTTGCGACGGGGTACCCGGGCTACAACTCGCTGGTCCCGGCGAGCGCTGGATCCGTTGGCGCGGTGCTTAAGGAGAACGGCTACAACACATCGTGGTTCGGCAAGATGCACAACGTGCCGGACTGGATGTCAAGCCAGGCCGGGCCGTTCGACCTGTGGCCGAGCGGTCTGGGCTTCGAATATTTCTATGGCTTCCTCGGTGGCGACTCCGACCAATGGCATCCCGCCTTGTATGAGAACACGATGCCGATCGAGCCGTACCTCGGCAAGCCGGACTACATCCTCGATCATGATCTCGCAGACAAGGCGATCGCCTGGATGCGCATGCAGCACGCGCTGGCACCAAACAAGCCCTGGCTGCTGTACTACGCGACCGGGACCGCGCACGCGCCGCATCAGGCGCCGAAGGAGTGGATTGCGAAGTACAAGGGCCAGTTCGACCAGGGCTGGGACAAGGCTCGCGAGGAGACTCTCGCCCGCCAGATCAAGCTCGGGATCGTCCCGCCGAATACGCGGCTGACCGCGCGGCCGGAGCAGATTCCGGCCTGGGATACGCTGTCGGCGGACCAGAAGCGTCTGTATGCGCGGATGATGGAGGTCTACGCCGGCGCGCTCTCCTACGCCGACAATCAGATCGGGCGCCTGCTCAGCGCCGTCAAGGACTCCGGCCAGCTCGACAACACGCTGGTCATTTTCATCATGGGGGACAACGGCGCCAGCGCCGAAGGCAGCCAGCAGGGCACGACCAACGAGGTCGCGACAGCGGCCAATGGCGTCAAGGAGAGTCTCCCCTTCCTGCTCTCGATGATCGACAAACTGGGTGGTCCTCTCGCCTACAATCACTATCCGGTCGGCTGGGCGCACGCGATGGACGCGCCGATGCAGTGGACGAAGCAGGTCGCGTCGCACTTCGGCGGCACCCGCAACGGTCTGGTCATCTCGTGGCCGGCGCACATCAAAGATAGGGGCGGCCTGCGGTCGCAGTTCGCCCACGTGATCGATATCGTGCCAACCATCTATGAAGCCGCCGGCATCACGCCGCCGACGATCATGGACGGCACGGAACAGATGCCGCTGGATGGCACCAGCCTCGTCTACACCTTCGGCGACGCCAAGGCCGCCACACGTCACACCACCCAATATTTCGAGCTGGTCGGCAATCGCGGCATCTACAAGGACGGGTGGATCGCCAACACCACCCCGCTCCGGCTGCCCTGGGTGACGATTGGTGAAGAACCCAACCCCGACGACTTCAAGTGGGAGCTTTACAACATCAGTGAGGATTTCAGTCAGGCCAACAACCTGGCCGCGAAAAATCCTGAGAAGCTCAAGGAACTGCAGGACGCCTTCGACGTCGAGGCAAAGAAGTACAACGTCTATCCGCTCGACTCGAGCTTTGCCTCGCGCGCCGATCCGGCCATCCGGCCGAGCCTGACGCGTGGCCGCGCGGAGTTCGCGTACTATCCCGGCATGATCCGCATCCCGGAAGGCTCAGCGCCCGACTTCAAGAACAAGTCGTGGACTGCGGCGGCCGAGGTCACCGTTCCAAAGGGAGGCGCGAGTGGCGTCCTGGCGACGATCGGCGGGCGGTTCGGTGGCTGGGCGCTGATGCTGAAGGACAGCAAGCCGGTGTTTGTCTACGCGCTGTCGAACCAGCCGGAGCACAAGTTCCGTATCGCCGCCAATGAGGCTCTCCCGCCCGGCGATCACATCGTGCGGGTCAAGTTCGACTATGACGGCGGAGGGATCGGCAAGGGAGCGACCGCCACGCTGCTGGTGGACGAAAAACAGGTCGCCCAGGGCAAAATCCCGCAAA
>JAVMKL010000143.1:0-4870 GCA_031732875.1 Candidatus Competibacter sp. | reverse complement strand
TTCCAGGGATTGAGGAATTTTTTCAGCAGCGACGGCACGTCGGCCGGCACTTCCCGCCTGACCTTGACCGCATGGCGGCCGTCGCCCCCGGCGCACTCCAGCACCTCGACGTTGCGGGCACCGATTCCCTCATACTTGGCTTTCATGAAATCGGGATCGTGAAATAGACCGAAGACTGTATCCACGTCTTTAGCATACTGATGCACGGCTTTGATCTTCATGCGTTCTCCTCATTCGTTGAAATCCGAACCTGCCGACGGTGCCGTCGGCACGGACTGGAACCCCTACTCATGACCACCATCCTACTGCCTGCCGAATGGGCGCCGCAGGACGCCATCCTGCTGACCTGGCCACACGCCGAAAGCAACTGGCGACCCTGGCTGGACCAGGCCGACCGTACCTTTGCGGCGCTCGCCGCCGCGATCGGCCGTTTTGAAACGGTCGTGATCGGTTGCCACGACCTCAAGCATAGCCAGCACGTACGCGACCTGCTGAACGCCGCCGGCGCCAATCCCGAACGCTGTCGTTTGCATGTCGTGCCGTCCAACGACGTCTGGGCGCGCGATCACGGTCCGCTCGCCGTTTATCGCGACGGCCGGCCGGTTTTGCTGGACTTCCGCTTCAACGGCTGGGGCGGCAAGTTCGCTTGCGAACTCGACGATCGAATCACCGCCCGGCTGCACGAACTGGGCGCGTTCGGCGCCACGCCACGCGAGCCGGTAGACCTGATCCTGGAAGGCGGCAGCATCGAATCGGACGGCCGGGGCACGCTGCTCGCCACCGCCCAGTGCCTGCTCGATCCCAACCGCAACGGCCTGGACCAGGCGGCGTTGGAGCAACGGCTGCGGGAAACCCTGGGATTCACCGGTTTTCTATGGCTGCGACACGGTCATCTGGCGGGCGATGATACCGATAGCCACATCGACACGCTGGCACGTTTTTGCGATCCGTTCACGATTGCCTACCAGAACTGCGAAGATCCCGACGATCCGCACTTCGAGTCTTTACAGGCGATGGCGGAAGAACTGCGGGCGTTCCGCACGGTGGAAGGCGAACCTTACCGCCTGGTCGACTTGCCGCTACCGGCCGCCCGCCACGATCAGGAAGGTCGGCGTCTGCCCGCCGGCTACGCCAATTTCCTGATTCTGAACGGCGCGGTGCTGATGCCGACCTACGGCGATCCACAGGATGCGGCGGCGCTGGAACGGTTGCGCGGCTGTTTCCCGCAACGGGAGGTGATCGGTGTACCCTGCGCGATCCTGATCCGCCAGTGTGGGAGCCTGCACTGCGTGACCATGCAGTTGCCGGCAGGAGTTTTGAAGGCACGGGGCTAAAGGCGAAAGATCAAGGATTTTCCTTGCGCCTTGAATCTACTCCGGCACGAACAATTGCAGCAGGTCGTTCAGAAACCGTAGGCCGAGTTCGGTCGCCTGCAATCGCCCGGGTTCAAACTCCATCAATCCCCGTTCCCTCGCCCGGCTCAGCCTGGGTTCCAACGCATCCAGCGGTAGGCCGGTTCGCTCGGCGAACAAGTTCGCTGGCACCCCATCGACCAGTCGCAACGCGTTCATCAGAAACTCCACCGGCAAGTCGGTCTGGTGGAGCGGTGCGTCTTCACCAACGCCAGCGGGAGTTCCGGCCCGCGCCAGATAATCGCGCGGATGTTTGAGTTTCCATGGCCGGTGAATGCGGCCGGCAACGGGATCGGTCAGCTTGCCGTGCGCGCCAGCACCGATGCCAAGATAGTCACCGAATTCCCAATAGTTCAGATTGTGCCGGCAGCGCCGGCCATCGCGGGCGTAGGCCGATATCTCGTAGCGTTCGTAGCCCTGCCGGGCCAGTTCCGCCTGGGCGCGCCCCTGGATGGCGTCGCTGGTCTCCTCGTCGGGCAAGACCGGCGGTGATTGATGGAACCGGGTGTTGGGCTCGATGGTGAGTTGGTAATACGAAACATGCGCCGGCTGCAGGGCGACGGCGTTGGCGATGTCGGCCAGCGCCTGCTCGACTGTCTGCCCCGGCAGGCCGAACATCAGATCCAGATTGAAATTGTCCAGTCCGGCGGCATGGGCGGCCTCGGCGGCGGCAAAGGCGTCGCGGCGGTCGTGAATCCGTCCCAGCCGCCGCAACTGATCGTCGTCGAAGCTTTGCACCCCGACCGACAGCCGGCTGATACCGACCTCCCGGAACTCGGCGAACCGACCCCGCTCCACCGTGCCCGGATTGGCTTCCAGAGTGATTTCCAGATCCGGGCGCAGCGGCAACCGGGCGCGCAGACCAGACAGCAACCGCTCCAGCGCCTCGACGGAAAACAGGCTCGGCGTGCCGCCGCCGATGAACATGCTATCGATGCGCCGCCCCCACACCCGTGGCAAATCCTGTTCGAGATCCGCCAGCAACGCATCCACATAAGCCGATTCCGGCACCGGTCCGCGCGCCTCGTGAGAATTGAAGTCGCAGTACGGACACTTGCGCGCGCACCAGGGTATGTGGACATAGAGCGCCAGCGGAATCGGCACGGTAAAATTCGGCATCGGGACGCCCTCAGCCTGCCGCCAGCGATACAGGATCCAGCGCCAGCGCGCGCACCAGTTGCACCAGCGCCCGACCGCGATGGCTCAGCCGGTTTTTAACGGCCAAATCCAGTTCGGCAGCAGTCCGATTCTCGCCCGGCACGAAGAAAACCGGGTCGTAACCGAATCCGCCGGCGCCGCGCGGCTCGGCGAGGATGAGTCCTTCCCAAATTCCCTGGCAGATCAGCGGCGTCGGATCGGCGGAGTGGTGCAGCAGCGCGAGCACGCAGACGAATCGGGCCGTGCGCCGTTCCTCCGGTATCCCGCGCAACTCGTTCAATAGCTTGTCGATGTTGGCGCGGTCGCCAGCACCGGCGCCGGCATGGCGGGACGAATAAATACCCGGTGCGCCGCCCAGCGCATCCACCGCCAGTCCGGAATCGTCGGCCAGCGCCGGCAGGCCGGTATGCGAGGCGGCGTTGCGGGCCTTGAGAATGGCGTTTTCGACAAAGGTCAGCCCCGTCTCCTCCACTTCCGGTACCCCGAACACCGACTGCGGCACGATTTCCACCTTCAGTTCCGCCAAGGCGGAACTGAATTCCCGGACCTTGCCGGGATTCCCAGTCGCCAGAACGATCCTGCGCATGGACTCAGCCCGGTAATCCCAGCACTTCCCGTTGCTTGCGCAGCAACTCCGCGATACCGCCCCGCGCCAGTTCCAGCATCGCCTGCAACTCCTCCAGGCGAAAGGCATGACCTTCGGCGGTACCCTGGATTTCGACGAAAGCGCCGGCGTCGTTCATCACCACGTTCATGTCGGTTTCCGCCTCGGAATCCTCGGCGTAATCCAAATCCAGCACGGGCGCGCCTTGAAAGATACCGACCGACACGGCGGCGACCTGCCCGTGCAGAGGAATTTTCTTAACCTGTTTTCTGCCGATCAGGTAGCGTACCGCGTCGGCCAGCGCCACGAAACCGCCGGTGATGGCGGCGGTGCGAGTGCCGCCGTCGGCCTGTATCACGTCGCAGTCCAGGGTGATCGTGCGCTCGCCCAGCGCCTCCAGATCCATCACCGATCGCAGGGCACGGCCGACCAGACGCTGGATTTCCATGGTCCGTCCGTCCTGCCGGCCCCGGCTGGCCTCGCGTTGCATCCGGCTGTTGGTGGCGCGCGGCAACATTCCATACTCCGCCGTCACCCAACCCCGCCCCTTGCCCTTGAGAAAGGGCGGCACCCGCTCCTCGACGCTGGCGGTACAGAGCACCCGGGTATCACCGAACTCCACCAGTACCGAACCTTCGGCGTGCTTGGTGAATCGGCGGGTCATCCGGATCGGGCGCAGTTCATCGGCGGCACGGGCACTGGGGCGCATGGGTGGTGGTTCCTGAGAGTTGGGATCGGAATATTCGGTAACGTCAATGATAGCGTGATGGCGACGGGCTTTAAATTTCCAGAACAGCTCGGTGGCCGGGCGAAAAATCGGCGCGAGCGCGCCAAGTTGGCTGTTTCGGCTTAAGATAAGCGAACCACCAAAGATCTGAGGATAAAAAGACATGTTACGCAGCATGACCGCCTTCGCGCGCCGGGAACAACCCAGCGTGTGGGGTACCATTACCTGGGAATTGCGTTCGGTCAATCATCGCTATCTGGAAACCACCCTCCGCCTGCCGGAAGCCCTGCGGGGTTTGGAATCATCGGCGCGCGAGCGTGTTGCGACCGTGCTGAGTCGTGGCAAAGTGGAAGGCATGCTCAAGCTGCAAACCGCCGGCGCGGCGCCGACGGCCATCACCCTGAACCATCCCCTGGTCGAGCGTCTGCTCGAAATCGCGTCCGAACTGGAACACATGATCGGACCGGGCACCGGCTTGCGGCTGGCCGACGTGCTGCGCTGGCCGGGCGTGGTCAACGAGGCCGAACCGGACTTGGACGAAATCAGGCTCGCCATCCTCGACTGTCTGGACGCGGCGCTGGCGGAACTGATCGCCACCCGCGAGCGGGAAGGCCAGCGCACCGCCGAGTTGTTGTCGCAACGCTGCGAGGCGATGCGGGTTCAGGTCAAGCGGGTGCGCGCCCGCCGGCCCGAAGTGCTGACTCGCTGGCGCGACAAATTGCTGACCCGGCTCGCGGACATCCCGGTCGACGCCGATCCCGGCCGGCTGGAGCAGGAACTGGTGCTGATCGCCCAGCGCCTGGATGTGGACGAGGAACTCGACCGGCTGGACACCCATCTCGACGAGATTGAAGCCGTGTTGAAGCGTGCCGAACCGGTCGGCCGGCGGCTGGATTTCCTGATGCAGGAGCTCAACCGCGAGGCCAATACTCTCTCCTCGAAGTCCGCCGATGCCGATACCACCCGCGC
>JAVMKL010000142.1:1794-4882 GCA_031732875.1 Candidatus Competibacter sp. | reverse complement strand
GGATGATTTCGGGTTCTTGTTCGGCGGCGGCGATCCACGCTTGCAGGTGCGGATCGGCCATCCAGGTGGCGACGTAATCGTCCACCACGTCAAGCCGACTCACGCCGTAAGGCACAAAGCGCAGCACCACCGGGCCGAACATGGCATCGGCGATGGAAAACGCGCCGAACAGCCAAGGACCGCTCGCGCCAAATCGCTTGCGGCAATCGGTCCAGATGGCCGCGATGCGGTCGATATCCGCCGCGATCTCCGGCGTGACGACCACCCGTCGGCCACGGGCGCGGGCGTTCATCGGCATTCCGTGGCGCAGGGCGGCGAAACCCGCGTGCATCTCGGCGCTGACCGAGCGGGCCACGGCGCGAGCGGCGGAATCCGCCGGCCACAGGGACGGCACGCGCTCGGCGAAATATTCGCAAATCGCCAGCGATTCCCACACGACCAAGTCGCCTTCGCGCCAGACCGGCACCTTGAGCGAGGACGAATATTGCTGGATTTGCGCCGTACCCTCCGGCGTGAACAGCGAAACACGGATTTCGTCGAACTCGATCCCGGCATGACGCGCCGCCAGCCAGGGCCGCAGCGACCAGGAGGAGTAATTCTTGTTGCCGATCACCAGTGTAGGACGCATGAGATCGTGCCCCTTAAAACGTGCGGACATCGACGAAATGGCCGGCCAGGGCCGCCGCCGCCGCCATGGCCGGACTGACCAGATGGGTGCGCCCGCCCACGCCCTGCCGCCCCTCGAAATTGCGGTTGGAGGTCGAGGCGCAATGCTCGCCGGCCAGCAAGCGGTCGGCGTTCATCGCCAGACACATCGAACAGCCCTGCTCGCGCCACTCGAACCCAGCGGCGGTAAACACCCGATCCAGCCCTTCGGCCTCGGCCTGCTGCTTCACCAGCCCGGACCCCGGCACCACCAACGCCTGCTTGAGCGTCGCTGCGACCTTGCGGCCCTTGATCACCGCCGCTGCCGCCCGCAAATCCTCGATACGGCCGTTGGTGCAGGAACCGATGAACACCCGATCCAGTTTAATCTCGGTGATCGGCGTATTCGGTTGCAAGCCCATGTAGCGCAACGCCTGCTCCATGCTGCCGCGCTTGACCGGATCGGCTTCGCGAGCAGGATCGGGAACACGGTCGTCCACTGAAGTTACCATTTCCGGCGAAGTCCCCCACGTCACTTGTGGCTTGATCGCCGCCGCGTCCAGCGTCACGACTCGATCGAATACCGCGTCGGGATCGCTGTGCAAATCCCGCCAAGCGGCCACCGCCCGCTCCCACAACTCGCCCTGCGGCGCGAGCGGCCGGCCTTTGACATACTCGATGGTGATCTCATCCGCCGCCACCATACCCGCCCGAGCGCCTGCCTCGATCGCCATATTGCAGATCGTCATGCGGCCTTCCATGCTCAGCGCCCGGATAGCGGAACCGCCGAATTCGACCGCGTAGCCCGTGCCGCCGGCGGTGCCGATGTGGCCGATGATCGCCAGCACGATGTCCTTGGCGGTCACGCCCGGCCCGAGTTGACCATCCACCCGGATCAGCATGGATTTGGCCTTTTTCTGGATCAGGCATTGGGTCGCCATCACATGCTCGACCTCGGAGGTGCCGATGCCGAACGCCAGCGCGGCCAAGGCGCCGTGGGTGGAGGTGTGCGAGTCACCGCAGACGATGGTCATGCCGGGCAAGGTCGCACCCTGCTCCGGGCCGACCACATGCACGACGCCGCGCCGTTGATCGCCGATGGGAAAATACCGCAACTTCAAATCGCGGGCGTTGGCGTCCAGCGTCTCGACCTGAAGGCGCGAGACCGGATCGGCGATGGTGGTAAAACCGGGATCGGTCGGGGTGTTGTGATCCGCCATCGCCACCATCGATTCCCGCCGCCACGGCTGGCGCCCGGCCAGCTTCAGTCCCTCGAACGCCTGCGGCGAGGTGACTTCGTGGACCAGATGGCGGTCGATGTAAAGCAGCGCGGTGCCGTCGGGATCGGTCCGCACCACATGAGCGTCCCAGAGCTTGTCGTAAAGAGTCTTTCCGGCCATGTACCGTCCTCCTGTCTCAAGTGTCGCCCAGCTTATGGCGCCGATACATATAATACAAATTCATCTTTTTCATAATTGACATAAAACAATAGAATACTTCAGTATCCCTCATGACTGCTCTCAAACCCTCCATTCCATGGACATCGCCAGTCTGCGCGCCTTCGTCACCGTCGCCGACAGCGGCTCGTTCTCAACAGCCGCCGAACGGCTGCATCTCACCCAGCCGGCGATCAGCAAACGAGTCGCGGTGCTGGAAGCGGAACTCGACATCCGACTGTTCGACCGACTGGGTCGCGCGGTGAGGCTGACGGAGGCTGGAAACGTATTGCTGCCGCGAGCGCTGCGCATTCTCGCCGAGGTGGACGACAGCCGCCGGGCGCTCCGCAACCTGTCCGGCAGCGTCACCGGTCCCCTGACGCTCGCCACCAGCCATCACATCGGTTTGCACCACCTGCCGCCGGTGCTGCGAAGATTCACCGCCCAATATCCACAAGTACGGCTGGACATGCGTTTCATGGATTCGGAGATCGCCTGCGCGGCGGTATTGCGCGGCGAGGTCGAACTGGCCATCATCACGCTGCCACCGCAAGTCGAACCACCGCTGACAGCACGTCCGCTCTGGTCGGACCCACTGGCGGCGGTGGCGGCACGCGCACATCCGCTGGTAGAGCGATCGCCGGTCCTACCCGATCAACTGGAGGATTACCCGGCTATCCTGCCTGGCGAAGGTACGTTCACCCGGCGGATCATCGAGGAAGGTCTGGCACGGGCAGGGGTTCATCCGCCGGTCGCGTTTGCCACCAATTTTCTGGAAACCATCAAAATGATGGTGGTGGTCGGGCTGGGCTGGAGCGTGCTGCCGCGTACCATGTTGGACCGGGAACTGGTGGAACTCCACATCGACGGGCTGCGGCTGGAACGGACGCTAGGCGCGGTGCGCCACACCAGCCATACCCTCTCGAACGCGGCCAAGGCGCTGTCGGTCATCCTGCGAGGCGCGCCGTCATCCTCCCCCCTCAATTCCCCGATCGAGTAGTGGGGAC
>JAVMKL010000142.1:0-1694 GCA_031732875.1 Candidatus Competibacter sp. | reverse complement strand
CACTGTATTTTATATAAACTGCCTCGGCTGATAAATCGCGCACCCACGAAAACAACAACCGGCCCGAACCCGTGATCGATCACCCGCAATCCTCCGTGGCATCCGCCCCTCCCTACCAGATCCTGTCCGAAGCGGAACTCCAAGCCCCACGCTCCGCCCCGAAATCGCCGGCGCGCCCGTGGTGGAAATCGCCATCCTCCGCCTGGCCCTGGTTGATCGCTTTGGTGCTGTTCGCGCTGCCGGTAACGACATACTGGGACACGACGTTCCACCGCTTCGGCTTGCGGGACGACTACTCGAACCTCCGCGAGGCGCGCGAGGAGCCCGGCAAGATCGTCGAGTTCACCGCCTCGCACGCGCGACCCCTTTACGGACTCCTGTTGCAACACTCCTTCGAACGCATCGACTCGATTCAGGAGCTCGAATGGCTGCGCCTGGCCGGAACCGTCGGACTCGGCCTGGTGGCGATAGCCTTGTTCGGGCTGCTGTGCCAGTTGGGCTGGGAACCGGCCGGAGCCGCCTTTACCGCGGCCATGATTTCGCTGGTGCCATCGGCTCAGGTCATCGCCAGTTGGGCCACCGCCTGGCCGTACTCGGTGGCGACGATCCTTTCGCTCGGGGGGTTTGCGCTGGCGGGCCTGGTCGGCGAACGCTGGAAAAAGCTGGGCCGGATGGGGGCCGTGTTGCTGGTGGCGGCCAGCGCACTGACCTATCAACCCAACAGCCTGTTTTACCTGATCGGCATCGCTGCATCGCTGCCCCTCAGACGCGGGCGAGCACTGGGACTTAACCTGAGCTGGGCTGGCATGCATCTCGCCATCGTGTTTTCGGGCCTCGCGTTGGCTTTCCTCGCCATGAAGGGGCTATATGCCATGGGCGTATTCGATCCCTCCGACCGAGTAGCTTTCGAACACGATCCTTTCGGCAAGCTCTGGTGGTTTTTACGAGAGCCGTTCCCGAACGCCCTCAATCTGTTCGTGTTGAACGACGACGAGGGAGCGACTTGGCGGGCTTACTTGGCTGGGGCCGGAATGGCGGGACTGTTGTTGGCGGCGGGCACGAGCGTGGAGTGGCGGGAACGCGGCCGGCATTCGGGCGGTTTCTGGTTGATCCTGCTGGCCGCGCTGCCGGTGGCCGCCTACAGTGCGAACTTCGTGGCGGCGGAACGTTTCGCCACTTATCGCACGATCTTCGCACTGACCGGTGTGCTCCTGATCTTTTTCGCGCTGTCGTGGAACAACCTCTGCGGTCTGGCGGGCCGAAGAAGGGGCCGATGGGTCGAACTGCCCGGCTACGCGGCGATGCTGACGCTGGCCATCCCCATCGCGCAGACGCATGCCCACACCCTGATCGCGGTGCCGCAAAACGAGGAATTGCAGGTTCTGGAGCACGCGGCCAATCGCGTCGCGCTGCGGGATCGGCCGCTCAGGATTTATTTCATGCAGGCCAAGCCCGCCGACAATCCGGCGGAGATTTCCTACAATGACGAATTCGGCTCGCTCTCGACCAGCGGCGCCGACTGGATATCGAACGAGATGTTCAAACACATCCTGCGCGAGCACTTCCCGGGCGCATCCGACCGCCAGCGGCGCTACGAGATGCGGGTGGGACTCGAACCGCCGCCGAAGGGCGAGAAATTCGACCTCGTCATCGACATGCGTCAGCTTCGCGGATTCGGCTCGCTCTACGCCGGA
>JAVMKL010000141.1:0-4884 GCA_031732875.1 Candidatus Competibacter sp. | reverse complement strand
CGAAATTCGAATGCAGAGCGGATTGCAAAATTCGGATTTTGGATTTCGAGTTCTTCATCGGATCGCTCCGAACAAAAAGGCCGTGCGTTCGATCGTCCAGAACGCGCCGAGCGAGCCGACGGTGTAACCAGGCATGGCCTCGACCCAGCGCGGCCAGCGGATTTGGAGTTGGTGGAAGGAACGTTCGAGCAACAGAATCAGCACTACGAATGCCACCTGCCCGATTTCGACGCCGACATTGAAACTCAACAAAGCGAGCGGCAAATCCCTTGGCGGCAGTCCGGCGCTGGTCAACGCGCCAGCGAAACCGAAGCCATGAATCAGTCCGAACGCGAACGCCACGACCCAGGGGTGACGGATCGTGAAACTCGTCTCGCCGCGCCACACGCGGACGATCTCCGGTCCGAGGAACAGGATGCTCAACGCAATTGCCGCATTGAGCGGCGGGACCGGCGCCTGCGCGTAGCCGAGCGTCGCGATGGCGAGCGTGATCGAGTGGGCGATGGTGAACGCGGTGATGGTCTTGAGCAGCATCCAGCGGCCCTTGACGATCAACAACAGCCCGAGCACAAACAGTAAATGATCCACACCGAACAGGATGTGCTGGATCCCATGCACGATGTAACCGCCGGCAATGGTGACCCACGATGGCGGGGCAGCCACTTCAACCCACGGTTGCGGCGGACGCACGAGTTGGGTGTAGTCGCGTCCGTCGAGCAGGCGCACGCGCGCGAGCACGTCGGTGATGGTCAGTTGGAGCCCGGGAAACTCGATGCGCCTGCCGGCGAGACCCTTCGGCCCGGCGTCAATCCAGCGTCGCTCGACCCGAGAGTCGGTCAACTCCTGCACGACCGGGTCTTTCAAATTCCGCACGCCGTCGGGCAGTTTCAGCACGACCGGCAGGCGCCGGCCGGCCAGCACCGGTGTGCGCCACAGCACGCTGAACTGGCCGGGCGCGGTTTCCGCGATCTCCAGATAAGCGGGGCGAACTTCGTGCGCATGGGCGGCTGGTGATACGACCAGCAGCGCCAGCAGCGCGCCAGCGAGCATCGTCCATACGTTTCGCGCGATCATCATCATGGCATCCTCGCCCTTGGGGAGGTCGCAGCGGCCTGAGGCGTGGCCGGGGAGGGCGGCGTTCCGTTCGTGCCTTCCGGGGGAACGGGCAGGAGTACCGTGTACTTGGCGCGCATCTCTCGGTACGCCTTGTCCCACGCCAGTGCCTTTTGCTCTCCAAGCCAAGTGGTTTTCACGTCGGCTTCGATTTCCTCGAAGTCCGGCACCCGGCCCGGAATCACCGTGTCCACGAACACCAGATGCCAGCCGAAACCGGATGCAATCGGCCCTTGCCAGGAGCCGGTCGGCAGTTTTTCGACCGCTTGCGCGAATTGCGGTCCGAATTCCTTGCCGAGATAGTCCGGCGCGCGGTCGCGGTAGTAATCCTGAAACATGAACGGGTCGGCCAGCGACTCGGCGAGCTTCGTGTCTTCGGGCTGACCGGCAAGCTGGGCGAGCGCCTTGGCGGCGTCATCGCGTGCATGGCTGCCGCGCCGGTCGGGCGAAAAGTAGAGATGTCGGAAGCTGACGCGTTTGGGCAGGGCAAATTTATCGGCGTTCTTGGCAAACCAGATCCTGAGTTCGTCGGTGGATGGTTCGCGCGCGGCGGCGACGTCCTCGGCCAGGAACTGTATCTTCTGCGCCATGCGGCGTTTGACGATCTCGTCGTCCTTGTCGAGACCCATCGCCAGCGCCTCACGGTAGAGCACTTCGGACTGCACCTTTTGCTCCACCATGAGGCTGAATTCCTCCGGGGTCGGGTCGCGCCGCCATTGCGATTGGAACAGCATGGCCAATTGGGCGAGTTGATCCACCGACAGTTGAATCTGCTTCGATGATGGCGCCGCGCTCTGGGTCGGTTGCAGGTAGTGATACGCGGCGAACAGCGCGGCGCCGACGAGCAGGAAATGGATCAGGGGTTCACGCAGCAAACGTTTCATGGTGTGCTCGAGGAAACAGCGGGAGCTGCGAGCCGACCCTCGCGGCTCCCGCTGCCGGACAATCCGGCGAACTTCCCGTCTACATTGAATGGAGGTCTTCGACCGCGGTTTTCTCCACCTTGCCGGCGGCCTCGTCCAGCAATTTCTTCCGCATCGCTTCGCGCATGGACTGGAACTTCGACTGCTGCTCCATGTTGAGGAGCGGCTTGAGCTTCTCGTCGAAGGAGACGCCCATTTCCCGCAGGCGCTCGATCTTCTTCAAGCCGCTGAGAGAGGTGTCCTTCTTCAGCACCCCCAGTTGCTTGATCTCCGTTTCGAGGATGGGGACGATCTGCGCCTTCTGTTGCGCGGTCAGTCCCAGTTCGATCGAAAACTGGTTGGAGACCTCCGTCAGCGGGTTGACCGCGATCTGCGGCGCCGGAATGATCTCGTAGTTGGCAAAGCCGAACTCGTTGTCGCGCGCGGCGTAGTGAGTGTTTCCGAGTTTGTAGAACGTCAGGGAATAGGGGTCCTGCGACACAAAGGTGATGAGCTTGCCGCCCTCGATTTTGTAAGGGCTGGTCAATCCCTGGTAGCCGTCCTGCATCACTTTGCCAAAACCGCTGGGCACGTCGGCGTACTTGCCGACGCGGAACACGGTGGTATGACCTTCCTCGGTGAAGTTCTGGCTAAACTGTTCGCCGGTCACGTTGTTGCGCAGCCAGAAGGCTTTGCCGATGACGAGTTCCCTGAGCTGCTCGTGGCTCAGTTCTTTAGCGCCCTTCTGCTTGAGGTCGGCGACAGTCATTCCTTCCGGCGCATTCTTGCGGGCTTCAGCCGACGGCGCATACCAAATCGGCGAGGTCCAGGCGCGCTCCTGTCCCGTGAGCGGGACCATGTCGGGCGGCGGGAGCCCGGCCTTCACGGCCTGGATCAACGTCCACCGGGGCGTGGGGATTTCCAGCACTCGCGCGTAGTAGAACGCGTGGAGGCTGGAGTCGAACTCCGGATCCGTCCACACCATCTTGAGTTCCGTCGCGCCGACCGAGTTCTCGTAGGTGGCATTCTCGATGTTTACCGTGCTCTGGATCGCGGGCACCCTGCCGGACCACTGGTCAGGCTTGCGGTCGCCGGCCCAGGCCACGTCGAAAACCCTCTCGAAGCTCTGGCCGTCCCTGGTCCAACCCTTGATGATCTGGATGCGATCGAGATTGGCGGAGGTCGGGTCCTTGACCGCCCACACGACGAACTTTGGCGCCATGCCCGGAGCCGTCCCGGCACCCGACGGCATGGGCGGCAAATCGGCGCCCATCGGTACCCCGCCGGCGTAGCTCTGCGCCACCCAATCCTTGGCATCGAACGCGCTCGTCTTGTAGTCCCAGCCGCCGAAGAAGCGGACCTTGATGTGCGGGCCACTGACGCCGAAGGTCTCCTTTCGGTACATCGCGTCCCAGATTGAGGCGCGGGTGTTCTCCTCCGCCCAGACGCCGGTCAACCCGCCGGGATTTTCCAACCGCACGTCCATGGTGCCGCCGATCAGGACGCCCGCAAAGCGCCGCTCGACACTCCCGTCCGCATCGGCGTGCAGGCCGAAGAAATTGTCCTGGCGGTACGGGCTGCCGGTGTTGTGCGAATCGGAGCCGCCGGCCATGCCGAACTTGTACGGGTTGTAGCCGCGCACGTCCTGCATGGTGATGCCATCCTTCAGCGCCTGGCGTCCGTAGCTGCCCGTGATGTGGTCGATGCGGCCCACGTTGGCCGGAAGGCCGAGGATGGCCTCATACAGCTCGTAGCCGGCGAACTCGTCGTTCGGCGACAGCAACGGATGCGTCTCGGACTGTCCCTTGCCCTGCTTGATCTCGACCAGGCGCTCGTTGCGGTCGCGCGCGGCGGCCCAGGCGGCATCGATCGGTCGCCCGGTGGTGTTGTCGACGTCGACCGGATACATCCAGCCGTCGCTCACGTTGGCATTGTGCGAGATGGCGAGGAGTTCATTGCCTGTGGTGCGCTGCGTGTCCATCCACTTCCAGAGTTCCGTGGGCTCCTTGGAGTCGAGCGCGCTAAACGGATAGGGGGGGACATTGGCGCAGTCGCGGAAGAAGACGTTGCGGTGCAGGTTGCGATTGCCCGGCATCGAGGTCCACTCGTACGAGCAGAACGCGGTGAACTTGCCGGGCTGATTGGCCTCGTCGGCGATCCTGACGTTTTCCTTCCACACCGTGGAGGTGACCTTCGGGTCCATGAACGCCTTCACCGGCGGGCTTGCGGCCAGCTTGAGCAGGTAAGAGAACACTTTATTTTGCTCTTCCGAGCTGTTCGGGTCCTTCATGATCATCGGCTGCGCCTCGGGCAGCTTGCTCACGTAAGACCCTGGGATGTTAGCCTCCCGCGTGACGCCGACGTACTCCGAGTGATCGGTGACTCCCATGAAATCAAGCGGCGTATCGATCTTGATATCGAAGCCCATTGGGTGCTTGATGGGCTCGCCCTTCGCGTACTTGTAGGCGTCCGCCGGACCAGTGATACGGTTGCCCATGACCCAGGCATCCACCGACCAACTGGTGTGGATATGCGTCTCGCCGAAATAGGCGTTGCGTTCGGGGTTCGGTTCGGCAATCGCCGGTAATGTCGCAGCCAAACCGAGAGTGATAAGAGCAGGCTTGAGGACCATCGGATTTCTCCTTTTCGGGTTTCACGACTTCGCTTCGGCGCATTGCCAACTCTCGCATGCGCTGGAGCAAGCTATAAATGGCGATCTCTGCCGAACTATGATCGCGCGAGAAAAGTCGTCAGCCCAGCATGAGCGGCAACGGCCGGCCACAGTAGTGGCCCGACCCATTCGCCGCCGAACCCAAGATACGCAAGATACAGTGTGACGAGCACGCTGTACGTCGACATACCGGCCAGC
>JAVMKL010000140.1:0-4884 GCA_031732875.1 Candidatus Competibacter sp. | reverse complement strand
CGCCAGCAGGACGGCTGGCTGAAGGAACGCCACGACTACTGGTTCAAGACCCGCGACTGGGCCGGACAAGCAGTCGAATGACGGTAACCGCTTGCTCCCCTCGCCCGCCGGCGGGAGAGGGGCTGGGGGAGAGGGTTTCCCATTCAACGACTCACCCCCCTCACCAACCGGGAGGACTCCGAGCATGGTTCATACGCTCCTGGGATACGTGCTGCTACCGCTCGCGTTATGGCTGGGCATTGCTTCAGCATGGGCGGCGGATCCATCCGACGTTCTCGCCCGCGCCCTGCTGGGCACCGCGCACGACTGGCCGTTCCCGGGTCAGTGGAAATCCTACGATGTCTACGCCTACGACACGCTCAAGAATCACGACATCCAGAGACCCTACCAGAACGCGCTCAATCAATTGCCGGCCGCCGTCAAGCAAAGCGACGGGCCGTGGCTGGCGCCGATGAAAATGACCTCCACCCCCAACCGATTCCTGAGAACGCCGCAGGGCGAGTTCGTCTACGTCAGCGGCTGCAAGCCGCACGATTGCGGCAACAGCGTCGGCGTGGTGTTCGAGCCCGCCACCGGCAGGCTGGCGCTGCTGCTGGAGAAGCCGAACGGTTCCCCCGCCGGCGAGCGCGAGCGGCGCTGGCTGGTCGGCGACCACACTCCGGCGATGGCGGCCCTGGTGAAGGCCGTCCGCGCCGCCGAAAAGATCGGCCAGAACCGGCTCCCCCTGCCCGCCGCCAAGCTCTCCAAGGCGGCGGCATTGCTCGGCCCCTGAGCGTCCCCCATCATGATGGCCCTTTCGGAGGCGCTGATCGTCCTGCTGTTGATCCTCCTCAACGGTTTTTTCGCCATGGCCGAACTGGCGGTGGTGTCCTCGCGCAAGGCCCGATTGCGGCAGATGGCGGACGCCGGGCAATGGGGCGCGGCCACGGCCCTGCGGCTGGCCGAAAACCCTGGCCGGTTCCTGTCGACCGTTCAGATCGGCATCACCCTGATCGGCATCTTCGCCGGCGCCTTCGGCGGCGCGACCCTGGCGGAAGAGCTGGATGTCTGGCTGGCGACTACCTTTCCCCCCCTCATCCCCCACAGCTCCCAACTGGCGCTGGGACTGGTGGTGGCGTCGATGACCTACCTGTCGCTGATCGTGGGCGAACTGGTGCCGAAACACTTGGCCCTGCGCGATCCGGAACGGCTGGCGGCGGCGGTCGCCTGGCCGATGGGGGTGATGGCCTCGATCGGCGCGCCCCTGGTCTGGTTGCTCGACTGTTCCACTCACGCCGTCCTGCGACTGCTCGGCATGAGTTCGGCCTCCAAACAGCGCATCACCGACGAGGAAATCAAAGCCCTGCTGGCCGAGGCCGCCGCCACCGGGGTGGTGGAACGCGCCGAGCAGGCGATGATCAGCGGCGTCATGCGGCTGGCCGACCGACCGGTCGGAGCGGTCATGACCCCTCGCACCGCGATCGTGTGGCTCGATCTGGACGACCCGCCGGCGGTATTGCTGAACGCGATCCGAACCAGCCGCTTCTCCCGTTTTCCGGTCGGACGCGGCGCCATCGACGAGATCCAGGGCGTGGTCCGGGCCAAGGACTTGCTCGACGGCTATCTCGCCGGCCAGGCGCCGAATTTCGGCGCCCTGCTGCGGGAAGCGCCGGTCGTGCACGAAAGTACCCATGCCCTGCGGGTGCTGGATTTGATCAAGCAATCGCCGGCCCGGCTGGCGCTGGTCCGCGACGAATATGGCGGTCTGGAAGGACTGGTGACCCTGACCGATCTGATGGAAGCCATCGTCGGCGACCTCGCGGAACCCCGCGAACCGGCCGAGCCGCTGGTGGTGCGACGGGAGGATGGTTCCTGGCTGATCGACGGCGCACTGCCCGCCGACGAATTGCGGGATTTGCTAAGCCTGCGGGGAATTCCGGTCGAGGGCGACTATTACACCCTCGCCGGGCTGGTGCTGGCGCGGCTGGGCGAGGTGCCGGCGACCGGCCAGTGGTTCGATTGGGGCGGCTATCGCTTCGAGGTGGTGGACATGGACGGCCAGCGAATCGACAAGGTTCTCGTCAGCCCGAAATCGGCCGCTCCACCGGGATGACGCCGCGCGACGGGTTCGCCGGATCGCCCCCAGCCGGCTCCCACCTCGCCGGCTCTCCTTCATTACCAGTAATTCTCCACCGCCAGGTTGCCCGGCTTGCCGCGCAGGCTCAAGGTCAGGCCGCGGTCGGTCAGCAGTTGCCGGGTTTCCTGCACCATGTCGGGGTTGCCGCAGATCATGACGCGGGAACGCTCGCGGTCGATCGGCAGCCCGACGTGCGCTTCCAGCTCGCCGCTGCTCAGCAGGGTGGTGATGCGGTCGTTGAGCACCCTGGGCCGATCCGCCCGCTCGCGGGTGACCACCTGCACGTACTTCAGCTTGTGGGCATAATCCTGGAACAGTTCATTTTCCTGGAAGGAGTGGATGAACTCCTCGTAGGCCAGTTCGTGCCGGTAGCGGACGCTGTGAACCAGCACGATGTTCTCGTACTGCTCCCAGGTGTCGAACTCCCCCAGGATGGACAGGAACGGCGCCAGTCCGGTGCCAGTGGACAGCAGCCACAGATCCCTGCCGCATTCGAACCGGTCGGTGGTCAGATAGCCGTAGTTCTTCTTTTCCAGCAACACCCGGTCGCCCACCTGGAGCCGCGACAGCCGCGAGGTGAACGCGCCGTCCGGCACCACGATGGAGTAGAACTCCAGGAATTCGTCGTAGGGTGCCGAACAGATCGAATAGGCCCGCCACACCAGCTCGCCGTCGTCGCCCTCGACGCCCAATCGGGCGAACTGCCCGGCGATGAAACGGTAGGATTGGCTGCGAGTGGTCTTGAAGGAAAACAGATTGGACGCCCAGGTCCGGATTT
Source organism: Candidatus Competibacter sp. (assembly GCA_031732875.1). GTDB lineage: Bacteria > Pseudomonadota > Gammaproteobacteria > Competibacterales > Competibacteraceae > JAVMKJ01. Next base: position 1,990 of record JAVMKL010000140.1, on the reverse strand, counting down.
CCGTGATCGTCTCCACAGTGTACTTGTCGCTGGTCTTCATCGGGGTCGATCCTGCCGTTGTCGAATCGAAGCGCTCGGTTGCAAATGGGTTTACCTAATTCCCGAGCGTTGCGCTTGGTTTAGGCGACCAGCTTAAAGAAGAATTTATAAATTAAAAGGAATAATAAATTATTTAATTATGCCTATTAGTGATCAAAAAACGGGGACCTCAACCGTCGACAACGGGCTATCGACTGAAAAATCGCGCTGTTTTCCAAAAATTTTCTTATGCTCGATAAACCGAACCGAGAGATACGAACATGCGACGCTTCCTGCTGGCTTTCATCGGCATCGGCTTGCTGCTGTACGGTCTGGTCTACCTGCCGCCGGTAAGGGATGGGGTGATCGCTCCCTTTACCGATGGGCTGACCGCGGCGGCGGGCGGGTTGATCACCCTGTTCGGCGGGCAGGCCTGGATACAGGGCAACGTGCTGTCCATTCCCGGCTTCAGCGTGCGCATCCTCGACCTGTGCAACGGCGTCGAGGCGACTCTGCTGTTGTGGGTCGCCATGCTGGCCTTTCCCGCGCCGTGGCGTCACCGGCTGTGGGGTCTGCTCCTCGGCGCGCTGGGCGTACAGGCGCTGAATCTGCTGAGAATCGTCAGCCTGGTGTATCTGGGGGTGTGGAAACCCACCTGGTTTTACTGGGTCCACTGGTACGTCTGGGATGCGCTGATCCTGGTGGACGTGCTGCTGATCTTCCTGTTGTGGCTGCGCCGGTTGCCGGTGCCGATGGAGACGCATGCGCCGGCCGCTTGATCCGCTGCTGCGTCTGTTGCTGGGCGCGGCGCTGTGCCTGCCGTTGTGTCTGGGGTTGTGGTGGTGGCTGGCGCGGGAACCCTTCATCAACGGACTGGCGCAGGCGGTTAACCTCGTCGGTCCGTGGTTGTGGCCGGAAACCGTGCTGGACGTCGGCTTGCGGGATCATCGTGGCCTGATCGTCGCCCTGTTGCCGCCGCTGACGGACTCGGCTCGACCGTTCGTGGTCCTGCCGCTGCCGCTCGGTCGCCCGACCGTGATCCTGCCGCTGTTCTGGGGGCTGACCCTGGCCACGCCGGGGCGGGCGTTGCTCCGCCGGCTGCTGCTCGGCACCCTGCTCTTGTTGCCGGTGGTGTTCGCCATGATCCTGTTGTACGCACAGTTTCAACTCGCGCTGTACCGAACCCACCTGCCGGTATTGACCGAAACGCCGCCCCCCGACTTCGCTCTGGCCTTGCCGGATTCGCCGGTGCCGTACTATCTGTGGGGGCTGGGCCGGCAGTTGGCGGTCCTGGTGCTGCCGGTGGTCGCGCCCCTGCTGGCCTGGTTGCTGTTGCACCGATCCTTCCTGCGCGCGGTGATCGCCGGCGGGCTGCTGCAACGCATGGCCCGTTCTCCGCGGATCCCTTCGCCGCCGCCGCTGGACCCCGAGCGATGAGCGTGCGTTTCCTCGGTTCCCTGCTGCTGCTCGGCGTGCTGCTGCTCGGCTGCGACCTCCGGCAGAACCAGCACCGGATCGCGATGCGGCACCTGTATCAGGGCGACTATCGGGCGGCGGTTCTGATGCTGTTCTCGCTGGCCGAAAACGGCCATGCCCCGTCCCAGTTCCGGCTGGGGTCGTTGCATCAGCTGGGTTTGGGGGTGCCGCGCGATCCAGTCCTGGCGATCTACTGGTTCGACAAAGCCGCCCGACAGGAGGACGTGGGGGGTCAATACTGGCTGGCCGAGTGCTACCGGCGAGGCGAAGGGGTGCCCGTTTCGCCGGAACTGGCCTTTCAATGGTTCCACCGGCTGGCCGAACGGGGATACGCGCCGGCTCAATACCAGGTCGCCCTGGCCTACGCGAATGGAAGCGGCGTCGCCCGCGACGAGCGGGAGGCGGTGGACTGGCTGCAACGGGCCAGCGCCGGTGGTCATGCGGACGCGGCCCGACGACTGGCGCAGGCGTATCGGAACGGCGAACTGGGTCTGCC
>JAVMKL010000139.1:0-4886 GCA_031732875.1 Candidatus Competibacter sp. | reverse complement strand
TGGTCTAGACTTTTGCAATGTGCAAGCGTTGCAAGGCCGCGCGATGACCACCGCCGACACGCCCCGCCAGCGGGGGCGCATCCTGATCGTCGACGACGAGACCAACCTCGTCAAAACCTTTCGCTATTGCCTGGAAGAGGCCGGCTATGGCGCGAGCAGCGCGCGCAATACCGCCGAAGCCACGGCCCTGGTCCAGCAGGAGGTCTTCGATCTGTGCTTCCTCGATCTGCGGCTGGGCGACGAGTCGGGTCTGACGCTGCTCCCGCTCCTGCGCGACCTGGCGCCGTGGATGAAGATCGTGATCGTCACGGCCTACTCGTCCATCGAGGGCGCCGTCGAGGCCATCCAACTGGGCGCGGCGGATTATCTGGCCAAGCCGTGCACGCCCGAGCAACTCCGGCTCGCCGCGCGCAAGCAGATCGAGGCGCGCCGCCTGGAGGCCCGACTGGCGGAACTGGAGGCGCGGCTCAAGGACCCGCCGCTGGGCGCGGACCTCGCCAGCGCCAGCCCGGCCATGCGACAGGCGCTGGAGATGGCCAGAAACGTGGCCGACACCGACGCCACCGTGTTGATCCAGGGCGAATCCGGCACCGGCAAGGGCGTCGTCGCCCGCGCCGTCCACGGCTGGAGCCCGCGCGCCGAACGCGGGTTCGTGACCGTCCATTGCCCGTCGCTGTCGGCCGAGTTGCTGGAAAGCGAACTGTTCGGCCACAAAAAGGGCGCGTTTACCGGCGCCGTGGAAACCACGCTGGGTAAAGTCAGCCAGGCGGATGGCGGCACGCTCTTTTTGGACGAAATCGGCGACTTTCCACGCGCCTTGCAGCCCAAGCTGCTGCGCTTCGCGCAAGATCGCGAGTACGAGCGGGTCGGCGATCCGATCACCCGACGGGCCGACGTGCGGCTGATCGCGGCGACCAACCAGGACCTGGGCGCCATGGTCGCGGCGGGGACGTTTCGGGAAGATTTGCTGTACCGGCTCAACGTGATCGCGCTCGACCTGCCGCCCCTGCGAGAACGGCCGGAAGACCTCGTCGATCTGGCCGAACGGTTCCTGGTGCGCTTGGCCCGCGACTACCGACGGCCGGCGCGCGGGTTCGACGACGACGCTCGCGCCGCGTTGCGCGCTTACCCCTGGCCGGGCAACGTGCGCGAACTGCGCAACGTGGTGGAACGCGCGGTGATCCTCGGCCGTTCGGAATGCCTCAGCCGGCGCGACCTGAGCCCGATCGCGCCCGACGCCGCCCGGCCGGGGCTGCCGCGCGCCGGCGATGCCGTCACCCTGGAAGAACTGGAGCGCGTCCATATCGCCGCGGTGGTGGCGGCCAGCCCGACGCTGGACGGCGCCGCGGGGACGCTGGGCATCGATCCTTCGACGCTGTGGCGCAAGCGCAAGCAGTACGGCATTTGAGCCATGAGCCTGCGCCGGTACCTGCTCGTCGGCTATGGGATCGTGCTGGCGATCGTGCTCGTCGGCTTTTCCATCATCGTGGCGGGGGTCGTCGCGCTCGGCGGCACGCCCAAGCGGATCGTCGATCAACACTACGCCTCGATTCTGGCGGCCGATCGCATGAGCCAGGCCGTGCAGGCCCAGCAGAATGCCATCCTGCGCACGCTGCTCAACGCCAACTACGATGCCGCGAACGATCTGGAGCAGGCGCACCGGGAATTCGACACCTGGCTGGAGCGCGTTCGCGACAACCTCGCGCTGATGGAGGATGTTGGCACCGTCGTCGAGATCGACAAGCGCTACGCGCTGTTACAAGCGCTGATCGCCAACCGTGCCCGCTGGGCCCGCCTCTATCCTTGGGAGGCCGGCGTCGTGGATGCGTTTCAGAACGTCATCCGGGCCTGCCAGCATCTGGGGGAGACGAATTTCAACGCCATGGTCGAGGTCAGCCGCAGCGCCCACGAGCGCGTTCAGTTCACGGTCTGGGCGGCGGCGGCGGTGGTCGTCGTCATCCTGCTGATCGGCGTGTGGGTGTCGCTGAGTCTGGCGCGGCGCCTGAGCGAACCGCTGGAGCAAATGGTCGAGGGCGCCAGCCGGATCGCCGGCGGCGATTATCGGGTCGCCATCGAAGAAATCACCGTCGCCAAGGAAGTGAGCCAGCTCTCGCGGCAGTTCAACGCCATGGCCGCCGCCCTGCAGCGGTTCCGCGCCATGGATCTGGAGCGGGTGCTGAACGAACAGCGCCAGAGCGAGGCGGTGCTGCAAAGCATCGATGATGGCCTGGTCATCTTCGGGCACGACGCCCGCATCCAGCGCCTCAATCCGGTGGCGGCCCGGCAGTTGGGCTTGACGCCCGAGACCTGCGTGGGCCACCCGCTCGGCGAATTGCTGGCAAATCCCGCCATCGATGCCGCGATCCGTCGTTGCCTGGATCTCGATGACGGCCTGGAGAGCACAGCGTGCGAACTGAGCGTCGGCGGTCGCGACGAGCCGCGCTACCTGGCCTATTCGATCCTGCCGATCAGCGACGAGCGCGTCGGTCGCCAGGGAGTCGTGATGGTGATCCGGGACATCACCGCGCATCGGGCGTTCGAGCAGATGCGCACCGAGTTTGTCATGCGGGCCTCGCACGAACTGCGTACTCCAGTCACCAGCATCCGCATGGGGATCGGGATGCTGACCGAAAAGACGCCGTTTGCCGAAGGCTCGCGCGAGGAGGATTTGCTCGCCACGGTCAACGAGGAACTGAGCCGGCTGATGCGCCTGGTGAACGACCTGCTCGACTTATCCCGCTTGCAGGCGGGCCGGCAGGCGCTGGAACTGGCGCCTCATGCGGTACGGGAACTACTGGAGTCGGCGCGGCAGCGGTTCGAACTCGACGCGACCGAGCGGGGTATTCGCCTGGCGCTGAGAGGGGAGGGAGAAGGGTTGGCGACCTTCATCCGGGTGGATCGGACCCAGTTCGACCGCGTCCTCGATAACCTGATCAGCAATGCGCTGCGGTATACTCGCGCCGCCGGCCGCGTCGATCTGGGCGCGCGTTGCAGCCGGCGCCGGGTGACGATCGAAGTCGCGGATACCGGCTGCGGGATCGATTACGCGTACCAACATCGGGTGTTCGAGCCCTTCGTGCAGGTGGCCGGACAGGGCGGCGGCGCGGGCCTGGGCCTGGCGATCTGCAAAGAGATCGTCCAGCAGCATGGCGGCCGCATCGGCTTACAATCCGTACCCGGCCGGGGCGCGACGTTTTCCATCGAATTGCCGCGGGCCTGGGCCATGTGAGCCGTCGTGGTGGCGTTGGTGCGCAAAACAGGGTGGGCGCTGGCCGGCATCAAGTCTTGCCGGCAGCGCCCGCACCATCCAGGATGGCTGGTGCCTGGTCACACGGAGGAAGGCGCCATCGCCAGCGACTGTCCGTTACACCTTCTCGGAAAAGTCGTGAGGCCAGTGATAAACAATCTCGGCCGGGCGCCTGCTGGTTTTACCGGTCAAGTTGAGGGTTTTAGCCAGCGACTTGCCATCCACCTCGGCTCGGACGATGTATCGGCCCGCCGGCAGGTCGGCCAGCAAGATCGGATCGGACACGATGTCCAGCACCGTATTTCCCTTCGTGTCCTTGATTTTCACATTGACGTCGGCCAGATAGTGGCCCTCGCGGTCGGCAAAGACCAGCATGAGATCGTAGCGCTTGGCTGCGGCCTTCATCGCGTTGGCTTCCGGTTTGCCGATCCCACCCGTGACGAAGGTAATACCGTTCTGGCTTTGAGCGGCCGGTAACCCTGCCAGCCGTCCCTCGCGTGGGTAAGCCATCGGCGCCTGGCGAGCGGAGGTCCGATCCTCGATATCCGGTTTCCGGTTGTTGAAGGATTCCGCCATGGCGGGGGTGATGCCATACAGGCTGATGAGAGCCACGAGGGCTGAGGTAGCGATTGGAGTGTTCATGGGGTTTCCTCCATACGAGGAACATGGTTGCTCGGATTCTCTTGGGTGCGGGATGCGCTTGAGGAGGAATCAGGTTTCGTGCCAGCGAATGGCTTTGAAAAAAGCTTTTATGAACAGTTGATTAATCAAACATACGCCGAGCATGGGGTTGTATCTTGCACGGCGCGTGTTCTAGGCTCTTGCAGAGTGCAAGCCCTCTTGGGGGCGAGGAGAGAGCCGATCATGACCGGTTGGGTTGTTTCATTGCGGCGCGTCTTGCGTCTCGAGGGACAGCAGTTCGGACAACCCCCCGAGCGGGATCTCGACCCAATCGGGACGGTTATCCAATTCGTAGCGCAGTTCGTAACAGGCCTTCTCCAAGGCGAACAGTTCCAGTAGCGCCCTCGCATGATCGGGATCGGCGGGATAACCCGGACTGTTATCCACGGCCGCGACGTAACCCTCCAGAAACGCGACCCGGGTTTGCTGCTCCCAATCGCTCAGATGCGGCAAGAGCGTCGCCCGGTCGCGGGTTCCATCGGCGGTGGCCTGGCGCAGGGCGGCATGCGCGGCGTAGTTGAACGAGCGCAACATCCCGACCACGTCCTTTAACGGCGAATGTTTGCCGCGCCGTTCCGCCAGCGAGCGCGATGGCTCGCCCTCGAAATCGATGATGATCACATCGTCCTTAACCACCAGCACCTGACCGAGATGATAATCACCGTGATAGCGGGTCTTCATGGCGCGCGGATGGCCCCAATCCGGATTCTCGAGCCGGCCCATAATCGTGGATCGGGCTACCAGCAGGCGTTCGGCGAGCACCCGCGCCGGTTCCGGTAACCCAACCCGTCCCTGTTCCAACCGGTCGAGCGTCGTCCGCACCTCTTCGCGCGTTCGGTCCAGCCATTCGGCGATGTCGGCCGCCGTGATCGGTTCGGGATCGAAAGCCGGATCGCCGGTCGCTTGCGCCAGCGCCCGGTGCAGTTCCCCGGTGCGCCGGCCCAGGGTGCTTGCGAAT
>JAVMKL010000138.1:0-27934 GCA_031732875.1 Candidatus Competibacter sp. | reverse complement strand
GCGGCTTGCCGGGCGCGATGTTCATCTCGGAACGGATGCGGCGCACGCCCGCCAGAAACTGTCGCAACCACTCGATTTCGGCCACCACCGCTTCATCGACCAGCGTCGGGTCAGCCTCCGGATAGGGTTGCAGCATGATGGAAATCCCCCCGCCTTCGGCACCCCCCTTTTCCAAAGGGGGGTTGGAGGGGATTTTCCCAGCCAGAAGCGCCACGCGTTGCCAGATTTCCTCGGTGATAAACGGCATCAGCGGGTGCAGCAACCGTAGCAAGGTCTCCAGCACTTGGACCAGGGTCCGCCGCGTGCCACGCTGGGCCGCTTCGGAACTTGCCGGGTCGGTCAGCGCCGGCTTGGACAGTTCCAGATACCAGTCGCAGAACTCGTTCCAGGTGAACTCGTATAGCGCCTGCGCCATCTGATCGAAGCGGTAATCCCGAACCGCCGCGTTGGCCTCGGCGATAGCGTGTTGCAGGCGGGACAGAATCCAGCGGTCGGCCTGGCCGAGCTCGATCTCCCCGCCGCCGACGCCGGTATCGCGCCCTTCCGCATTCATCAGCACGTAACGGGCGGCGTTCCACAGCTTGTTGCAGAAGTTGCGGTAACCCTCGACCCGCCCCATGTCGAACACGATGTCGCGCCCCGTGGTCGCCAGCGCGGCAAAGGTGAAGCGCAGGGCGTCGGTGCCGTGAGCGTGGATGCCGGCCGGGAACTGCTTGCGGGTGGCTTTCTCGATGCGCGGCGCCATCTGCGGCTGCATCAGGCCCGTGGTGCGCTTGGCGACCAGTTCGTCGAGATCCACGCCATCGATGATGTCCAGCGGATCCAGTACGTTGCCCTTCGATTTCGACATTTTCTGGCCGTCCTGGTCGCGCACCAGGCCATGGATGTAGACCTCCCGGTACGGCACGTCACCCATGAACTTCAGGCCCATCATGATCATCCGGGCTACCCAGAAAAAGATGATGTCGAAGCCGGTCACCAGCACGCTGGTGGGATAGAAGGTATCGAGCGCCTCGGTCCGTTCCGGCCAGCCCAGGGTCGAGAACGGCCACAGCGCCGAGGAGAACCAGGTATCCAGCACGTCGGGATCCTGGGTCAGCGCCACCTCCGGCCCGAGCCGGTGTTTTTCCCTGACCTCCGCCTCGCCACGGCCCACGTAGACCCGACCTTGCGCGTCGTACCAGGCCGGGATGCGGTGGCCCCACCAGATCTGGCGGCTGATGCACCAGTCCTCGATCCGGTTCAGCCAGTCGAAATAGGTCTTTTCCCAGTTTTCCGGGATGAACCGGATGCGGCCGGTCTTCACGGCAGCGATGGCGGGACCGGCCAGCGGTCCGGTTTTCACGTACCACTGATCGGTCAAGAACGGTTCGATCACCGCGTGACTGCGATCGCCGCGCGGCACCATCAGCTTGTGCGGCCGGGTCTCCTCCAGCAGCCCCAGTTCTTCCAGATCGCCGACGACGCGCCGGCGAGCCTCGAACCGGTCCAGCCCCCGATAGGCTTCCGGGCCGTTCTCGTTGATCCGGGCGTCGGCGGTGAAGATGTTGAGCAGCGGCAGGTTGTGACGTTGGCCGACGGCATAGTCGTTGAAGTCGTGAGCCGGGGTGATCTTGACGCAGCCGGTGCCGAAGGTCGGATCCACGTATTCGTCGGCGATGACGGGAATCCGGCGGCCGGTCAGCGGCAACGCGACATGCAGGCCGATCAGGCGCTGGTAGCGTTCGTCGTCGGGATGGACCGCCACGGCGGTGTCGCCGAGCATGGTTTCCGGGCGGGTGGTGGCGACGACCAGATCGCCGCCGCCCTCGGCCAGCGGATAGCGGAGGTGCCAGAGGAAGCCGTTTTCCTCGGCGCTGGCCACTTCCAGGTCCGACACGGCGGTGCGCAGCACCGGGTCCCAGTTCACCAGCCGCTGACCGCGGTAGATCAACCCCTCCTCGTACAGGCGGACGAACACTTCCCGCACCGCCGCCGACAGCCCCTCGTCCATGGTGAAGCGCTCCCGCGCCCAGTCCACCGACGCGCCCATCCGCCGCAACTGGCGGGTGATGGTGCCGCCGGATTCCGCCTTCCACGCCCACACCCGCTCGATGAAAGCCTCGCGGCCGAGATCGTGGCGGGTCTTGCCCTCGGCGGCCAGTTGCCGCTCCACCACCATCTGGGTGGCGATGCCGGCGTGATCGGTGCCCGGCTGCCAGAGAGCGTTGTAGCCCTTCATGCGGTAGTAGCGGGTCAGCGCGTCCATGATGGTGTCCTGGAAAGCGTGGCCCATGTGCAAGGTGCCCGTGACGTTCGGCGGCGGGATCATGATGCAGTAGGGCGCGCCCTGGCCGCTGGGAGCGAAATAGCCCCGCTCTTCCCAGAAGGCATACCAGCGTTGTTCGATCGCGTGCGGTTCGTAAGTCTTGTCCATGGCTGTCGTCGGATGATGAGGGGATCGGCGGGCGCGGCCTCGCGCGGGATGCGGAATCGCGCGCGAGGCGAACAGTATAACCCAGCTTGCCGGGCACGCGGGGTGCGCCCGCGCGACGCCGATTGCGGCGAGCCTGTCCGACCGTTCTCCCGTTCGCAATTTTTCCAGGGAGCGGGACAGCGCCGTCCCATCCTCGCGAACTTCCTGCCCTCGTGGACTTCCCACCCTTGATAATCCTCCTCTCCGCCCGTATTTAAGGCACAGTTTCCCTTTAGCCGCGTGAATGCTCATGACCGATCCCGAAGTCGAAGCCCTTGAAGCGGAAGTCGTGCACGAGGACGACGAACGCGAGGCACCCGCCGGCAGCAACACCATCGTCGCCGCCGCCGATATCCTGCCCGCGACTCTCTATCTGCTGCCGCTGTCCGAACGGCCGTTCTTCCCGGCCCAGGCGCTGCCGTTGTTGCTCAACGAAGAGCCCTGGCTGCCCACCATCGAAGCCGCCGCCGGCCGCGACCAGCGGGTCATCGGCCTGGTGCTGGTCAAGCCCGACAGCGCGGAAAAGGCCGGTCCCGCCGACTTCCACGAGGTCGGCACGATCGCCCGCATGCACCAGCTCGCCCGCGGCGACAACCGCCTGCAGTTCATCGCTCAGGGCCTGAAACGGTTCCGCATCGGCAAATGGCTGTCCAGCGTGCCGCCCTATCACGTCCAGGTCGAATACCTGAGCGAGGACGACGGGGCTGGCATCGACGAACTGCGCGCCTACTCGCTGGCGGTGATCAACACCCTCAAGGAACTGATTCCGCTCAACCCGCTGTATTCCGAGGAACTCAAGTTCTTCCTCAACCGTTTCAATACCAACGATCCCTCACCGCTGGCCGATTTCGCCGCCAGTCTGACCACGGCCAGCAAGGACGAACTGCAGGAGATCCTGGCCACCGCCCCGGTCCTGGAGCGGCTGAAGAAGGTCATCGTGCTGATCAAGAAGGAACTGGAAGTCGCCAAGCTCCAGACCCACATCCGCAAGCAGGTCGAGGAGAAGATGAGCGAGCACCAGCGCAAGTTCTTCCTGCGCGAGCAGCTCAAGGCCATCCAGCAGGAACTGGGCATCGCCAAGGACGACCGCACCGCCGACGTGGAGCGCTTCCGCGAGCGGCTGACCACCCGGCAGGTTCCCGAGGCGGCGCTGAAGCGGATCGAGGAGGAGCTGGACAAACTGTCGATTCTGGAAGTCGGGTCGCCGGAATACGCCGTCACCCGCAATTATCTGGACGTGATGACGGAATTGCCGTGGGGCGTTTATTCCACCGACAATCTGGACCTCAAGCACGCCCGCGAAGTCCTGGACCGCGACCACGACGGCCTGGAGGACGTCAAGGATCGCATCATCGAGTTCCTGGCGGTGGGCGCGCTCAAGGGCCAGGTCGGCGGTTCGATCATCCTGCTGGTCGGTCCGCCCGGCGTCGGCAAGACGTCCATCGGCCGTTCGGTGGCCGCCGCGCTGGACCGCAAGTTCTACCGGCTCAGCCTGGGCGGGATGCGCGACGAAGCCGAGATCAAGGGCCATCGGCGCACCTACATCGGCGCGTTGCCCGGCAAGTTCATCCAGGCCCTGCGCGAGGCGAAGACCGCCAATCCGGTGATCATGCTGGACGAGATCGACAAGATCGGCGCCTCGTACCACGGCGACCCGGCCTCGGCGCTGCTGGAGGTGCTCGATCCGGAGCAGAACATCGAGTTCCTGGATCACTACCTGGACGCGCGCTTCGATCTGTCCAAGGTGCTGTTCGTGTGCACCGCCAACCAGCTCGACACCATTCCGGCGCCGCTGCTCGACCGCATGGAAACCATCCGGCTGTCGGGATACATCACCGCCGAGAAGCTGCAAATCGCCCGCAACCACCTGTGGCCGAAACTGCTGGAACGCAGCGGGCTGGAACGCGACCGCATCCAGCTCGGCGAGGAAACGCTGCGCCAGCTCATCGAGGGTTACGCCCGCGAGGCCGGGGTGCGCAATCTGGAAAAGCAGCTCGGGCGGATCGTCCGCAAGACCGCGGTGGAAATCGTCGAGGGTCGCGAGGGACCGATCGAGGTGGAGTCATCGCAACTCGATCACTATCTGGGGAAACCGCCGTTCAAGCCAGAAACGCCGATGACCGGCGTCGGCGTGGTCACCGGGCTGGCCTGGACCGCCATGGGCGGGGCCACGCTCAACGTCGAAGCCACCCGCGTTCATACTAAGAACCGGGGCTTCAAGCTGACCGGCCGCTTGGGCGAGGTGATGCAGGAATCGGCCAACATCGCCTACAGTTACATCAGCGCCCATCTGGAAGAATACCAGGCCGATCCCAGGTTCTTCGACGAGGCGTTCGTGCACCTGCACGTGCCGGAAGGCGCCACCCCCAAGGACGGGCCCAGCGCCGGCATCACCATGGCCACCGCCCTGCTGTCGCTGGCGCGCGGCCAGCAACCGACCCGGCTGCTGGCGATGACCGGCGAATTGACCCTGACTGGGCTGGTGCTGCCGGTGGGCGGGATTCGCGAAAAGGTGATTGCCGCCCGCCGGGTCGGCATTCACGAGATCATCCTGCCGGAAGGCTGTCGCGGCGACGCCGAGGAGTTGCCGGACCACATCAAGGAGGGCATGACCCTGCATTTTGTGGAGCGATTCCGGCAGGTGATGGAGTTGGTGTTCGCTTCCGATGCCCCCTCTCCCTCCGGGAGAGGGTTGGGGTGAGAGTAATGTGGAGAGGCGATAACCTTCACCCCCTACCCCTCTTCCATGGGGCCAAGGGAGTGTTATGCCTGCTGGCACTGCTGCACTGGCCCGCCGTCGGGTGGGGCGCTTGCGAAGACCCGCCCGCGCGGCGGGTCAACTGGCTGCGCTGCGACAAGCAGGGCGCCGATTTAACGGGCGCGGACTTGCGCGAGGCGGTGTTGACCCAGGTCAATTTGACCAACGCCAAGCTGACGGGTGCCCGACTCGGCGGCGCGGATTTGGGTGACGCGGCCGCGAGCGGCGTGGATTTCGCCAATGCGACCCTGACCGGCGCCCGTCTGGTCTCGGCGAAGCTGGAACGCGCCGTGTTTTCCGGCGCCGGCATGGCCGGCGCGCGGTTGGATCGGGCGGCGCTGCCGCAGGCGAATCTGAGCAATGCCGACTTGAATGGAGCGCGTCTGTACCAGACCGACCTGACCGGCGCGGATCTGAGTGGCGCCAAACTCGACAAGGCCAATCTGGCGCAGGCGAATTTGACCGATGCCAAACTGCCGAACGTCGACCTGAGCGGCGCGGTGCTGAGTCGGGCGGTGCTGGAGAACGCGAACCTGAGCGGTGCCCGGCTCCGGGGCGCGAAGCTGGACGGCGCGAATCTGCTGGCGGTCGATTTCACCGGCGCCGACCTGGCCGAGGCGACGCTGGCGGACGCCCGCATCGACGGCGCCCGCTTCACCGACGCCAGGCTGGACAGCACGATCTGGGTGGATCGCCGGCGCTGTCCGCCGGGATCGGTGGGGGAGTGCCGCTAGCATTGCATCAAGGCGCAATTTCGATACGATCTCCGCCTCAAAGTCAAAGTCAAGGCCAAGGTAAAAACGTCATGGCACCATCCGATCACGCCGTAATCAAGCGGTTTGCCGCGAAATACGTTTGGTGGAAAACGCCGGATGAAGCTCTGCGCCAACCCGAGCGGGTCATCGCGCAAGTCATGAACATCGGCGACTATGAGGATGTACTGGAACTGATCGAGCAAATCGGGGAAGACCGTTTGCGCCACGTGCTGTCCCATGCCGAAATCGGCCAGTTCAACGAACGTTCGTGGGCTTATTGGCACTATCGCCTGGGGCTTGCACAGCCCGAGCAAGCCGTACCTGCTTTGCCAAAACGGCGACTTGGATGAGTCGTATCTTTCAAGCTCACTTGGAGATTCTGCCCGCGGCGCAACGGCAGCTCTGGCCCGAGTTGCGCCCCACTCTCCAGCTTGGCTTCGTGCTTTACGGTGGAACCGCAGTCGCTTTGCGACTCGGTCATCGTTCGTCCGTGGATTTCGACTTTTTCACCGACCAGTCCTTGGACAGGATCGCCATCCGTACCGCTTTCCCTTTTCTTGCTCGGTCTCAAGTGTTGCAGGATCAATCTGATACGTTCACCGTGATCGTTCCGCGTGGCGACTCCGACGACCATCCAGTCAAGGTCTCGTTTTTCGGTACGATTGGCTTTGGGCGGGTCGGCGAGCCTGCGTTGACTCACGACGGCGTATTACAGGTGGCCTCCCCAGACGATCTCGTGTCCACCAAGCTCAAAGTGCTGCTCCAGCGCGTCGAAGCCAAGGATTATCAAGACATTGCGGCGCTAATCAAAGCCGGCGTCAGTCTCGAAGCAGGGCTTGCAGCGGCCCGCGAGATGTTTGGCCACAGCTTTCAGCCGAGTGAAAGTCTCAAGGCGTTGGTGTACTTTGAGGGCGGCGATTTGGATTCGCTGGCACGCTCCGAGAGAGAAACCCTGATTAAGGCCGTCAATGTCGTGCGGAAGCTACCCACGGTGAAGATTTTAGCGCATGGCCTATCCGCATACTCCGCTCGTGGTTCGCCTCTTGGAAAAGACTTGTAGTAACCCGACCCCGGAGGGTGGCGAGATCGCCTAGCACGGCGGCGGCGGGACGGGATTTCTGGCTGGCGGCACGCTCCGCGAACAGATCCTCCAGCGCCCGTTCCACGTCCCGCACCGTGCCGAGAAGCTGGAAGACCCGCTCGAATTCTGTGTCGAGCTGTTGCCACCGGAGGTGTTCGGTACGCCAGTCGTCGAACGCCAAGGCGCCTAGATCGTGGACGATGGCGAAACCGCCGTGCAGGGGCACCACGGTGAATTCACTTGGTTGTGGCAGATCTTCGACCGTGATCGGCCCCGTGGCGTCTTGGCGGGCAATGAGGGCGGCCAGGTAGCGCTGCACGCTCGGCAGATCGAACAATCCGCCCGACTGGGTGGTGTCCTTGAGCCAGCGCATCCCCAGAAAGTGCTTGGTGATGGCGTAGCGGCCGCCATCGTAGCGATGCGCTCTCCGCCGACAAGCCTCCAGCGGGACGGGCGGACCACCGTGCAGGGCATCTTCGACGCGCAGGTGCCGCGCCGGGCCATATACTCGCCAGAGGGCTTCCACCACGTCCGGCCATGTTAGCCGGCTGCCGAGACGCCCATCCGGCAAACGCCGGAGTGTGCCGAGCAGAGTGTAGCGGCCCTGGTCGTCCCACCAGGGTTGGGTATAACCGGTTCCGTCCGGATAGCTGACGATGGTGCGCGGGCTCTCGGTGGGACGCTGGCCCGCCCAACGCTGGTTTTCCAGCCGTTCCAGTTCCAGCCACAGATCGTGCAGGTCGATGCCGGTCAGGGGATCGACCGACACCACCATGTCATCGCCGGTACCCGCGATGCGCGGGTCCGGCCGGTAGACGCCCATGACGGTGAAGCCCTGTCCCGTGTAGCCGTGGGTTCGGTCCAGTCGGGCGAACAGCTTGCGGGCGCCGTTGGGCCAGGTTTCTACCGTGAGGTAGGCATCCACCAGCAGGTCCTTGCGCGGCTCTGGACCGGCTACCGGCACCAGGAGTTGCAGGCAGGTGGAGCGCGGCAGGGAACGCAGATAATCCTGCTCCTCGTTGCGCAGCAGGGCGGCGGCGCGGCGGTAGGCGTCCAGTTCCCACAGTTCCGGCACGGCGTCCGGGGCGATGCCCCGCAGCAGCAGGGTGGTGGTGAAATGCAGCGCCTCGCGCCAAGCGGCCGCGAAGTCGTAGGAGCGGCTCTCCGTCGGCGTCTCCGGGGCGAAATAGCCGTGAGACAGGGCGGAGAGCAGCGCCGTCCAGGATGCGTGCGGTTTGTCAGCCACCATTCCCATCAATTCCCAGCGCCGCACCGCTTCAACCCAGCGGGCGACCTCGGGCCGGCGCAATTCCCCCGCCGCCACGCCGTTTACGAACGCCAGCCAGAACAGGAACGCAAGCACCGAATCGGGCGCGGCATCTTCCACCACCAGGGTGAGTTCGTCCAGTCGTCGGTCGAGTGTCGCCTCCTCACCCCAAACTGCCCGCCAATGCGTCGCCAGTTTCGGCGGCGGGTTCAGCACCAGTTCCGTCACCGTGTCTGGGTCCGCCGCGCCGCCAAAGCGCCCGGCCAAGCCCTTGTTATTCAGGCAGACGCCGGCGTGTTCGACTGGTTGTGCGGGAGCACCCCAAAAGCCGACACCGATGAGGATTTGGTCCGATTCTGCTCGGCGACGGAGGGGATCGGGTTGGACTCGCCAATCGGGGATAGCCATACCCTCTGTTCTTGAGCAAGCCGTGCGTTCAGGGCGCAGAGAAAATCGTTCAGGATCATGGTGGCTCCAATTCCGCTGGAAAATGAGGCTGGCTAGACATCATTCGACGGCGGGTCGATCACCCAACCTGATTTCCGCTAGTCAACCACAAAAATTCTAGCGATTTCCGCGCGGAATTTTATTATTCCGCCGTAATCTCCTGCCGCGCTCTCCAAACTGCTCGCCTGATTGGGCGAAGGGGTTGGAAATCGATTTCTATCCCGGCGCGCGATCTCGTGGCTTCGGCTACGCTTGAACGATGTCGGGTCGACCTCGGTCCGAGCCTCGCGAACCGAGGGGCAGCAAAAAACGGAGAAAACTCATGTCAACCATCACCACCGAACTGGCCGGATTGTTGAACAAGGTCCAGCGCCCTGGCGATTTTTACGCGACCGGAACGACCGAGTTGTTCGCGCCGTCCCTGGAAGTGGAAGGGGTCGGTCTCATCGCCCTGCCGCTGCTGCCGATCCAGGCCGAGCAACTCGTCGCCGTCGCCGAGCAGGCCCCCTACGGCCGCGGTGAGGAAACCCTGATCGATACCACCGTGCGGCGGACCTGGCAAATCGACGCCGCCAAGATTCGGATCGGGGGTCGAAACTGGCCGCGAACCCTGGATACCATCGTCGAGCGGTCCGCCGAGGGTCTGGGCGTGACCAAGCCCGTGGTGGCCGAATTGTACAAGCTGCTGGTGTACGACCAAGGCAGTTTCTTCGTGAGCCATCGCGACACCGAGAAAGCGCCCGGCATGTTCGCCACCCTGATCATCGTGCTGCCCTCCCTGTACACCGGTGGCGAACTGCGGGTGTGCCACCGCGACCGGGAAGTCCAGCTCGATATGCGCTGTTCGGAGCCATCCGAGGTGGCTTTCGCCGCGTTCTATGCCGATTGCGTGCACGAGATTTTGCCCGTCGCGTCGGGCTGCCGGCTGACGCTGGTCTACAATCTGCTGCTGCGCCCCGGCAAGGGCAAGAGCCGCTTGCCCGAGCCCCCCAACTACGAGACCGAGCAGACCGCCTTGGTGGATCTGTTGCAACAGTGGATCGCCGACAAGGAGTCGCCCGACGACGACTCGCCCGAAAAGCTGGTCTACCCCCTCCAACACGCCTATACCCCGGCGGCGCTCGCCTTCGATGCCCTGAAGGGAGCGGACGCCGCGGCGGCGTCCGTATTGGTTCCGGCGGCGGAACAGGCCGACTGCGACCTGCATCTGACGCTGGCCTCCATCGAGGAGAGCGGCGGCGCCGAATACACCGGCGACTATTACGGTTCGCGCCGCCGTCGGCGATGGTCGGGCGAGGACGAGGACGAGGACGAGGACGAGGACGAATTCGAGATCGTCGATATTGGCGACCGGATCGCGACATTGACCGAATGGCGGCGGCCCGACGGCGGCCAGTCGGATCTGGGTACTCTTCCTTTCGAGGAAGACGAACTCTGTCCGCCTGGTGCCTTCGATAACCTCAAACCCGATGAACAACATTTCCACGAAGCCTCCGGTAATGAAGGCGCGTCCTTCGAGCGCACCTATCGCCGGGCCGGTCTGGTGCTGTGGCCGCGCGGGCGACGGCTCGCGGTGCTCAACCAGGCGGGTTTGCCCGCCACCCTGCCTTATCTGGGGGAACTGGCCCAGCGCTGGGTCGAGAGCGACGACGGCCCCGAATCGGCCCTGTGGCGCCAAGCACATGAACTCGCTGGCCACATGCTGCGCACCTGGCCGCGAGAAGGCCGTCACTGGCGCACCGATACCCAGAGTTCGGAAGCCAAGATGCTGGCTCTGCTGAACCGGCTGCGGGACGCCGCGCGCATCGACGCCTTTCTGGCCGACCTCTCCGCCACCGGCGAATACAGCCTGGGCGATAACGCAGCCTTGGTCGAAGCCTTGGGCCTGTTGCCGCCGGCACGGGCGACCGAATTGATCGAGCGCATCGTTGCCGGGAACGCTGGAGCGGCGCTCGGCGCCTGTGGCGACCTGCTGGCTCGCTGCGCCGCCGTCGCGCGGGATACCGGACGCGCGGTGGATTTCCGCCCCGCCGCCCGAGCCCTGGTCGAAGCCCTGCCCGGCGATCCGGCGCGCGCGCCGCAGCCCGATTGGCGCCGGCCCCGGGTGGAGCCAAGCTTTATCGTCGATCTCCTGACCGCCCTAGGCCAACTCGATGCCGGTCTGGCCGACCGAGCGGCGGATCATATTCCGGCGTGGCCCCAGACTTACGGGCTGGATGCGGTGCTCGTTCCCGCCGTTCTGATGCTGACCGAACGGACGGCGACCCGGGACGGAGCGGCGGTCCGTCGCCTGCGCGCCGCCTGCCTGACGCATCTGCGCGCGCGCATCGCCGAACCCCTGGAACCACCGCGCGACTGGACGCGGGCCAGCGTGCTACCCTGCCGGTGCAGACATTGCGGCGAACTCAGCCAGTTCCTGGCCGATCCCAATCGCAAGATGTGGACCTTCAAGGCCGCCGCGCCCGACCGCGAGCATGTGGAGGATTCGATCAAGCGCGCCGGCTCCGATGTGGACCGGATGACCGACCGGCACGGTCGGCCCTATACCCTGATCTGCACCAAGAACCAGGCCAGTTACGAGCGGCGGGCGCAACAGCGCAAGAAGGATCTCGCAGAGGCGGCGCGGCTTGAGGGGGCGCCGACTTGAAAGGCGCGGGCGGGCATTTTTGAGAAAGCTGAAGTCGCGGAAGCACTCCATGATGTCATGATCATGCGGTTTCCCTATGGTATCGCCGACTTTCCAACCATCATCCTCGAAAGTTATTTTTACGTGGATCGCACCGACCGGAGTCGGCTAACGGCAGAGGCGGGCAAGCAATTGTCGTTTTTGCGCCCGCGCTGGTTCGACAAGCATCTGTGGCGGATCAGCCGTTGTAGCGCGGCGGGCGTTTTTCCACGAAGGCGCGCAAGCCTTCCAGTCCGTCGGCATGACCGGCGCATGCGGCCAATCCGCGCCGCTCGCGTTCGAGTTGCGCTTCCCAGGACGTGTCGAAGGCATCGGTCAACAGGGTCTTGACCTGGCCGAAGGTGTGCAGGGATTTTTGGGCGAGGGTCCGCGCCATATCCAGCGCGGCGTCCGACAGTTGCGCGTCCGGCACCACCCGCGTCACCAAATCCCAGGCCAAGGCTCGATCGGCTGCTATCGGCTCGTCAAAAGCGGCAATTTCCAGGGCGCGGGCCAGTCCGACCAGGCGCGGCAAGGTGAAAGTGCCGCCGGCGTCGATGCACAGCGCGTTGCTGGTGAAGCCCTGCTTGAGCCGCGCCGATTCGGCCATGATCCGAAAATCGCAGGCCAGCGCCAGGGAAAAACCACCGCCGGCAGCCACACCGTTGATGGCGGCGATGACCGGCTTGCGCAGGCGGCGAATTTCGGTCACGCAGACGTGAACGTGAGTGGCCAGTTCGTGGAACGCCGCCGCCGGTCCGTGGGGATGGGCCAGCACAAATTTAATGTCGCCACCGGCGGAGAAGGCCACGCCGCCACCGGTGACGATCACGCCGCGAATCGATGGATCGGCCCCGACATCCAGCAGCGCCCGGGTCAGCGCCTGGGCGGTGGCAATATTCAGGGCATTGTAGGATTCCGGCCGGTTCAGGGTCAGTTGGGCGATGGCGTCGCGAACGGTGATCAGAACCAGTTCGTTCATGGGTCGTTCTCCTCACGTCGGCCGGCAAATCCGGGCACGGTGCCCGCTTGGGATTCCTCGTGCTCGGTTCGTTGCGCCGCTTCGCGTTCCAGCAACGCTCGCTTGCGCCGAAGATCCCAGCGATAGCCGCCCAGACCACCGTCGCTACGAACGATTCGATGGCACGGAATCGCGATGGCGACCGGATTCGCGGCGCACGCTCCGGCCACGGCGCGAGCGGCTGCGGGATGGCCGATCTTTCTGGTGATTTCGGCATACGTGGCCGTCGATCCAGGCGGAATCGCTCGCAGCGCCTCCCATACCCGCCGCTGGAACGCCGTGCCGCGAACGTCCAGGGGCAGATCGAGGCCGCGATCCGGCCGGTCAAGAAACTCCAGCACGCTCGCCACGGATTCGCTCAAGCCGGGATCGTCGCCATGGAACTCGGCGAAGGGAAACCGGGCACCCAGTTGGTCTCGCAACTCGTCCCGATGATCGCCGAATTCGATGGCGCAGATGCCCCGCTCCGTGGCCGCCACCAACAGCCAGCCGAGCCGGCATTCAGCCATGGTGTAACGGATCCCTTTCCCCGTTCCACCGTTCCGGTACTCGGAAGGCGTCATGCCGAGATGATCGGCGACCTCTTCGTAGCACCGGCTGCTGGACCTGAATCCGGCGTCGACCATCGCCTGGGTCACGGTTCGGTCTTCGCGCAGGCCTTCCTGAAACCGCCGTACCCTGCGGGCGACGGCATAGGCTTTCGGCGTGACGCCGAGAGCTTTCTTGAACAGCCGCTGGAAGTGGAACGGGCTGAAGCCGACCGCCGCGGCCAACTCGGTCAAGGACGGCGCTTCCTCGGCGTCCTCGATGATCGCGCAGGCCCGCCCGATCGCTTCGCGCATCGGGGATGGGTTCGATGCCTGTTGCGGGCGGCACCGCCGGCAAGCGCGATAGCCGGCCTGTTCGGCATCGGCGGAACTTGAAAAAAATTCGACGTTGTTTCGGTTCGGCCGGCGGGCGGAACAGATCGGACGGCAATACACGCCGGTGGTCTTCACCGCGTAGAAAAACGCGCCATCGGCCTGCCGGTCGCGCTGGACCAAGGCGTCCCAGCGTTGGTCGTGGGATTCGAACGCGGGATCGGTTATGTATTGCATGGTCTTCTCCTCTCCATCACAGCGAACCAGCGCCACCGATCCTAGTGTTCTCCCCGCTCGCCCGCTATCCGATTCTTGCGGTCGAATTCAGGGGTGAATTCAAGGGAGGCGAGCCCGCTCCCACCGCTGAAACCGGTACGGCCAGACATGATCGGCATCGGCCGGGTGCTCTTCCTCCCAGACTCGTTGCCATTCCTGCGCATCCCAGTCCGGAAACCAGGCATCGCCGGGCACATCGGCATCCACGAAAGTCAGATACATGCATTCGGCCAGCGGCAAGGTTTGCGCGTACAGCGATGCGCCGCCGATCACCATGATCTCGGGCACCGTGCCGGCGATCTCCCAAACTTCGTCGAGCGACCGTGCCACCACACAGCCGGGGGCCCGATAAGCGGGGTCGCGGCTCAACACGATCATCCGCCGCCCCGGCAGCGGCCGGCCGATGGATTCCCAAGTGCGCCGGCCCATCAGCAACGGCTTGCCCATGGTGGTCCGTTTGAAGAAGCGCAAATCCGCCGGCAGATGCCAGGGCAGGCGGTTGTCGCGCCCGATGATCCGGTTGCGGGCCAGCGCGGCGATCAGCGCCAGTGGAGAGCTCATCGCGGGACCGGCGGCGGATCGATGGCCGGAACGCTCCAGACCGGCGCGCCGGGCTCGTCCAGGCGGATGGCGGTCAGCCGGTTGCCCCAGACGCAGCCGCTGTCGAGGGCATAAATACCCGGCGCCCGGTAATAGCCCAGCGCCGCCCAGTGGCCGAACACGATATGGAGATCGGCATTGCGCCGGCGCGGCACTGAGAACCAGGGCAGCAGTCCCGGCTCCTGACTGCCGGGTGGCCCCTTCTCGGAAAAGGACAACGTGCCGTCCGCCGTGCAGAACCGCATTCGGGTCAATGCGTTGACGGTGAAGCGCAACCGGTCGTAACCGACCAGATCGTCCCGCCAGCGGCGCGGCTCGCCGCCGAACATCCGTTCCAGGAATTGCTCGCAGCGCGGTCCGCGCAGGGTCGCTGCCACCTCCGCCGCGCAGCGTTGCGCCAGTGCCAAATCCCACTGCGGCGGCAGGCCGGCGTGAACCATGGTGAAGCCGAGCGCCGGGTCGTGGTGAAGCAGGGGACACCGGCGCAGCCAGTCCAGCAGTTCGGCGCGGTCGGGGGCGTCCAGGATCGTGTGGAAGGTATCCTTGCGCTTGGGTTTCACCTGACCGGCGGCGACCGCCAGCAGGGTCAGGTCGTGATTGCCCAGCACCGCCACTGCCCGATCTCCCAATTCGCGTACCAGCCGCAGCACCTCCACCGAATGCGGCCCGCGGTTGACCAGATCGCCGACCAGCCACAGGGTGTCGACCGCGGGGTCGAACCGAAGCAGATCGAGCAATCGCCGCAGCGGGTCGTGGCAACCCTGAACGTCGCCGATGGCGTAAACGGTCATGATCAGTTTTTGACCTGGGCTGGGGTTGGGATCAAAGGTGGCGGGGGAATCTGATCGAGAATGCGCCGGGCCACGCCCTGATAATCCTCATCGAAGTGGTGGTTGCCCGGCAGCCGTTCCGTGATTACTCCCATATCGACAAGCTTCGAGCAGAAGCTGTCTGTATCCTCGGCGCCGTAAAGGCAAAGCCGCTTGATGCCGCTCAGCTTCTCCAGTTCCGGAAGCACCGGCGGACCGTTCGGGTCCGGTTCATCGCGGATCCAGTCGTTGAGATGAAACTCGAACGACGCGTGCTCCGACAGGCTGAGCAGCGCTATCAGATCGATCCGGTTCCGCAAATCCTGCGGGAGCCGGTTCACCGTTGCGGGCAACGCGTCCGCCCCGAACGAAAACCCGATCAGCGCGATTCGGTCCTTCTTCCAGGCATCCAGGTAATGGCGCAGCACCCGCTCCAGATCCAGCGCCACCTCGTCCGGTTGGCGGTCTTTCCAGAAATAACTCAACGAATCCCAACCAATTGTGGGCAATCCATTTTTCGCCAATTCGGCGGTCACGGCGCGGTCGAGCAACGCCCAGCCGCCATCGCCGGAGAACATGACCGCCAGTTGCGGCCGGTTGGGACCACCGCTGACTGGCACCTCGGTGAGCGGCACGCCGCTGATGCTGGCATCGGGCTGGACCTGTTTGACGATACCCGGATCCAGCCATTGAAACAGGGCCGAGATCTGGGGCAGCCAATTCTTGATACCCTCGCTGCCGGAGATGTCGACCAGTCGAGCGAGCGAGATCGACTTGACGAATTGCGCCGTCGCCCCGGTATCGCAGGCCGGCCGGTTCTGAAACACGAACCAGGTGGTCGGCATCTGGGCGACCGGCTTCAACACGACTCCCGTGTGGTCGGGGAGGACGACGCTTTCCAGATGCGCCGCGCCGGGGCAGAGCGGCTTGCGCAACGGCAGTTCCGGGCAGAAATCCACCACCACCCCGGCATGGAAGCGGTCGACCGGCGCCTGGGCCAGCGCCGCATAGATCAGCGCCGCGCCGGCACCGTAACCCAGCAGGATCGGTGGTTGATGAATCGCCAGCGGATAGCGTTGCTCCATCAGCCGGTTCAACTGGTCGAGATCGGCGGACACGTCGACGCAGGCCGCTTCCGAACGGTCGAGCCGGGCCAGATAAGCGTCCAAATCGATACCAGCGACCACGTAATCCAGATTCGCCAGTTCCTGGGCTACGGCGTTCGAATCGGCGTTCCACCCACCCCTTACCGAGGCGAAGAGCACCACACCCTTGGGCTCGTCGGTCGCGTACCGGACGGCCAGCTTGCCGAACAGAGGATCGTCCAGCGTTTCGCCGGCGATGTCCGCCCGCGCGGCGGCGACCGCCAACAGGGCGGCAATCAGGCACAATCTTGACGATAGCTCGCGCATCGGTTCATCTCGCGTTGTTGTTATCTTCCGAGGGTTCCCTTGAAACCGCCAGCGATCAGCGACGTCACGTCGGTCAATACGCGCGGCAGAACCATGCCACCCGGCACGGCCATATAGCGCGCTTCCCACTGGGGATCGAACTTGTTCTTGTACTGATGCAACCCCCGAAAATTGTAAAATGCCTCACCGCCGCCAAATACCAGCGCGCCAAACCGGTTCCATAGCGGGGCGAAACTGCGGTTCTGCAGGCCGGCCAGCGGCGCCATGCCGAGATTGAACCACTCAAAGCCCTGCTCGCGGCCCCACTGCATGATCCGGACGAACAGATAATCCATCAAGCCGTTGGGACTGTCGGGCGGATAGCGCATCAGATCGACCGACAACTCTTCGCGGCCGCCTTGCCAGAGGTTGGCGAAGGCCATGACCTCCGCATCGCGCCGGACCACGGCGACCGGCCCGGTCCGCAGATAGTTCGGGTCGAAGAGCCCCAGGGAAAACCTCTTCTCCCGCGCGTTCTTCCCACCCAGCCAGGCATCGGAAATCGTCCGCAGTCGAGGCAGTAGTTCCGACACGGCCGAGGCGTCGACCACCTCAAAGCAGTAGCCGTCCCGCTCCAGCCGGTTGACGGTGTTGCGCAGGGTTTTCCGGGCCTTGCCGTCCAGCGAAAATTCCGCCAGCCGCACCCGCGCCTCCTCGCCAAACTTCAGCAGGGTCAACCCCAGTTCCACGTACAGACCAAGATGGTTCAGGTGGACCTGATAGAATACCGGCCAGCCGTCGTGACGCTCGCACAATTCGCGGAATGCCCAGGCCAGTTCCTGGCGGTCCTGTTCGCGAGCGGCGACCGGATCGCCCATCGCCACCCAGGTGCGACCCTCGACGCCGTACATCAGAAACGCGCTCCGGTCCTGGTTGAACAGCAATGCCTTGTCGCCCAGCAGCGCCAGATGGGCATAGGCGCGGGGGAATGCGGCGGCGATCGTCCGGACCTGAACCAGCGCGTCCGAGTCGGGCGGGGCAGGTTCGAACGGTGCCGGCCGCAACAGCTTGGCGATGCCCAAGAAGAGCGCTACGCCCAGCGTGCCCACCCATGCCCGCAGGAACCGGGGGGCGTTGCCCTGTTTGCCGAAACTGAAATCCCACCACAGGGAATTCGAATACTCGACATGTTTGTAGGAGAAAAAGCCCAGCCACGTCGCGCAGACCAGCACCACCAGGATGGCGGCGACCCAACCCGGCGTGAATCGCTCGCCGAACAGCGCGGCATGGCGGTAAAACTGCGACCGGGATGGCAATAAACCGGCCAACAGCACGATCAGGATGATCGCTTCCTCGTAATCCGCGCCTTTCAGCAGCGAGGCCGCGATGCCGGCGCCCAGAAAGATCACGGCCAGCAGCCAGGCGGCGTCGAGCCGGCGTTGCAGCCCCCGCGCCAACAGCAACAGACCCATGCCCATCAGGCTGCTGACAAAATGGGACGCTTCCAGCACGGACAGCGGGATCAAATCCTCCAACCACTCCAGCCGCGCCTCCACCGCCGGCGTCACCGCCGAAAACAGCAACACCGCGCCGCCGATCAGCGCCAGCAGCGCGAACACGTGTGGCAGCAACATCGGCGCCCATGGCCCCACCATGCGCGGCAACCACAGGATCCGCTCCTTTTGATGCCGCAGCTCGTACAGACCGAGCGCGATCGCCGCCAGCGCCAGCGGCAGCAGGTAGTAGATCAACCGGTAGGCCAGCAGCACGCCGAGCAGGTTGGGAGCCGGTAGGTAATTTTTCAGCAGCAGCAGCACCAGCGACTCGAACACGCCCAGTCCGCCCGGGACATGGCTGATCAGGCCCGCGACCTGAGCCACGAGAAAGACGCCGAGAATCTGGCCAAAATCGATCTTGGCCGACGCCGGCAGCAGCACGTACAGCACCACGCTGGCCATCGTCCAGTCCAGGGCGCCGACCAGCAACTGCGGCAGGGCCAGCCGCGGCCGCACCATCGGCAGTTCCCAGGAACCCAGCTTGATCGGCTGGCGGCGCAACATTCCCAACAGCAGGTAGGCTACGGGCAGCACCAGCATCAACAGCCCGAGCAGCCGGCTGTTGGTCGCCAAATAGGGAACGGCGCGCAAATTCAGCGGATTCAGCACCAGCACCGCGCCGCCGATGGTCAGAATGCCCAGCCACAGGGTCAGGGTGGTGAACACGACGATTCGGGCGATATCCACCGCCGTCAAGCCCCAGCTCGAATACAGCCGGTAGCGCAGCGAACCGGAGGTCAATACCGACAAGCCGACCGCATTGCTGAACGCGTAGCTGAGCAGCGCGGCGAACCCGATCTTGGGCCAGGGCAGCGGCCGGCGGATGTAGCGCAGCGCCAGCCAGTCGTAACCGGTAACGACCAGGTAGCTGAGGACGGTGCACAGGAAGGCGGCGAACAACTGCGAGCGCGGCAGCCGAGCCAACGCGGCCACGATATCGCGATAATGGTAGGTAGCCAGCACCTGTTGCAAAACCCACAGCGCGGCGACGAACAGTAGCAGGCCGATGAGCGGACCGGCGTAGCGAGCGAACAGCACTTTCATGGCAGCGCGAGAATGGCATCCCGGTTGGTCCAGGACGCGACCCGGGCGGCGGCTACGACCCGGGCCAGCCATTCATATTCGCCATGTTCGGCCGGATCGAGCGTGACCGTCCGTCGTGCCGGCAGCAGGACCCGGAATACGTGCTCGACGTTCTCCATGGCGTCCGGCGCGTAGCGGTACCGCCAAGGCGGCAGAATGGGAAAGCGGTTGATCACGCCGCAGGCCACGATCTCCGCTTCGTCGCCCAGGCCGGTTTCCTCCCGCAGTTCCCGCCGCGCGGCGTCCAGCGGGTCGGTTTCGTCCCAGCGCAGGCTACCGGTGACCGACTGCCAGAAGTCGGGCGGCTGGCGGCGGCGCAGCACCAGCACCTCGGCGGCTGCCGTGTACACCACCACCAGCACCGATTCCGGGCGTTTGTAGTGGGGCGAAATTCCCCTCGCCCCCTCTTTGTCAAAGGGGAGAGCCGCGCCAGCGGCGGGGGAATTTCCAGCGGCCACACCCACGCTCAGGGCGTGCGGCGCAGGCGGATGTTGAGATCGCGCAACTGCGCCTCGGTAACCGGCGCCGGCGCCTGAGTCAACAGGCAGGCGGCGGTCTGGGTTTTGGGGAAGGCCATCACGTCGCGGATGGATTTGGCGCCGACCATGAGCATCACCAGTCGATCCAGCCCAAACGCGATGCCGCCGTGCGGCGGACAACCGAACTTCAGCGCATCCAGCAGGAAGCCGAATTTGGTTTGCGCCTCCTCGGGACCGATGCCGAGCAGTTCGAACACCGTGTTCTGCATCTCCTGGCGGTGGATACGGACCGAGCCACCGCCGATTTCGGTACCGTTCAACACCATGTCGTAAGCTCGCGACAGGCAGCGTTCCGGATGGGCGCGCACCTCGGCCGGATCCTCGGTGCGCGGCGCGGTGAAGGGATGGTGCAAGGCGTTCCAGCGCCGGCCCGGCTCGTCCCACTCGAACATCGGGAAGTTGACCACCCACAGCGGCGCCCACTCGCCCCGCACCAGGCCGAGATCGTGACCGAGCTTGATCCGCAGCGCGCCCAGCGCGTCGTTGACCACCTTGGCGGCATCGGCGCCGAAGAAGATCAGGTCGCCATTTTCCGCCCCGGTTCGGGTGAGGATCTTGGCCAGTATCTCGTCGGGCAGGAACTTGACGATGGGCGCTTGCAAGCCGTCGCGGCCGGCGTCGACGTCGTTGACCTTGATGTAGGCCAATCCCTTCGCCCCGTGGCGGCCGACGAACTCGGTATACAGGTCGATCTCGCGGCGGGTCAGTCGACCGCCATCCGGCACCCGCAGGGCCGCGACCCGCCCGAGCGGATCCCGGGCCGGGCCGGCGAACACCTTGAATTCCACCTCCGCCATCAAGTCCGACAGTTCTGTCAGTTCCAGCGGGATGCGCAGATCCGGCTTGTCGGAGCCGTAGCGCCGCATCGCCGTGTCGTAGGGCATGCGCGGGAACGGGTTTGGCAGTTCCACGTTCATGACCTCCTGGAACAACTGGCGGATCATTTCCTCCATCAGGTCGGTGATGGCCGGCTCGTCCATAAACGAGGTTTCGATGTCGAGCTGGGTGAATTCCGGCTGGCGGTCGGCGCGCAGGTCCTCGTCGCGGAAGCAGCGCACCACCTGGTAGTAGCGGTCCATGCCGGCCATCATCAGCAACTGCTTGAACAACTGAGGGGATTGCGGCAGGGCGAAGAAGCTGCCGGGATGGGTGCGGCTGGGAACCAGATAATCGCGGGCGCCTTCCGGAGTGGCCTTGGTCAGCATCGGCGTTTCGATGTCGAGGAAGCCGTGTCGATCGAGGAACCGGCGCAGGGCGCCGACCACCCGGGTGCGCAGTCGCAACCGCTCCTGCATCTCCGGCCGGCGCAGGTCGAGATAGCGATAGCGCAGCCGCACTTCCTCGGAGGTGTCGTCGTCGTCCAGTTGGAACGGTAGCGGTTCGGAACGGTTGAGGATTTCCAGATCACGGGCCAGCACCTCGACCGCGCCGGTGGCCAGGTTGGGATTCTCGGTGCCTTCGGGCCGCCGCCGCACCCGGCCGGTCACGCGCAGCACGTATTCGTTGCGGACCCGTTCGGCGTTGGCGAAGGCGTCCGGGGTATCGGGATCGATCACCACCTGCACCAGCCCCTCGCGGTCGCGCAAGTCGACGAAGATCACCCCGCCGTGATCGCGGCGGCGGTGCGCCCAACCGCAGAGGGTAACATCTTGATCCAACAGGGTCTCGGTGACCTGGCCGCAATAGTGGCTGCGCATGATATTCATTCCGTCAACGGGTCTTGGTTCTCGATACGGCGGTCGGAGCGGGAGCGGAGAAAGAGGCGTGCGAATGCTTGCCGACCCGGCGTCAAGGGATGGCAATGTTACGGGTTAAGCCGTGGAGTGGCAACCAAGCGCCGCGCGCCGGGCGAAGCGGCGCTCCGGCTGGAACCGCCGAACGTGCTTCGCGCGGCGGCAAATGGCGTTGATGCCATTCGGCGGATTTCGGGGAGGTGGTCCGGTTCGGTTTTCCCGGCCAGGCAACCACTATACTGGGAGGCATGCTGAAACGCACTGATCGCAACCGGATCTCCAGGCAGGCGACCGGAGTAACCATCGGGCCGGAGCTGGCTTGGACGTTGCTGCTCGAACTGCGCCGGCTGTCGCGGGCGCGGGCGACGTTTCCCGAGTCGCTCGAGTTCGGCCTGGACGCACGGGGTTTGCCGGGCGTGATCCCGGCCGGTCACCCCGCCGCCCTGCTGGCCGTCACCGAGGATGGCGGCTGGCTCGCCCGCGCTCCGTTGAGCGCGGCAGGAGCCGAACTGTTCGATCTGTATCTGCCCATGGCTCTGGCCGGCCCGGCCCGGCCGTTGACGGTGGCGCATCTGGGTCAGAGTCTGGACGGGCGCATCGCCACCGTGGATGGCGCGTCCTGTAATGTGAACGGCCCGGAAAACCTGACCCACCTGCATCGGATGCGTGCCCTGTGCGACGCGATCGTGGTCGGCGCTGGCACCGTGGCGTGCGACGACCCCCAGTTGACCACCCGGCGGGTGCCCGGCCCGAACCCGGTGCGGGTGGTTCTCGACCCGCGCCGCCGCCTCGCCGCCCGGCATGGCGTGTTCCAGGACGGGGCCGCGCCGACTCTGCTGGTTTGCGCGGGGGAACGGGACGGTGAACCCAGGCCGGGCCACGCCCAACTCGTCGGCGCGCCCTGCGAGCACCAGCGCTTCAACCTGCGCGCGGTGCTGGCGCGACTGCGCGCCCGCGGCCTGTTCGGGATTTTCGTGGAAGGCGGCGGCCTGACCGTGTCGGCTTTTCTGGAACAGGGGCTGCTGGATCGGCTGCAAATCGCGGTGGCGCCACTGATCATCGGTTCCGGCCGACCCGGCATCACCCTGCCACCGATCCAGGACCTGGACCAGGGACTGCGCCCCCGCCACCGTCGTTATGTGATGGGCGAGGACGTGCTGTTCGATTGTCGGTTGGGGGGTTGAGGCCAACCTATGTGGCCATTCTCGGCGCGGATTGGTCTCATTCGCTGTGATGATTCTTGCTTCGCACCCGGCGCAACGGGCATCCAAAATATCGGTTGACCAAAATCGAGATCCGTCCCAGATTTTCCGGCGATTTCCCATGAACACGAGAGAAAATATTCTGCAATTAATTGAAGTGCTGGAAAGGCGTGGCGTATGCAAAGAGCTAATGGAAGAAGCTGTTAGTAATATTCTGCTGCATAAAGTGGACCTTATCTATTGGAATGATGCCGATAGGGAGCGGATCGTTTTGCATGCATACTCACTTGCCCGCACCCGATCCATGCTACAGGAGTGCTTGGCAAAAAATTCAAATTCAGATGGACAAGAAATCATCGAACAACACATCAGGGAAATCAATGAACATTTCAGCATGTATCAGTGGCCAACAGAGATATCCGAGGACGATCCGGTATTGCTGAAACAGTTGTGGCATCAACAAAATATCAGTGTGTCTACCATGGGACGGCACCTCGATCATGCTCCCGATTCGACCCACAAATCCGGCTTTAGGAGCGAGTGCAATCGTATTCTCCGGATTCTTTTGAAACTTCCCACGGCAGTGTCTGCTCGAGGGGAATTTGAGCCGGTGGTCACGCGCGACTTGGTCGCCGCGTTGCAAGAACAAACCAATAGGTTCGCTAAAGCCGTAATCGAGGAGGAATTACAGACACGCTATCCTGTAGCGTATGATTTTCTTACGGCATTATATGGGCGGCGATATGTTGCCACGCTCGACCGGTTGCTCGACTTGAAAAAAATGAGCAGCCAGGGTTTTTTAAAATCTATAACGCAAAGCAAGGATGCATTAAAAGCTTTGATTGATAATCTGACTATCGCTCGAAATGCTTTAGGAAAGCAGGATTATCTTGAAATTACAGGACCTTGGGATACTTTAGATAAGATCCGGTCGGTGGCGGTACTGGATATCCACACTCTTGGAGTCAATTTGGGTGGATATCAATTAGCCTATCCTGTGGAGTACTTCGAGTCGCAAATGCCACCTTGGATGCAAGATAGTACTCTAGGTGAATTAAAGAGTGAAGGTGATGGCGATGCGGGAACTTATATATTGTTATCGCCCGGCACGAGCGATGCCTCGTTTAATGATGGAGTCAAGGAACAACTACGTGCACGGTATGCCAATATTCAGAATAACTTAATCAAACCTAATTACGACGCCCTCCGGTTGATTGTCGCTCATTCCGGTAAAATGACTAAAATGACAGCGAGGGCGATTGTTTCATTGCTTGCCACAATGGTGGAGGCATATCGGCAAGTCGCGCCTCCCACTGATGGCAATGCGGTCCTGAAACAATACAACATGCTTCTGTTGGATTTGGAAAAATCATGGGAAGAATTGACCCCACACGATGAATTGCCGGCCTTGATAAGAAATAAAATTACGCAAATCCAGGAGTCATTGCTCGCCAACATCAATAGCGTTCACTCGTTGATACGTTTCCTGCATGAAGCGGGGAATAAGGCGCTGGAAAAGCTAATGGCATCGGCTCGAACGGATATGACGATATCCATCGGTCGAATCGGAGCTAACGGGACCCACAAAATCCAGTTGGCCAAGTTGGATGATGCGCCGATCATGGTCAATGGCTTGATCCGTCACCGTGCAATTGCAGCGATTGTACGCGCCAGCCAGCGGATGCCAGAACCTATGTTGGGTACGTTTGTTGTGAACGACCATTATATTATTTATAGCGTAAAACTCGGGGAACACCGTGTAGAGTTTTCAGCCAATATCGAACGACCAGAGAACGAGGGTTTTGTCCGTTTACAAAGTTATCAGGGAGGTATAGAAATAGAACAACAGCTACGCGGAGCTTTTGTTGAAAAGGTATTGCAAGAAAGTGGAATGACGGTCAAATGGGAACAGGAGGGTCTGGTCGATACGCTGATAAGAGGGATTCTGGATAAGGATCATGGCGCGCGGACGGATACCCAAATCGAGCAAGCCGTGATACTGGTGTTGCGCTTGATATGGTCTCTTCGCGATTTGGACTACGCCATGGCGTATATTTTTTTCCGAGAAATTCTATCCAGTGGTGACGGAGGCAAAGTAGACGCCAACAAGGCCAAACAATTTGCAGCCTCATTTGCGAGCATGTTCCTCGTCGAGGGAACGATCCCATTCTCGTATAGAGGCGAGGGCATGCCGTTCGCCACCTATTGTGAGTATAGCGGACCCAAAGCTCTGCGGGAATTTAAGACGTATCAATCCAGCGAACGGCGGATGATTCGCCATCGTCTGTTTTTCACAATTAATGCCTTGCTGCAAACGGTTGAATTGCCTGTTATTCAATCCGGTAAAGGAGGGGTGGGGCAGGAGATTATCGATGAATACTTTAATAAACCTCTGCGAAATGCTTTAGGCCGCCAGGAGCTGCGACTGAATGCTCGGGGACTTGCCGAAAGGAATCCGGGCTATCAGCCACTTAAGGAGATTGTCAGTACGGTTGTTACCCATGAATTCGAAGCGTTGCGCATGGCAGTTCTGCTAAATAAATCCGATCTCCATTTGGATTTCGGCACGATCGGCAGCATCGATCAACTTACGCTGATGAGAGCTCAGCGAGAGCTGGCACCTAATGAGTGGCTGGTGGTATATGGTTTAGCCGACGAAGAGAATCGTGCGATATTGTATGCATTCAGCCAATACCTAAAAGCGCCAGAAGGTGGAGAATGGCTTACCCTTGCCGAGCTTAGGAGAATATTGCGTAAAGCTGGCTATGCCGCGCCTGGAAAAATTCAGGTTCCCGGATTTCAAAGGGCTGTTTCTCATCGCTTGTTGATCGGACAACCTCGCGAGCACAGTACGATTATCGGCATCTCCATCAGAGGCCTATTGGCCTCGGTTGGAGATGGGTCCGTTCGTATCGGGCGCATTACTCTCGACCGCAATTATTGTTTCAACCCGCAGACCCGTGACGGGCGCGTTCTCTTGGTCCCATTTACAACTCCAGAAGATATCGAAGCGATTCGATCCGCTGAGGCGGTCATTGTCACCAGTGGTGGTTTACTCAGTCACGCTGGAGTCACCACACGGGAATTTGCCATCCCCGCATTGATTCTTCCCCACGCCGAGTGGGTACACTCTTCAACGGGAGTCATGGTTCTGCTTGAAGAAAGACATCCGGGCCAGATGAGGAAAACATCGGAAGGGTTTTGGATCAGCGATTCGATGGTTTCTGAAACGGTGGAAGTGCGCGAGGGCGACATGGTCCTGGTTTGGGCGTCACAGGGCATCGTGTCGATCATACCCATGGAGGGAGACCATCTCGAGCAAGCGCACGGTTTGATCCAGGGAATTGTGTCCGGCGATAAAATGTCTGTTGATCTCGAACGGTGGTTGGTAACCGTTCCATTGGATATCACTATGCATAATCATCGGGAGCAGACCGTATCCGATATTCTCGGTTTGATATTGTCCGAGGCATTATGGGACAAGCGTATCAATCCTAGCGCGCGCAAGCAATTAATCGATGTCGTGCGACATGCTTGCGCTGGAATACGCGTGGACGGAAAGACGGTCGCGTTTCCAGCAAAAAGCATCGCTTATATTAATACGGTTATGCAACGACTCCAGCAGAATGCTTTTACCGAGTTCGAAGGGCTATTGTCGGAGATCGAGCACAATATATCCCGAGTGAAGGTGCTATGGAGAGCGCTCAATATAATTGCGGTGATCGAGCGCCAATGGGCTCAGGTCATGGTTCTGGTGAACAGTCTGAATTTATCGGATCAGCGATTGCATGCATTCGAAAAGCGCATCGATCAACTACGTCGTCACCCGCGCATCGCTTTACTCAGGGCATCCATACTTCATGAAGTAGAAATCCTATCGGGAAAAAATTTGACCGAAGACGATTTGCCGCTTATACGGCAGACCCTGCGTCGCCTTGGATACAGAAGGAATAATAATAAGCAACCACTGATTATGCTGGTATGTACGGCTAATGTCGACCGTAGCCCCATGGCTGAATTTTTATTAAAAAAGATGCTCGATGATGAAAAAATATATGGTGTTAAAGTTATTTCACGCGGTGTTGCGGCCCTTGAAAATTGTCCCATGTCTGAAATAGGTCAAGCCCTGCTTCTTTCTGAAGATGGAATACAGGCGGAAACCCACCGTAGTAGAAGAATCGAGGAAATTGATATTCATGAAGCCGATATCATTTTGGCGATGGAATCTTTTCACGTTCAATTACTGAAAGAGAAGTATCCAGCTTCCTCAGGCAAGATTTTTCTGCTAAGCGATTATGGAAATGCGCGAGAAATCGGCGATATCAAAGACCCGGCAGGTCAAACAGGAGATGCCTACAACAGAATGAAGCGGGAAGTACAACTATCTTTGGCTGGGGTTTTTAAGCGCATGCGAGAGGAAAATATTTTAGCCAAAGCGATGGTCGTGCACTTGCAACTGAAAACGGATGAACTGGCAAGAGCGAAAAGAAAACGAGTTGTCGAATCCCAGCGGATTTGTATCCCACTGGAGGAAGTGGATGCCGATTCCGTTGAGTTGGTGGGTGGGAAAGGTGCCAATCTTGGTGAAATCGAAAATCTTGTTAAACATTATGGCGCCCAAGTCCCGCAAGCATTGATGATCACGACTTTTGCTTTCCAACGATTCCTTGAAGAGAATAACTTGCTGGGAACCTTTATGCGGATAACGACCGCTATCGATACTATTCTCATGGGGGAAATCATTTCGGATAAAGATCACCGCAGGCATATTGTGGAGTTATCGGAGCAAATTCGGGATTTAATATTCCAAGGTAATTTGGATGTTACCTCAGGCGTAGGTCTTGAAATCATGGAGGCCATCGCTTCTTGCGGCTTACAGAATACTTGTTTGAGCGTACGGTCTTCCGGTTTACAGGAAGATACGGAGGAAGCGACATTTGCCGGGGCAGCGGAGACTTTTTTATATGTTAGTCCGGCGGAATTGTTGGAGTCGATCAAGAAAGTTTGGATGTCATTTTGGTTGATCAGAGGTATTCTATACCGGAATAGCCGGATCATTCAGCAAGGGCCAATCAAGCCGGCGGTTGTTGTGCAAAAAATGTTTGATTCGCAGGTCTCCGGGGTAATGTTCACGACGGACCCCGTCAGCGGCAGAGATGTGATTGTCATTGAAGCAGGTTATGGACTGGGTGAAGGGGTCGTTTCCGGATTGGTTGACGTAGACCGATACTATGTCAATAAATTTGATGGTTCGGTGATCAATATCCATATCGGAAATAAGGCGTTTAAGGTCACGCGACATCCCTCCGGTAAAGGAACATCCATGGAATCCGTCGACAAGGATCTGCGTGTTGTCCCCTGCCTGAACGAAGAAGACATCAAGGCAGCCCTTTTAAGGTCATTCAGAACATATTGTATAATATCACAATTTTTGGC
>JAVMKL010000137.1:0-4968 GCA_031732875.1 Candidatus Competibacter sp. | reverse complement strand
GCGCGGCGGCGGCGGCGGTGGCCGTCGGCGCTTCTAACGACTCGCAACCCGGTCGAACGCGAGTTTTCGAATCGGTACCCAATTTTCCATTCATTTGAGAGGCGCGCGCCGCTAGCGGCGCGCCTTTTCTGCTTCGATTTACCGTTCTCTCCCGGGCATGCCCGGGATCCCCCTCCTTCCAGCCCCGCTTATTTCGGGATACCTCTATTGAGTTATCTCTCCTCCTCCGACGGGTTCCGCCAACTCGGATACCCCTTCAGAAAATAATCAGAAACAAATAATTAGCCGTGTAATTAACATACTCCAAAAGAGGTATTATTCCTTGGCGCAGGCGTCTTGCGGACCAGGAATATCTTGATCCATATCAAATTTTTTCCTCTCCCTCACGCGTAATATTGCACTCGCAGCATTTTTCGCGAGGTCCGCAATGGCTACGCTCCAAAAAAAACAAATCTCCGTTCTGACCATGAACACCATGGCCTTCGCGGTGAATTTCGCCGTGTGGGTCATGTTTTCCGTCATTGGGATCAAGATCAAGGCCGAACTGAATCTCAATGAAACCGAATTTGGTCTGCTGGTCGCGACGCCGATTCTGACCGGTTCGCTGGTGCGCCTGCCGCTGGGCATCCTGACCGACCGCTACGGCGGGCGGATCGTGTTCTTCATCCAGATGCTTCTGGTGTCGATTCCGACCTGGTTGGTCACCTACGCCACCGAATACTGGCAATATTTGGTGCTCGGCCTGTTCGTCGGGCTAGCCGGCGGCTCCTTCGCGGTCGGCATCGCCTACACCTCGGCCTGGTTCAGCAAGGAGCGACAGGGCACGGCGATGGGCATCTTCGGCGCCGGCAACGCCGGTTCGTCGCTGACCAAGTTCATCGCTCCGATGATCATCGGGGTGTTCGGCGCCTGGCAGATGGTCCCCAGAATTTACGCCGTCGCCATGGTGGCGATGGCGGTGCTGTTCTGGTTTTTCACCTATACCGATCCCTTGCACGAGAGGGATGCGCAACAGAACCGGGCCCGGCCCACGCTCGGCCAGCAACTCATGCCGCTGCTCGACCCGAGGGTTTGGCGCTTTGGTCTGGCTTACGCCTATGTGTTCGGCGCATTCGTAGCCATGGCGCTGTGGCTGCCCAAGTATTACGTCGGCGAATACGGCCTGCCGCTGGCGACCGCCGCGTTCCTGACCATCTTCTTCGACCTGCCCTCTGGAGCGATTCGCGCCCTGGGTGGATGGGCCTCGGACAAATGGGGCGGCAACACCGTGACTTGGTGGGTGCTCTGGGTCAGCCTGATTTGCTTGTTCCTGCTCAGCTATCCGCCGACCACCATGGTCATCCACGGCATCAAGGGCGATGTGGCGGTCAATCTTGGGATCGGCGTCGTCCTGTTCACGGTACTGGTGTTCGTCGTCGGCCTGGCGCAGGGTTTCGGCAAGGCCAGCGTCTATCGCAGTCTGGCAGATCATTTTCCGACCCAGATGGGCGTGGTGGGCGGCATCGTGGGCTTGATCGGTGGCTTGGGTGGCTTCGTCCTGCCGATCATGTTCGGCGTCGCCGCCGACGCCATCGGCGTGCGCAGCAGTTGCTTCATGCTCATGTTCCTGTTGGTGGTGGTCACCATGATCTGGACCTGGGTGGCCGAGAAGAACGAGCGCGAAGACATTCTGGATCGGCATGCCGAGGTTCGCGCCGAACTGGCGGGCGCCGAACTGGTCGAGCGGGCGCATCGCCGCCGGCATCTGCTGGTGGACTGGCGGCCGGACGACGAGACGTTTTGGGAGAAGACCGGCCGGCGCATCGCCAACCGCAACCTGTGGTTGTCCATGCCTGCCCTGCTGCTGGCTTTCGCGGTCTGGGTGGTGTGGAGCGTGATCGTGGTCGAGCTGCCGCACGTCGGCTTCCAGTTTTCGCAAAACCAACTGTTCTGGCTGGCGGCGCTGCCAGGTTTGTCCGGCCCCTTCTTCCGAGCGTTGTATTCCTTCGTGGTACCGATCTTCGGCGGACGCAACTGGACCGTATTCAGCACCGCGCTGTTGCTGTTGCCGACCCTGTGGATCGGGGTCGCGGTGCAGGATCCCAACACCAACTACGCGGTGTTCGTGGCCATCGCCCTGTTGTGCGGCCTGGGCGCCGGCAACTTCTCCTCCAGCATGGCCAACATCAGCTTCTTCTATCCGCAGCGGCTGCAAGGCACTGCATTGGGCTTGAATGGCGGCATCGGTAACCTCGGCGTCGGACTGGCCCAGTTGATCGTGCCCATCGCCATCTACGGCGGGGCGTTGTGGATTTTGGGGGGCAGCGCGCAAAGCCATACGGATGGCGGAGTGACGACCCAAATCTGGGTACAGAACGCCGGTTTCATCTGGGTGCCGTTCATCGTCGCCGCGTCGGTCGCCGCCTGGTTCGGCATGGACAACATCGCCACGGTCAAGGCCGGCTTCGCCGAACAGGTCGCGATCTTCCGCCACAAGCATCAATGGCTGATGAGCTGGCTGTACACCGGCACCTTCGGTTCCTTCATCGGTCTGGCGGTCACGTTCCCGATGCTGGTCAACAGCCAGTTTCCGATGGTAGACGCCTTCAAATTCGCCTTCATCGGCCCGTTGCTGGCGGCGTTGGTCAGGCCGCTTGGCGGTTGGCTGTCGGATCGCATCGGTGGCGCGACTATCACCTGCGGGGTATTTGCGGCGATGACGGCGGCGTCGCTGGGCGCGCTGCTGTTTCTGCCAGGGGCAAACGGCGGCGGCAACGCGATCGGCTTCGTGATCATGTATCTGGTGTTGTTCGTCAGCGCGGGCATCGGCAATGGTTCCACTTTCCGCATGATCCCGATCATTTTCCGCGTCCTGCGCCAGCGTCAGGTGCATGGCAAGGACCATGCCGCGTTGGAAGAGGCATCGCGCCTGGCCGCGACCGAGGCCGCCGCCACCCTGGGGTTCAGTTCGGCGGTGGCGGCGTTCGGCGGCTTCTTCATTCCCATCGCCTACGGCGCGTCTATCGATCTGACCGGCGGCTATCAGGCGGCGTTGGTGGTGTTCGCCCTGTTTTATGTAAGTTGTCTGTCGATCACCTGGCGCTGGTATGCCGGCAAGAACGTGGAAGCGCCGTGCTGAGAAATACCCCCCAACCCCCCTTTGCATAAGGGGGGTGGCGAGGCTGGGGGGATTTGCCGAATAAAAAAACTTCCCTTTCCGCGACTGGAGCACGAAAACCCTATGACCGAGCATAACCCCCGTACCTGGTTGAGTACCTGGACCCCGGAAGAACCGGGGTTCTGGGAAGGCACCGGCAAGAGTCTGGCCTGGAAGACGCTGACCATCACCACCCTGAACCTGATGATGGCCTTCATCGTCTGGTTTGTGGTCAGCGCGCTGGTGGTGCGCCTGCCCAACATCGGCTTCAAGCTGACGCCGACCCAGTTGTTCTGGCTCGCGGCCATGCCGGGACTGGCATCTGGCATCCTGCGCGCCGTTCACACCTTCCTGGTCCCGCTGTACGGCACCCGCCATGTGGTGACCTTTTCGACCCTGTCGCTGCTGATTCCGGCGCTGGGCTGGTTCTACGCGATCCAGGACCCGACTACCCCTTACTGGATACTCCTTCTGCTGGCTTTTCTGGCGGGGCTGGGCGGCGGTAATTTCTCCTCGTTCATGCCCTCGACCAGCCTGTTTTTCCCGAAGCGCCTGCAAGGCACGGCGCTGGCGATTCAGGCCGGCATCGGCAATTTCGGCGTCAGCGTGGTGCAGTTCGTGACCCCGTGGATCATCGGCTTCGCCCTGTTCGGCACGCTGGCCGGCGCGTCTCAAACCTTCGTGCCCACCGCGCCGGGCGCCGCCACCAAGCCGATGTGGCTGCAAAACGCGGCGTTGATCTACGTGCCGTTCATCGTGGTGTTCGCCATTGCCGCCTGGGCGATGCTGAAGTCGGTTCCAGTGCGGGCCAATTTCCGGGAACAACTCGATATCTTCCATTTCACCAACATCCACGGTTTCTGGATGACGTCGCTCTACATCATGACTTTCGGCTCGTTCTCCGGCTTCGCCGCCACCTTTCCGTTGATGATCAAACAGATTTACACCGGCTTGCCGGGTGGTCCCGATCCCTTGGCCTATGCCTTCCTCGGTCCGCTGGTCGGCGCCGCCGCCCGGGTTATCGCCGGTCCGATCTCGGACAAATTGGGCGGCGCCATCGTCACGCATTGGTCCGGGATCGGTTTGCTGGCCTGCGCCATCGG
This sequence comes from Candidatus Competibacter sp., assembly GCA_031732875.1. GTDB lineage: Bacteria > Pseudomonadota > Gammaproteobacteria > Competibacterales > Competibacteraceae > JAVMKJ01. Next base: position 729 of record JAVMKL010000137.1, on the reverse strand, counting down.
GGTGACTTTCTACACCCACCCAGCCTCGATGGCGGATTTCCCGCTATTCATTGGGATGATGCTGGGCGTGTTCTTCTTCAGCGGTGTCGGTAACGCTTCCACCTTCAAGCAGATGCCGATGATTTTCGAACCGCGCCAGGCCGGCGGCATCATCGGCTGGACGGCGGCGATGGCCTCGTTCGGCCCCTTCATCTTCGGAATGCTGATCGGTTGGTCGTTCGCCGCCACCGGTTCGCCCAATGCCTTTTTCTACGGCGCGGCGGTGTTCTACCTGTTCAACATCGCCATCAACTGGTGGTACTACGCCCGTAGTGGGGCGGAGAAACCGTGCTGATTATTTCTCCCCTCTCCCCGTGGGAGAGGGGTTAGGGTGAGGGCGCGCGTTACCCCCTCACCCTAACCCTCTCCCCCAAGGGGGCGAGGGAACCCTTGAAGCGAGGTCAATCATCATGAGTCATTTTCTCGACCGGCTGAATTTCTTCAAGAAAGTCACCGATACTTTCTCCGGCGATCACGGCATCGTTACCAACGAGGACCGTGGTTGGGAAGACGCCTATCGCGCCCGCTGGCAGCACGACAAGGTCGTGCGCTCCACTCACGGGGTGAACTGTACCGGCTCCTGTAGCTGGAAAATCTACGTCAAGAACGGCCTGGTCACCTGGGAAACCCAGCAGACCGACTATCCGCGCACCCGCGACGATCTGCCCAACCACGAGCCGCGCGGCTGCC